>CAWHFT010000191.1:0-20409 GCA_963828175.1 uncultured Spirochaetota bacterium
ATGGTTTTTTTTCATCATTAGCCATTATTGTCATACCATTTTTTCTCCATATGTTCTTGACTCACTTCAACTCATTTTCAGCCGTCTTAAATTTCAGAAGTTGATTCTTGTGTAGTCCGACTTTTTTCGCGTTGCAAAATCTGGCTTCCACATCGAGGAGGCCATGGCGAATGGTATGAACAATACCCACATAAAACCAAATTTTGCAGTATGGATCGGCCACGTTTGCAACTAGAAAACAAAAAAAACCGTTGACAAAAGGCAAAGCGACATTTTCTCAGTATATGCCCCGCTTGATTTTCAACCAGATTTTATCGATGATCCAGACAAATCATTCCGAAAAAACGACAAATCCGACCAACCCTTTCTGGAACAGTAACGCGCAATATGTTAGCTCGTAAGCCCATGGCTGATCAGCAACCTCCCTGACGACCCTGGTGTGTAGGATCCAGTGCCATGCCCGAAAATCGGAGCGCTCAACCATCCATTCATTAAGGCATTGAATTGTAACAGACGTACATTTTCGCTTGCAGAAGTAGATGATGTGAATTTACTAGCAATGTAATCCCATATTTTACCAATATCGAGAGAAAGCATTCGCGACATAATTATTATTATTGCCGGAAATACAAGAAAAACGAGAAGGAATGATGGTACAATTGTTTTTCTTTTTAACGAATGTTTTTTCCGCTTGATGCGATTCAAACGCGACCTAAATGCAATGACTATAACCAGCGACAATGCGGCAATAACTTGTAAGGCTACTCGTCCGGACATCAGCAAGCAAGCAAACTCCAGCAATAAAGCCATGAGAACCCAAAATGGCTTAATGTACTTACTTGTTTTCTTAAGATCAAACAACAAGGTTACCGTGAACGGGATCATAAAAATCAACGTTGCCTGATGCGTGCTTGTATATTGAATAAATGTTCCATAATTTCCAAAAATTAAATTTAAATTGAGTGTTTCGAAAAAAATCGGAAAAGGCAAAAATCCCAGGTTTCCTAGGCAATACCAACAGTCGAAAGCACTCAATATAATTGTGAACAGGATCATATATTTTTGCAAGCACATATAGTCGTGTTCGCTGTTGAGTGTCATGCCTATCAAGTAAAACAACACGGGCCAAAGGAGGTCAACTGACTGACTACGCCACGCACCCGGTGCGCCTCCGAGAAGACCAAGGATGAATGCGAATCCGTTATACGCAAGGAAAAAAAAAAGAACGTTTATGCCTTCCCCGAGGGGAATGTTATTGGCAATAATGTCAAGAAGCGCGAACACAAACAATACCACAAATAGTAAGAACCGCAACCACTTGAATGAATCTGGGAAAAACATAGTTAAAAAAAGAAACAGTATCCCAGAACCAATATAAATCGAATTGTGTCTCTCTGCTTTGCGGGAATCAGCAAAGACGTTCAACATCGTGTGTTCTCCACATGCTTAATACGTGAATTTATTGCACACAATAGATTGATAGCCAAGATTGTCTCATTGGCCATCCTATTAAAATTAAATATCGCTAAAAATAATTTTAGATATTCCCCATTCTTAATCCAAGTAATACTTTTTTCGGTTAATTGTCTAAAGGCGAAAAGCCTTTGTTTATCTTTTTTTGAAAGATCCACCTTGACCATATCATAACAACTATCTATATAGTGGATCTGCGCTTCTCGCCCCTTGATCTGTACTTCACACTCACGGATTCGATTAGCCAAGTTATATTGGGGGGCGGAAGTGCTACTCGAATGAAGTCTCCTATTCATTAGTTTTAAATGTAGCCGATAATAGCCTCCTTTTGCGCTAATGATGAACCCAAGCGGGTTGTCATGAGATAGACCGTTTCTTAGGATAATTGGAGCACACTCCTCAATTACTTCCCTACGGAAGGCCATCTCATGTCCGGGGCAATCGTTGTTGCTCCTAATCTGCGCGCAAAATGTAATTTTAGTGAGCCTTCCCCGCTTCATGAATCTGGTAACGGCCTTCAATCGAGAAAAGCTCGTGCTAATTGGCGTTCCTTTTTCATCTATAATAGCTGAATCGCAAGACAGCAATTTAATGTCCGGCCATTGCTCCAATATGTCAAGCATATGCTCAACTTTATCAGAATACCAAATGTCATCCTGATCACAATAAAAAATCACCTCGCCCTTGGTAAGGAGGGCACAGTCCACGAAATTAACGGCGGCTCCTTTATTTCGTTCGTTTACGTGGAAAAACCAGCTGCCTTCTAGGCCGTGTACTCGGATGAATTCGTTTACGAGCTGCGGCGTTTCATCCGTGGATCCGTCATCGCAGATAACAACCTCATCTATCCGCCGTGTCTGGCCAAGGATCGATGTCAACTGTTCGTATATAAAAGCTGCCCCGTTATAGGTCGCCATTGCTAAGGAAATCTTAGCTTTACTGCACTGCATCCTTAACTCCCGTTTCAATTCTGATATCCATTGACTACGCATGATATAGTAGTCGCAGCCTCGTTTGGACCAGGTATCATGGATGCAAGGACAGAAAATGGTGGACTTACCAAAGATGGAAAGCAAATCACAAGACCGAACTAATCTTGTCAGCTACAACCACCAAAGTTCCTCTTTCATCGGCTGGGGCACCAGCCGTGGATAAATACACGATGAGCCGAAGTTTAATAAGCGCAGTTTATGACGTTGAGCGCGATGACCAGGTTCTCGTAGATGAACTGAGCGGGTAGCACGAGTTGGCTACCATCCCGCCCACCTTCTGCTTTGAGCTTCCGCAAGATCGCCGACATAACCAGCCCCGATGCCACGCCGGTAAGTCCATCTGAGTTCAATTGCTAATAAAGTTCTTATCTTCTTTCTTAATATCAACAACAGTCACTCGTTCGCAAAAAAAAACCAGTTTCGTCTTCCGAGGTAAGCCCGTTATTATCCAATCACCCGAATCAGCTCTGCTTTTTTATCTGTCTTCTCCCAGCTAAACCCATCCCGCCCGAAATGCCCGTAGGACGCTGTCTTCTGATAGATAGGCCTCTTCAAGTCGAGCGTTCGTATGATCCCTGCGGGATCGAGCTCGAAAACCTTCCTGACCGCTTCGGAAATCCTACCCTCGGGTGCCTTGCCTGTGCCGAAGGTGTCGATCATCACGGACACGGGGTCGGGAACGCCTATTGCGTAGGCCAGCTGAACCTCGCAGCGCTCGGCTAGGCCTGCGGCGACGATGTTCTTGGCGACGTACCTGGCCATATACGCGGCCGAGCGGTCCACTTTGGAAGGATCCTTCCCGGAGAATGCCCCGCCTCCATGCCGTCCCATGCCGCCGTAGCTATCGACGATGATCTTTCGTCCCGTCAATCCCGTATCGCCCATCGGACCGCCAATGACGAAACGCCCTGTCGGGTTGATGAAGTACTTGGTCGATTTGTCTAATATCCCCGTCTTCTCAAGTACCGGCTTTATTATCTCCTCGATGACCGTTTCTCGGATCGTCTCGTAATTTACGTCCGGGTCGTGCTGGTGCGAGACGACGACGGTATCGATACGAACTGGTTTGTGTCCATCGTATTCGAGGGTAACCTGGCTCTTGGCGTCCGGCCGCAGCCAGGGGATCTTCTTCGATTTGCGCAGCTCCGTCGCGCGGTGCAAAATTTGGTGCGCGTACATGATGGGAGCCGGCATGAGCTCCGGTGTCTCGCTGCACGCGAAGCCGAACATCATTCCCTGGTCGCCGGCGCCTTGCCTTCCCTTGAACTCCTCGAGCCCCTTTCCCGCCACGCCCTGGTTGATATCGGGGGACTGGGAATGGATGGTATTTAAGACCGCCATGGATTCGTAATCGATGCCGTAATCGGGATCGGTGTAGCCGATATCGTAGACTACGTCCCTCGCGACCTTTTGGATATCGACGTAGGTATTCGTCGTGATCTCGCCTCCAACGAGCACCATTCCGGTTGTGGCGTAGCACTCGCAGGCAACGTGGCTCTCCGGATCGTCCTTAAGGCAAGCATCGAGTACCGCGTCCGATATCTGATCGCAGAGTTTGTCGGGATGCCCTTCGCCCACCGATTCCGATGTAAAAAGATAATTGGCCATTTCTGTTTCTCTCCTTAGTATCTATACAAGTCCGTCTTAAACGGCCCTGCTTTGTCGACACCGATATAGGCGGACTGCCTTGTAGTAAGCTCGGTAAGATCTATCTTCAGCTTGCCTAAGTGCATCCTCGCCACTTCCTCGTCGAGCTGTCGCGAGAGGACCGTAACTCCTGGCTTGGCGCTCGCCCTTTCTTCCATAGCTCGATCTGGGCGAGTACCTGGTTCGTGAAGGAAGTGGACATGACAAAGGAGGGATGCCCCATCGCGCAGCCCAAGGTTCACCAGCCTCCCCTCGGCGAGAAGTATGATCGAGTGCCCGTCGGGGAAGACATATTTATCCACCTGGGGCTTAATGTTGACCCTTTTAATCCCAGGGAATGCGCCTAGCTCGGCCACCTGAATCTCGTGGTCGAAATGCCCGATGTTGCAGACGATCGCCTGATCTCGCATCTTCTTCATGTGCTCTATGGAAATGACATCGACATTGCCGGTCGCCGTCACGAAGATATCCGCCCGTTCGAGCGCCTTTTCGACAGTCGTGACCTCATAGCCTTCCATGGCCGCCTGGAGGGCGCAGATCGGATCGATCTCCGTCACGACCACGCGAGCGCCCTGGCCGCGGAGGGACTGGGCGCAGCCCTTTCCGACGTCGCCGTAGCCGCATACGACAGCGATCTTGCCGGCGAGCATGACGTCGGTGCCTCGCTTGATGCCGTCGATGAGCGATTCGCGGCAGCCGTACAGGTTATCGAACTTGCTCTTGGTCACCGAGTCGTTGACGTTGATGGCCGGCACGAGGAGCTTGCCCTCCTGCGCCATCTTATACAGCCTATGCACGCCGGTAGTCGTCTCCTCGGAGACGCCCTTCCAGTCCTTGACCACTTCGTGCCATCGCCGAGGAGTCTGCTTAAGGATAAGCTTTGAGCCGCTTTACGAGGGCCTCTTCGTCCGAGCTCTCGCTCTTCTTGTCCAAAATCGAGGGATCATTTTCGGCCTCGTAGCCCAAGTGTATCATTACCGTCGCGTCCCCGCCGTCGTCGACGACGAGCTCGTGGCCCTTTGCCCTCGGGGAAGGCGAGGGCTTTATCGAGGAGTTCCCAATACTCGTCCAAGGTCTCCGCTTTCCATGCGAAGACCGGAACCCCATTAGGCGCCGCCGTGGTGCCGGGGCCCACCACGACAGCCGCCGCTGCGTGGTCCTGGGTAGAGAATATATTGCAGCTCGCCCAGCGGACATCGGCACCAAGTATCTTTAAGGTCTCTATCAAGACGGCCGTCTGAACTGTCATGTGCAAGGATCCGGTTATCCGGACACCCTTAAGGGGCTTAAGGTTGCCGAATCTCTCTCGAGCCGCCATGAGACCTGGCATTTCTTGCTCGGCTAAATCGAGCTCCTTCCTGCCAAAGACCGCTTTGGAGATATCCCTAATAGAGTAATCCATTTATTGCTCCTTTGTCGTCAAATTGTTTCTTATATCGTTTGACGAATTCATCCTTAGAAAAACTATGCCCCTGCGGGCCGTTTTTCTCGAGGCAGTAGACGGCCGCGAGGGCACCGATCTGGCCGCAGAGCACCCAGTCCCAGCCGTGGGAATATCCAGCCAAGAAACCGCCCCTGAAGGCGTCCCCGACTCCCGTAGGATCCACGATCGATTCCTCGGGAACGGTGGGAATGAAGTACTCCTCGTTTTTAGCATACATGTTCGCGCCGTTCTTTCCCCGAGTCACGATTACGTATTCCGCGCGATCCAGGACCTGCGCCATATCGAAACCAGTCTTGGATTTGATGAGCTCAAACTCATATTCGTTGCAAAACAGGAATTTCGCGCCACTCAAGTCCCGCGACAGGTCCTCGCCGCTCAAGCGTGCGACTTGCTGGCTCGGGTCATATAGATAGGGAATGCCTCTCGACCTACATTCCTCGGCGAACTTGGCCATGGCCTGCGGGTCGTTGGGCGAGACGATGACAAGGTCCGGGACAAAATTGGCGTCGGAAATCGATTGGCTCGATGCCTTGGCCATTGCTCCAGGGTAGAAAGAAGCCAACTGGGCGGACTCTTGATCGGTAGTTGCAAAAAAAGAGGCGGTAAAATCCCCAGGAATCACCTTCATCGCAGCAGTGCCTATGCCTTTGCTTTCAAGCCAGGCGCGGTACTCCTCGAAATCCTCCCCTACTGTGGCCATGATCTGTGGTCTCTCGCCTAGCAGGGCCATCGTGTAAGCGATATTTGGGGCGATCCCGCCCCGGAGACGGACCATCGACTCGACCAGGAAGGAGAGGCTGATCGATTCCAGGCATTCCGGCAGCAGCTGCTCCCGGAACTTCCCTGGGAACTTCATTAAGTAATCGTAGGCTACGGATCCGGTCAATAGGATTCTCACTTAGTCCCCTTTTGGGTCGCTCGATTTTCCGATTATTCTCAGCGCCAGGTCGACGCGGCCGAAGGGCGCCGACAGCTGAACGCCTTGTACTCGATCAATCATGAGAGAATACATTTCACGCGCGATCCTTACTCCTTCGTCGCGCGCTGCCTTGGGAGTTTCCGCGTTCGCCATTCGCTTCCAGGATCCCATCCGGTATTTTCACTCCAGGCACTTCGTTATTCATGAATTGGGCGTTCCTGAAGCTGGCGAGCGGCCATATCCCGATGATGATGGGGATTTTCAGTTTTTCCTTTACCGTATATTCCAAGAAAACGTCCAAGGCCCCCGTGTCGAACACCGGCTGGGTAATCGCCCACTCCGCACCCGAATCGATTTTCTTCTTAAAACGATCCATTTCGAAATTGAAGTCGGGGTGAGCCGGATTCACCCCGACCCCGATAGACAGAGCGGTCGGCTCTCCGATCGGCTTGATGCCAAGATCGATGCCGCCGTTCAGCCGATGCACCAATTTCACGAGGCCGATGGCGTCGATGTCGAAGACACCGGTCGCGTTGGGATAATCGCCGAGCTTGGGCGGGTCCCCTGTAATAAGGAGGAGATTCCGCAAGCCGATGGCGTGGGCGCCGAGCATATCCGACTGCAACCCGATCAGGTTACGGTCTCGGCATGTGCAGTGAAGGATCGTTTCAATGCCGACCCTCTGCTCCACCATGATCGCGCTGATTATCGTGCTCATCTTGGAACAAGCGCGCGGACCGTCGGGGATGTTTATCGCATCGATCCCGGCGTCCTTGAGCCGCTTTGCGTTGTCCAGCAGTTTTTCCGGGGTGATTCCCGAGGGCGGCAGGAGCTCGACGGTGTAGACCTTCTCGCCTCGCGCTATCTTCCCGCTCCATTTCGATTTGAGCTCAAAAGGGACGCGGGCCGTCTCGTGGACATCGTCTTTCGACGGCCCGACCGCGGTCAGCGTAGGCTGGGCGACGGCTTTATCGGAAGCCTGAAACATAGCCCGGTATTGCCGCATGCCTTGCGCCATCGCCCGTATATGATCCGGCGAGGTGCCACAGCATCCGCCCACGAACTGAATGCCCTCTTGGAGGAAGTACCTCGTATACTCGGCGAAATACTCCGGAGTGGACATATAAATCGTCCGCCCGTCGACCTCCCTCGGCAGGCCCGCGTTTGGCTCGACGATGAGAGGCTTCGTCGTCATCGATCGAACTTTCCTTATTGCCGTGAGCATGGGCTGAGGACCCACCGAGCAGTTGAGGCCGACGATATCCGTACCCCAATTCACGATAGTTTGGATCGCGATGTCTAGAGGAGGCCCGAATGCCAAATCACCCATGAGGCTTATAGTTAGACTGGAACAGATCAGTATCGCCGAATCTATGGATTTAGCGGCAAGGATTGCTTGCTGCAATTCTCCAAGCTCCGAGAATGTCTCGAATAGGATAAGATCGACGCCACCGTCGACTAATCCATTAATCTGTTCCCTGAATGCGTCAAAGGCATCCTGGCCGGAGAGCACGCCCCAAGGCTCCATCCTGACGCCGAGCGGACCCACAGAACCGGCGACATATAGTTCATTCCCTGCTATTTCTCTCGCTATTCGTGCTGCTTCGAAACTGATTTTTGCGGCTTTGTCCTGGAGGCTATGGGCCTTAAGCTTATAGCGATTGGCGCCCCAACTATTCGTCGTCAGGACATCGGCGCCTGCCTGCCCATATTCCTTATGCAGACCACGGACCAAATTTGGATTCGTCAGGTTCGCTTCCTCGAACGAGCGGTTTATGAACATCCCCCGCTTATAAAGCTCGGTGCCGATCGCTCCATCGAAAAGGAGCGGCGTGCCCGAGTCGAGAACGCTGCGGAAAGCCTTCATCCAAACGTCCTTCTACGGGGACTAGTTAGTTATTCTTCTTAAGATCTAGAAATTCCTGGTATGATCTCCCCGTGCCATCGCGCAAGTCTACTTTCGGCTTCCACCCTAAGGCAAGGATTCTCGAACTATCCATAAGCTTGCGCGGCGTCCCGTTCGGCTTCGCGCTGTCCCAGACCACGGATCCCGTATATCCGACGACATCGGCGATCATAGAGGCTAGCTCCTTGATAGTTACCTCATGACCAGAGCCGACATTCACGAAATCCCCTAGGTTTTCGTATTCGCAATTATTCATCAGAAACACGCAGGCATCTCCAAGATCGTCCGAATACAGAAACTCCCGCTTAGGCGTACCATCGCCCCAGAGCTTCACCTTTGTGCCTCGTTCTTTAGCCTCGTGGAATTTTCTGATCATGACCGGCAATACATGCCCGTTCTCCAGATCGTAACTGTCTCCCGTGCCGTACATATTCGTCGGCATGGCACTTATATAGTGGGCTCCGTACTCCTGGTTATAGTGCTTGCACAGTTTTATCGCAGCGATCTTGGCGATAGCATAGGCTTCGTTCGTGCTTTCCAGCGCCCCGGTCAGGAGATACTCTTCTTTCATCGGCTGCAGCGCAAGCCGTGGATAGATGCACGACGAGCCGAGGTTTAATAGCTTCTTTACCCCGGTTTTGTGAGCGGAGTTTATCACGTTGAGGGCGATGGCCAGATTCTCATAGATGAACTGCGCAGGGTAACTCGAGTTGGCTCCGATCCCGCCCACCCTGGCCGCGGCAAGGAAGACATATTCGGGCCTTTCGGCCTCGAAGAAACGCTCCGTCTCGGCCTGCCGCGTAAGATCCAGCTCCGCGTGGGTCCTGGTGACGATATTCGAGTAGCCCTCGGCATGGAGCTTCCTTAGGATAGCCGATCCGACTAAGCCCCGGTGCCCTGCCAGATATATCTTGGCGTTCTTTTCCAAAAACGACCTCTCTCGATTTTAGTGTTGGCAAAACAGCACAGGGGCTTATGGTTCGAATCTTCGTCCGTAAGCGGCGATGTGGCTTCTCAAAGACTCGTTCATGCTTCTTCTTCGAGCCGCCCCAGGTGTGCGGACTTCGTTATTTCCAGCGGATGCCAGGCGTGGAGTATCGCCCGAATTGTAGTAGCTCTTTATAATTTCGCTTACTACGAAAGTCTCGAGGATGGCCCCGCTCATATTGCCGGCTTCCAGCGTCTCGGAGGTGACGTATTTCCTATTCGCGTCGCTCATCCTCTGTAAGAGCGTGGTCTTGCCGACCTGTCGCGGACCAGTAACCGACACGACGGGAAAACTATCGCTAATCCTGAGTAGCTTGTCCTTTATCGCGCGCGGGATATACGACATTTCTGCCTTTTATGCAAATCAAATATTGTTGTTTAGATTTGCATAAGCATGTTTTCGTTGTCAAGACTCACTCCATCCCTCATGGCAGCGCCTCTGCGATCGCCTCTAGCTTGGCGATGAACGTCGCGTGCGCATTGATGAAGCTCGGGAACAGCTTCATCGCGTCCGATTGGATGGCTTTGGTTTTTTCGGGATCGATATCCTCTCCATAAAGGTTCCGTATCCAGTTCCTGAATTTTAGGAGCGCTGTGACCTGAACCTTCATGGACTCGGTCTCGATGAAGGCAGGCCTCAGGCCCGGTAATCTCGAGAGCCAATTTTCCACGAGCGCCTTGTGCCAGCGGTCGGAGGGGAGGTTGTTTTCGAAATATTTCGAAATGCGAAGGAAGTAGCCCTCCATCACGCCATACGCCGTATGAAGAGTCAGCGCGAGCGACCCCCAGTCCACGTAATCGTCGGCCCCGGCCTCTATCCTTTCCCACGCTTTGCGGTTGTGACCGAGGACTCGCTCGAGCTGCTTGATATCGCCTTCAAGCTCCGCCTTGAGCGCCAAGGTCGATTCGCGGCTTCTCATAATGCCGTCGCCTCTGCGCTCCGGAAATTGGATAGCCGTTGTAACCAGCGAACGTCCAGCTCTTCGTCCTCATTCCAATGAAATTCGTTTTCTGCCAGCGTCGCTAGTATCGATTCAACTTCGTCCCTGAAATGCTCATCCGAGCACACGAAAAAATCGAGATCGTCGGAATACCTATGGCCGTAATAGACCCTGCTGAGCGCGGTACCACCGGTGAGAAAAGTCCGTATCTGCATTCTCTACGCGCTTCAAGACCTGAATTCGGACGACTTGAGCCGCTTGAGCAATGCTGGTTCGTAGACGGCCAAGAGCCGCTGGATGCCCCAGAGACCGACTATCCGATGCCGCTAGCGTTCGAGACTTCGCACAAGAAGTCTGGGGGCGTCGAAAGGACCGGCTTTCGGTATCGAACCGTCAATGACGGCCAAAAGCGCGGGTGCTTCTACCTCGTAATCCCAATTCAAGCTCGAGGCTAATCGAAGTCTATCTTCAACAGGCAGCAATTGCATCCTGATGCCTCTTTACGGGTTTCCCATCTGTATTATATCTCTTCCCCGCCGTACGTGTCGTTCTTCAAATCGTACCGCACCATCTTCCTGCAGAGCTCCCGGACGTCCGTCTTCGCTTCCCATCCCAGGGCCTTTTTCGCCTTCTCGGGATTCCCCAATAGCAAGTCTACCTCCGCCGGCCTAAAGTAGCGCGGGTCTATCTTGACGCGCGTGGCGCCCGTCGCGGCGTCCACTCCCGTTTCCTCGGGTCCGCTGCCTTTCCAAAGGAGCTTTACGCCGATTTCCTCGAAGGCGAACTCCACGAATTGCCGTACAGTATAGGTCTTCCCGGTCGCCACTACGTAGTCTCCCGGTTTTTCTTGCTGCAGCATGAGCCACATCGCCTCGACGTATTCTTTCGCGTAGCCCCAATCGCGCTTGGCCTCGAGGTTTCCGAGCGTCAGCAACTCTTGCGTGCCTTTGACGATTTTGGCCACTGCCTTGGTTATTTTCTTGGTCACGAACGTCTCTCCGCGCCGCGGCGACTCGTGGTTGAAAAGTATCCCGTTGCACGTATACATCCCGTAGGATTCTCGATAGTTGACGGTTACCCAATACGAATACAGCTTGGCGGCTCCATAGGGGGACTTGGGATAAAAAGGCGTGCTTTCGCTCTGGGGCGCGGTCTCGGGGAGGCCCCCGAAGAGCTCGGACGTCGAAGCCTGATAGAACCGCGCCGGCACCTTCATGTCGCGTACGGCGTCCAGAAGCCTCACGGTTCCCACTGCGTCTACCTCGGCCGTGTATTCCGGGACTTCGAAGGACACCGCCACGTGCGACTGCGCCCCGAGATTGTACACCTCGTCGGGCTCGATCTTGGAAATCAACCGATGCAAGTTGGAGGAATCCGCCAAGTCCCCATGGTAGGTATGAAACCGCTCGTGGCCGAAGAGATGGTCGATGCGCTGCGTGGTGAAGACCGAGGACCTGCGCAAGGTTCCGTGGACATCGTACCCCTTTTCGATGAGCAGCTCGGCGAGATAGGAGCCGTCCTGACCGGTAATTCCGGTGATAAAGGCTGTCCTCAAGAACTCTCCTTCCTAAACCGGGGTGGCGGCGTCACGCACCATGCGAGCGAAAGCGTCATCGCAATTTGCTATGTCGATCAGGTCGACCGAAAAGCTCGAAGCTTCCGCGATCGAGACGAGCTTGAGGAAATCCCCGCCTTCGACGGCGAGGTCTATATCGGAATCCATCCTGAACGGACGCGACGTATCGAAGGTGGAGCCGAAGCACCAGATGGCGCGGATGGACGCGTCCAACGCGCGAAACTCGGCGGCTATCCTCCGGGCTTCGATCTGCGCGGCATTCCTTCGTTCCGCTCTTTGTATATCCTCTTTTCGATTCTCCTCGTTTATGCGCCGAGCGGCGGCATCGAGGTCGAAATTCGGAAACGCTTCCATCTACTCTTCGATTCGGTCGCGAAGCCGCTCGAGAAATTCGACATACCGCCGAACCGATTCCTTGAAAATCGGGATGGCTGACCTCGCCTTTTTCTGGAGGGACGAGAGGCGCTCCCTATCCAATGGACGGCCGTAGAGATTGCGAAACACGTGCCTAAACGCTCGCAAATCGTTTAGAATCAGAAACTCTTCCCGTGAAAAAAAGGCAGGCCTCGTCCCTGGTATCTCGAGAATCATGCGATTGAGAAGGTCCTTGTGCCACCCATCGGCGGACAAGCCGTTTTCGAAGAACTTCGATATCCTCAAGCAGGCGTTCTCGATGACCCCGTAAATGTTATGCATGGTGTACCCGAGGGCGGCATAGTCCAGATCGTCGTCGGCACCGCGGGCTAGCCGCTCGGTCGCTCTCTCATATTGCGCGGAGAGCTCGTCCATCGCGGCGTCATCGAGCCGCAACTCCGCGATCAATCGGCCGACCTCGGCTTGGGTCCTCTTCATCCAAAGCCCCCCAGTATATTTCGATGTAGCCGTTCACCATCCGCGACAGCGAGTATTCTCGTTCCCACGCCGATCGCGCTGCGCTGCCCATCCGTGTCCGCCGTTCGGCATTGGCGGCCAAAGCCTCGACCGCCGCTACTACTGCGCCGACTTCGTTTGCGACTCCTATGCCCCTCTTTTCCCCTGGCCCCAAGCACTCGAGCACGCCTCCGACCGCCGACGCCACCGAGGGAAGACCGGCGGAAAAGGCCTCGAGGAGACTCATGGGCATGCCCTCGTGATCCGACAAAAGAAGAAAGATGTCGACCAAGCCGAGATAGCTGGCCGCATCCGGGATCGCCCCGAAGGCATGGAAATTGGGCGGGTCGCCGGCGCGCGCGTCTCCGCCGATCCATGCGATCTCGGCGATTCCACGCAATCGTTGTGCCGCTTCGCGCGCAAGGTCCGGCCGTTTGGGCCGGCCACCGCGAGCTATGAGCAAGGCAACCGGCAGGCCATTTCTTCTAAGCTCGGTCAGCTTCGTCGCAATTGACGCATCCAGGGGCTGTCGCAGTTTAGCGTCGGCGACGCCGTTGGGCACGAGCACGGCGCGGTAGCCCTCGGCCTTCATCGCCGCGAGGTCGCTGCGTGACACGGCCACGGTGGTGCCGGTCCGGAACCGAAGCGCCTTGTCGATGGGGAGCATGGCGCGATTGGCGCGCCTAAGCTGGTCGTAGCCGTGCATCGTGTAGACGATGCGACGCGACGAGCCCATCCATGCGAGGCGCCCCAAGGCGGCCGCCTTGGAAGTATGCACGTGGACGATATCCGGAGCCCAATCGCGATAGATGCGAGAGAGCGAACGGAGCGCTCTCAGCTCGTCGAGGGGGGAAACTGCTCGCATGAGGCCCTTTACGGCCATTCGTTCTATCCTCGCGTCGAGGCCGCTCCATGCCTCGCCGTTTCCTTCCACGCCCGATGCAATCGCTACTTCGTGGCCGCGCTCGACCAGACCTTGGGCGAGGCCGGCTACGACGCTTTGCGCGCCTCCCGGCTCCGAGCGAGTGACCAGCTGGAGAATCCTCAAGCGCTCGCCTTTTTCGAAGCGGCGATCTCGTCGTACAGCTCGCTATACAGTTCCACGGTACGCTCTATCGAATGGCTTTTCGCCCTATCCCGCCCCTGCGCCCGGAGCGAGTCGGCGAGTCCCGGCTCTAAGAACGCCCGCGAGAGAGCTTTCGCGCAGGCCTCCGCATCGCCAGGGGGGAAGAGGAGGCCCGCCCCCCGCACTACTTCCCCCAAGCCGGGAGCGTCGCTGGCCACTACCGGCAACCCCGAGGCCATGGCCTCGATGGCGGCGATGCCGAAACCTTCGACCCGCGAGCTTTGCAGGCATACCGTGGCGGCCGCGAGGACCGATGGTATATCGTTTCGCGAACCCAGGATGCGTACCCTGCCGGCGATGCCCAGGGCTGTCGCTTGAGCCTGTAGGGCTCCGCGCAAGGGGCCTTCTCCCGCGAGCACGAAGGCGAACTCGGAGGGCAGCCGCGCCAACGCGGAAAGGGCCGTCGCATGATCCTTGGCCTCTACGAGACGTGCGACTATGACGATGCCCTTCCTGCCCCTGAGCCAAGCTGCGACGTCTTTCGCCGGAAGGGCTCCTTGGAACCGCGACAGGTCGATGCCGTTCGGAATGACCGTCGTCCGAACTCGTCCCCGGCCGAGCCATGCTTCGAGCCTCGAAGCCGAGGATTCGCTGACGCAGGCTATCCTCTCGTACCGGCCGTAGCACCAGCGCTCGAACCCTCGAACGAGCGGCATGGACATGCGCCTGTTTTCGCTCGCATGCTCCGTCGCGACCAGGGCCGTCCCTTTGGCGACGACGAGCGACGCAAGCGCGACCCAGTGGAAGCTGGGCCCGAGATGGGCATGCACGATGTCCGGCTGCCCGCGCCGCACGGCTTTCGCCACGTCCAGGAGCCGTGCTGGCGAGTAAATGCTCGCCCCGCTATCCCTCGCGAAGTTTACTTCTATTCCGGCCGCCCCAAGGCTGGTCGAAAAGGCATCGGCAGTCGCGTCCAGAGCGAAGACCGAACAGGCTACGCCGCGGGCGGCAAGGCGCGGCGCCATGTCCGCGAGGAGGCGCTCGGCCCCGCCCTGCGCGAGGGAGTTGATGACGTGGAGAACCCTCATCGGCTTGATCCGATCATTCGTCTCCAACGTATATTACCTTCGAGCCTTCGGTTTCCAGGTGGAGTCCGACTCGCTTCAGGCCCTTTAGCTCGGCCTCGAGTTCCAGCTGCCTCTCCGGGGGGCAGATGAACAATAGAAATCCGCCGCCACCTGCGCCGAGGAGCTTGCCTCCATATGCACCGTGCCTCAGACCCGATTCGTAGATATCATCGATCTCTCTATCGCTGATCTTCGCGGACAATTCTTTTTTCAGCTTCCAGCTTGCGTCTATCAGTTCGCCAAAGCCGCGAATATCGCCAGCATAGAGGAGATCCTTCCCGCTCGAGACGAATTGGACCATGCGCTCTAGCGCGCTCCTTTTTGCCCCATCGCTCATGCCCAACTTCTGCTCGCCCAGGATCGCCGAGGCGGACCGCTTCCTCCCGGTAAAGAACATCGCGATATGGTCGTCGAGAAGCTTCGAATATCCTTTTGGCAGGAAAAGCTGCTCGGCGCCGACTGCCCCGGAGGCCTCGAAGCAAAAGACGTTTATCCCGCCGAAGGCGGCGGCATACTGATCCTGCTTCCCGATCGGCTCCCCCAGTCGATTGATCTCGATGTCGCAGGCCTCTTCGGCCAGCCTGGCCTTCCCCGCAAAAGTGCCGACGCGCGTATACAAGTTGTGCAGAATGCCGACGGTAAAGGTCGAAGAGGAACCCAGTCCCGTCCCGGAAGGGATATCGCAGATCGAGCTGATCTCGATTCCCCCTCTTATCCCGAACTTCTTGAGCGCCTCCCGGATGATCGGATGGCGAAGCTCATCGACGTTGCTTACCGTTTCGGTCACGGAATACTTGGCTCGAATCTGATCTTCCTCGAAATACCGATGGGACTGGATGTACATGTACTTGTCAATCGACACGCTGAGCACGGCGCCGGGACTGCGAGTGTAGAATTCCACCAGGTCCGATCCGCCACCGAGGAAGCTGACCCGCAGGGGCGTACGCGTAATTACCATCAGTGCTCCTTAAGGCGTGTTCTCGATGATAAAGTCCGCCGCTTCCGAGATGCTCGTTTTGAAGGCGTCCGGTCTCAACGGCGCGACAAGGTCGGCGCAGCCGAGCCCGGTCTTGACCCCGATCGTTCGCATGCCCGATCGCCGGCCACACTCGATATCGCGCATGGAATCGCCTACGAACCAGGATCTGGGGATGTCGATGTTGAAATTCTCGGCGAGCCCGGTCGATCATGCCGGTCTTGGGCTTTCTGCAGTCGCAATCGATCTTGAGGCTTTCTACCTCTCCCGGGAAGCCTTTATCCGGATGGTGCGGGCAATAGTAGATGGCATGCAAATATGCGCCTTCTCGCCCAATTTCCGTTTCCAATCTCCGGTGTATTTCTTTTACTGTATCTTCCGAGCAAAACCCCTTGGCGACTCCGGGTTGATTAGTCGCGACGAGCACCAGGAACCCGGCCTCGTCAAGCATGCGAATCGCCGCAGCCGAGCCTGGGAGGAGCTCGAACTGGTCGACCGAGCGGAGGTTCCCGACTTCGCGGTTGATCACCCCGTCCCGATCGAGAAAGACTGCCGGCCTGGGCCGCTCCAGGTTTCGGCTCGCGATCTTGCCGGATTCGAAATCTCGACGGATCTGTGCCAGCCTCTCGGGCGTCCCCGCGTCCTTGATATATTCCGGCGAGTTGTATGCCATCACCTTCGCCGCCCGACAGGCCACCGGGAGCACGTCCTTGCCGAAATCGGAAGCGCCAAGAGGTACATACTCGAGGATGCGTGGGGACATGACATATATGGCAGCATTGACTAGGTTGCGATAATACCTGCTTTCGGGGTGTGGCTTGGGGTAAAAAGCCACGACTCGGTTGGATTCGTCAACATCGAGAAGGTCGCTGTCGTTGGGATGATCGTTCGGATGGACTACGAGCGTCGCAAGCGCGGAGCTGGCCTTATGGAAGCGGATAAGGCGGGAGTAGTCCATATCGACCATGATATCGCCATAGATAAGCAGGAAATCGTCGTCCAGCATGGCCGCAATTTGGCGAAGTCCCCCAGCCGTCCCAAGGGGCTCCTCCTCGCGGTAGTAGCGAAGCTTCATGCCCCGGGCCGAGCCGTCGCCGAGCTCCTCGATTATCGGCTCGGCAAGATGCCCTAAGATCAGGATAGCGTCTGTGATCCCATATCTCTCGAGAAGCCGGAGGTGATGGTCGATGAGCGGTCGGCCGCCGATCTCCGCGAGGGCTTTGGGTTTCGTTTGGGCCAGCATGCCCAATCTAGTAGCCTTGCCTCCGGCCAGGATTACGGCCTGCATCAGTCCCGGGCTTTATTGATGATCTGGGTTATCGTATGGAAGATAATGGCGTGGGCGTCCTCAACGAGGCCGTAATTGGATACGCTCGACGTGGATGGAGATATCGCAGGACTCCTTGAGCTTCCCGCCGCCGAAGCCGGTGAGTCCCACGACCTTCATGCCGATACGCTTGGCGGCGACAGCCGCCTCGACGATGTTCGGACTATTGCCCGACGACGATACGAGGAAAAGCACGTCCCCCCGCGACGCATAGTATGAAAGCTGCAGGGAAAATACCTTTTCGAAGGACGAATCATTGGCGACGGATGTGAGCACCGACGCATTGCTCACGAGGTCTCGTGCCTTCAAGGGGGCCTTACCGTGAAGATAGGTGCCCTTGGCCCAATCGGCCGCCGTATGCGAGGCGATGGCGGCGGATCCGCCGTTGCCCGCGAGGAAGACATTCTTTCCGTCTCGGATCGCCGCCCACAGAGTCTCGACGGCGGCCTCGAGGCTTTCGCCGGAGATGCCGAGAAGAGCGGAGCGCAGCTCCTCGGAGTAGTTGGTCAAATATTCCTTGACGGAGCTCCCCTCGAAGAGCTCGTTCTTGAATCGTGGATCTTCCATTGTGCCCCTCCGCGGGTCTTGGTCTTCGCGCTATCGACCGAGCGCAATGGCCGCGATCGCCCGCAGGTAACTCCGCCACAGTCTGAGCCGAGGCCGGGCAAGGAGCGCAGCAGCGAGCGCCTCCCTCCGCCTCCCCGTCATTGCTAGCGCGGCAGCGTAGGCGATCCGGAAATAGTCGATAGCGGCAAGCGCCGAGGATCTGGCCGACACCGGGACCCTGCCATCCGCGAGGGCCTGGGCGATACTTTTGATGACTGCGGGTTCCTGGGCTCCCGCTTTCTTGCTTCCGCTCGACGGATCGTCGGGCAAATAGCACGACAGCAATTCAGGGACGTAGACGAATGAGCCCTCGAACGAAAGGCGGAACCACGTATCGGTATCTTCTCCGTTGCGTACGCCTTCCGGGAAAAGTCCGGCCTTCGCCAAAGCCTGCTTCCTGACCAGGTTATTGGAGCTCCACAGCCCCCTGCCTTTTCGTCGGATAAACCAGCCCGGATAGTCCTCGATAACGAGCTCGTCGCGCGGCAGAGGCATTCGCGTCCGGCCGCCAGCACCCTCGCCGAAGGCGCAAAAGGCCGCCACGGAATCGGGATGCCGCTCGAGGGCGACCAGGAGGGACTCGAGGAGACGTGGCTGCCACAGATCGTCCGCATCGAGAAAGGCGACAAGGTCGGCCTTCGCAAGCTCCACGCCTCGATTGCGCGCGGCACTGATTCCGCGGTCGTCGAAGTGGACGACTCGAATGCGCCTATCTCCCAGAGACTGCGCTATCTGCGGCCCTTCGTCCCTGCTGTCGTCGACGACGACAATCTCGAAATCTCCCATCGTCTGCGCAAGAACGCTCTCGAGGGTCGCTTTTATATAACCGGCTTTATTGTAAAGGGGTACTACGACGCTCACCCTCACAAGATAGTCCTAAAAGGAAGGAACCCGCCGGGGCCATTCGCGCTGGTAATAAGCCACCTGCCGATTTTGGCCAGGAAATAGAGCACGAGAAGCATAGAGACGATCATCCGCTCCTTTTTACGATCTCCGTCGGGGTCGACGACGGCAGCGAGTAGGAAGGCGATGGAAATCTCCTCGTAGCGCCCCATCCTTTGGATGATCGAATGCTGGAGCGAAAGTATGATGATGAGCATGTACAGGAAATATGCGTTGCGCAGAAGCGGCGAGCTTTTCGAGGCATACCGTTGCACGAGAACGCAGAAGCCGACGACTTCGACCACATTGAAGAGGTTGAGCGGTCCCTTTAATCCTTTGGTCAAATAAAGGGCCAGACGATAAAAGATTTTATCGTGAAATATCGCGAAGAAGTTCGTGTAGCTGCCGACTTCTATGGCGAAGAAGGCCACGCCCGTCGCGATAAATAGAGCGAGTCGGGTTCTAGTCTTTATTTCTTTCGTAAAGAAAGGCAACAGAAGGATGCAGAGAGCCGAATAATGAAAACCGACGGCGACGGCTGTCGCAATCGCGAAACGCACCCATTTCTTGTCGAGCAAGGCGTCCAGCGCAAGAAAGCCGATCCCGATCGCGAGGCCTTCGCGCAAGACGACGAAGGTCCCGTACAGCATCCACTGGATGCCGTACGCGAAAAAACCGATAGGCGTATCCGCAGTTCTTTTCTCGATGACGTAAACGGCGGGGAGTATGCCTACCAGTGCCACCAGGCCCAAGAATCCGTGATACGGCAAACCCGCGGCTTTCGCCGCGAAAGCCAATAGCCTGAATAATGGTTCCCATTGCGCCGGTATCGCGCGATGGGCCACATCGATCCCGGCGTAAAAATCCCGATATGCGAAAATGTCCCCGCCGCCGATATCGAGCCTAATGGCCGCAAAGAACACCCACCCTGCCGTCAACGCGACGACATAGCCAAGCCTCGACTTGGCACGCAAGGGATAGAGCAGGATGGGCAGGGCGAAGGCCAGGGCGTAGACGGGCATCAAAGCGCTCCAAAGGCTGCGGAAATCTTGATCCACGACGGCGGAACGATGTCCTGGGTATTCATGTCCCCGACAAACCAGGGCTCGGGGGCGACCACGATTTTTTCTGGGTTCGGATTAAGCCAAGCTCCCCACCAGCTAAAGGAGCTGTTGGCGACAATATTGTGCCGGCATGCGCTCATCATAACCAGGTCCTCCCATGCCGCTCGGCCGTCGCCGTCGATGTAATGCCATTCCGGCCCCGAGGGGAATTGCGTTCGCGCCCACGCGATATCGTCGGAGAACAGGAAAAATACCGGATTATCAACCCTAGCTCTCATTTGGGAAATAGCGTTCCTATAGTAATCCATTCCGCAGACTCCGAACCTGCGTGCTATTCCAGGGTCGCTCACGTAATCGCCCCTGCGAATGTGGATCGAGACCGATTGGACGACCCTGGCTCGATTCGCGATCTCCTCGCCGGCGGGCGAAAGTTCTTTTGTCGGCCTCAGCTCTTTGAGAAGGATATCCCGAACCTCGGCAAAATAGCGCTCGTTTTGAAAACTGCCTTCGTAGACAAAGCCGTCTTTGGGCTTCAAGAGCTGGGGGTCAAAACCCAGGCCCTGCTCCCGTATCCTCTTGCCGCGCACTAGGCGCTTCTCGAGCTTG
>CAWHFT010000192.1:0-9317 GCA_963828175.1 uncultured Spirochaetota bacterium
CGCGGTCCACGAGGCCTTTTTCCTCTCCGGAACGAGGTCGGTCAACGTCTTCCTCGCGGGCTGCGGCCTGGTCGGCGGCACCTTGCTCCGGCAGATATCCCGCATCAGCGGACCATCCTCTCCGAGGATTACTCGGTACGCGTCGAGGTGATCGGCATCGCGAACTCCCGCAAGATGCTGGTGCGGAAGAAGGGGATCGCCCTCGGGCCCTGGAAGGCCCTCGTCGAGGCCGAGGGGGAGAGGACGGACCTCGAGGCCTTCGTCCGGACCGCCCACGGCATGAGCTCCCCGAACGCGGTCTTCGTGGACTGCACAGCCAGCGATGCCGTGCCCCGGCTTTACCCGCTGGCCCTGCGCGGCTCCACCGCCGTGGTCACGCCCAACAAGCGCGGCAACACCGGGCCTCTCACCTTCTATTTCGACCTCATGCGCGCCATGCGCGAGTCCGGGTCGCCTTACCTCTACGAGACCACCGCGGGAGCCGGCCTGCCCGTCATCTCTACGCTGCACGACCTCATGGTCTCAGGCGACCGGATCGTCCGGATCGAGGCGATGCTGTCGGGGACCATCGGCTACGTGCTCTCCAACTACGACGGTTCATCGTCCTTCGCCAGTCTCGTGCGCGAGGCCAAGGAGCTCGGCTACACCGAGCCCGACCCCCGCGACGACCTGTGCGCCGCCGACGCCGCGCGCAAGGCCCTGATCCTCGCGCGCGAGTGCGGCCGCGAGCTCGAGTTCTCGGACATCTCCATCGAGCCGCTCCTGCCTGTCTCCTGCATCGAGGCGCCGAGCGTCGAGGCCTTCTTCACGGAGCTAGAGCGGGAAGAGCCTTTCTTCCGCTCCATGCTCGAGCGGGCGAAGGGGGCGAACCTCGTCTACGCGGCCACCATAGACGACGCGGGCATAAGGCTCAAGCTGAGGTCGGCCGCCCAGGGCGACCCGCTCTTCGGCCTCCGCGACGCCGAGAACGTGGTCGCCTACACGACCGAACGCTATTCGGCCCTGCCCCTCGTCGTCCGCGGCCCGGGCGCCGGCGGCGAGGTCACCGCGGGCGGCCTCTTCGCGGACATCGTGCGCATCGCGAAGGCCTTGGTCTAAATTGTCCTTCGCGGGCAGAGCCATTAACGCATCGCGAAGGCCTTGGTCTAAATTGTCCTTCGCGGGCAGGGCCATTAACGCATCGCGAAGGCCTTGGTCTAAATTGTCCTTCGCGGGCAGGGCCATTAGCGTCTTTAGTATGTGGGAAGCCGCGCCTCGCTCGCTCGCGGGCCTAGCCCGTCCCTTGAGCGCCTCGTAGCGTTCGAGGACTAGGGCGAGGTCCGCGCTTTCCTCGACCAGCCCGCAGAACTCGCGCAACGCCGCCCGCGGCCCCTCATCCTCGATCTTCTCCCTCACCGCCGTCGAGACCGGATCGTCGAAGAGCAGGGCGGCCGCGAGGACCCCTGCGATGTGGCCCCGCGGAAGGCCGTGTCTCGAGCAGAGACCGAGGGCTCCCGTCAGCCGGTCTCGCGGCGCCAGCTTTCTTGGGAGGTCCCGGCCGACGCGCACGATCGTGTCGCCCAGCTTGCGGTTGGCGAACCTAGCGAGGAGGTCCTCTGAGTGCTCGAGGAGGGGCCGCTCGTCGACGCCGTGCTCCGCGGCGATCGCGCGCGCCGACTCCCCCATGGCCGCCCGAGCCTCGTCGGCTATCGAAGGATCGCCGACGGCCTCCCAGATGTAGCGGTAGCCTTTCAGCGCGCCGAGGTAGGCGACAGCCGCATGGCCCAGGTTGTGAACGTATAGCTTGCGCTCGACGAAGACTTGAAAAGGCGCGACGCTCTCCATGTTGATGATGGAGGGAGGCCTGCCGACGAAGCCATCGGCGTCGACGGGCAGGCGATCGTAGGCCTCGACCCATATCCGGAGGAGGTTCCCCTCGCGCATCTGATCCGTCATGACGGGCACCATCCGGCCCACCGAGGCGCGGACGAAGCCGACGAGCCGCGGCAGCCGGGCCTCGTCTCCGTTCTCGAGCCTCGCGGCGACAAGGCCCCTGAGCGCCTCGTCAACGTTCGCCAGGTTCTCGCAGAGGATGACGTTGAGCGGCGCCATTATTCCCGTGCGCCACCGCAGGGAGAGTCCGGCGGCGAGGGCCGGGGCTATCCGCGGCAGCGCAGCCGCGCCGACGGCGGTCCCTACTATCTCGGCCCCCGCTATTTCCCGAGCGACCGCGGCGACGTCGGCGGCGTTGACCGCGCGCACGTTCTCGACGAAGTTCTCGAGGTCGCCCGAGTCCGAGACGACCCTGACCGGGTAGCGGCGGGACGCATTCATCGCGGCTACCATGCCAGCATCGACTTCCGCGAAGACGACCTCGTAACCCGAGCGCGAGAAAAGCTGCCCTATGAAGCCGCGGCCGATATTGCCCGCGCCGAACTGGACCGCCCTCTTCACGACGGGCGACCGACCGCGCAGCTCGCGGCGAGGCCGTTCATTTTTTCGCCTTTATTTTGATGCCCAGTGTGGTCGCCGCCTCGTCCGCCACTCGATGCCACACGCCGTGCCTGTCCTCGACCTTGATCCTGGCCGCGTCCTGCACGCTCGCAAACATGGCGTGATGCTTTTCGAGGGTCCGAAAGTTGGCTCGATCGTTCGGGCTCAGGAAGATTGCCTCGAGGTGTTCGTCGATCTCGCGGTCGAGGCATTCTGTAAAGCGCGCAACCAGCCCGTGGTAATTGACGCGCACCTCCGAGAGGTATTCGGTCGCGATCGGATCGCGTCCAGCCGCGCGGCAAAAAACTTCGACGAGCTCGGTGAATTCCGCTATAGCCTGCTCGAAACGCTCGGCGTCGAACAGGCCCTGCGCCTTCTTGATCCTCTGGATGATGGAGATCGGGTCCGCCGCGTCGATCGGCAAGCCGGTAGTCTCGTCGAGAAGGCCGCCCTCGGTCGATGTCGCGATGCGCGCCATCAGATTGAGCGAATCCGAGAATATGCGCGTCGTCCACAAACCCTGGCCGATCGAATCGTAGAGCGCG
Organism: uncultured Spirochaetota bacterium; assembly: GCA_963828175.1. Classification (GTDB taxonomy): domain Bacteria; phylum Spirochaetota; class Spirochaetia; order Treponematales; family Rectinemataceae; genus UBA1306. Next base: position 3,018 of record CAWHFT010000192.1, read on the forward strand.
GCCATGCGATCGCGATACTCGAGCCGCGATGCCTCCCGGTCCAGGAACACCGTATCGAATACCGGCACGTCGATCCCCTTGAATTCGACTATGCCGGTGTCGAAAAAATCCACCGCGCGGAGGAATTCGTAGTGCTCGTTGGAAGGCTGCGGCATCTTCAGCTTTTGGAACGTGACGCTGGTCAGCAGAATCTTGGTGCGATCGGGGGAGATGCGGTTCGCTCTCGCTTGAAGCCTGGCCGCGGTATTGACGATCGATCCCGACAAGTCGCCGTCGCGCGTGATCACCAGTTGCGCGTACTTGGCCCCCCCCGCGACTCCAGCGGATATCTGGAAGCCGGGAAGGGCGTCGGCCGGAGAGACTCCGGCGGCCGCGGATGGAGCGCCCTCCGGCTTGGCGGGCCCGTTCTTGGCGACCCCGTTCTTGACGCCATGAGAGGATGCGCCGTCCTTGGCGAGTCGACGCGAGATCAAGTAGACGACCTCGAAGAGCTCCGAGGCGGATCCTCCCAGCAGGAGTATCTCGTCGCCCCGGGCGCGTCGGATGACGACGCCGTATTTCGCCGCGATTTTGGGCAGCTCCTGCTGGATCACCCTATCGAGAAGCTCGAGCATGGACATATTGTGGCGGTGCTTTTGGCAGAAACGGGTATAGCCATGGATGTCCATCATGCCCATGTAGACGTCGGGAATCGTGGCCATGCGCTTGATATCGCCCGCAAAGTGGTACTTGCGATCGGGTACGACAACCTTGCTCCATACTTTGGGGTGGGTGACAGGCGAGATATCGCGGAAGAACCCCCAGTAAAGGCGTCGCTGGAGCTCGAAAGCCTTCCGCAGGATCGCCTCGGTCCGGGCATTCTCGGGCAATGCGGCGCAATAGGTCCGCAGCGTGTTGAAGGTCACGAGCTCGCCCTTAACGATCTTGTCGGAAAGATGCACATACACTTCGTATGCTGAACTGGCGGCGGTATATTCTTTTATCTCGTTCATCCGACCGACTCTCCGTTCGCTTGGTCCCGACCTCCACTACAGAATCCGCGCAGCACACCAACTTGTCAAGAAGGAATATGTTCGGCCACTTCCTGTGGCCTCGCTCCAGGCCGGGCTGCTCGCTCGCGCCGTACATCCTGTACGCCTCACCTCGCTCCCGCTCGGCGCTCGCAGCCTTCGAGCCCCTCTGGCCCTTATAGAGCAAGTCCGGCACGCAAAACCGCGTACCGGACTTGCTACGGGACCAGAGGGGCTCGCCTTCCACTCGGCCACTTCCTGTGGCCTCGCTCCAGGCCGGGCTGCTCGCTCGCGCCGTACATCCTGTACGCCTCACCTCGCTCCCGCTCGGCGCTCGCAGCCTTCGAGCCCCTCTGGCCCTTATAGAGCAAGTCCGGCACGCAAAACCGCGTACCGGACTTGCTACGGGACCAGAGGGGCTCGAACCCCCGACCTGCTGCTTAGAAGGCATACGGTTTCTATTCACTGAGATTCATTGCTTTTAACTATAGTTATACATTATAGAGAATAAGTCAATAGCCATTTCAAAAGAGCAGCAAGGATTTCATGCGAATTAATTTTTCCGATCTCAGTCTAATCTCAGTTTAGACTTTCTGCTATTCGGGCAGCAGGTCGCTTGCCCTTCCCTGCCTCGTCCATGGACCCGCGGCGATTCCTATATTACGGATCGAGCATTTCGAAAAGGGAATAGAGAATAACAAGAATCGGACCGGCGAGGCCCAGGGCAATAAAAACTCTTGCAAATTGTTTGCTTGAGGCAATCTGATTCCCTAGTGATGCTCGTTTAATCGTTGCATGAGAATTTATCTCCTCATAAATATGGGTCAATTCATCTAGTAGAGAATTGAGCGAGCGAGCGTGAGACTGAAACTGAATAAGACTTCGGGCAAATGAACGCTGTAGAAAAATTACTAAATAACTTTGCCCCAACGCAGCCAAACAGATTAGACTAAAAAAAGCATATTTGTGCCATGATGCAAATAGTGCCGGATTCCACTTTGTTAATGCGAGCATTGCGCCGGAAAGAAGAAGCGAATAATAGGTTGTCTGCCACTGCTGAGTCTTTAGCGTTCTGATATCGTCAATTAGATTACTGAGTCTAGCAAGCAATTCCGAATGAGTGCGATTTGTATCATCATTACTCATTGCATCCTGCCTTGCTGGCAAAGTCTAGTTTCTGTGTATAAAGAGTGTACCCTCTTGAAGGCAGCGCTTCAAGGCGGCGGACTCTTGCCTGCCCGAGAGCAGGGCGTATAATCGGGAGCAAAGGAGACAAAATGGGTAACTTCAATGAACCATGGAAAGTCATGGGCGAAAATGGAATTCCTTGGATACAAGACTCGAATGGGCATGATGTAATCGGAACTGGCGCGAGACTAAGCCTAGAGTTAGCGCAGCGTATTGTTGTTTGTGTTAATTCACGCGAAGGGGGAAATATGAGATGCAAAGTATGCGGGCATCCGGTCGATGATTTTATTCCGATTGGTATGCCAGGTGATCTTAAATTATTTTATGAGAAACCCCAGGCGCCGGATCAGGTGCGAGAAAACGCCATGGAGTCTTCAATAACCCGCGACACCCGAGAAAACCGAGTTTATCCTCCTCTCTATGCATGTCCAGAATGTAAGACGCTCCAGATTCGATATCCTGAGCCAGCTGAGCCAGACAAAACCAATTAAAACCCCGGTCGCTTTGAGCCGGGGAGGGTCACGGGCGAGAGATGGGCGGAACCTGGCGGACCCGAAGCGCGGGGGAGAAGGCCGGCGCGTTAGCTATCGATGCCGCCTCTTTTGATCTACCGGCGGCTCGTCCTGCTGTTGCGTCTCGCGCTCCGCGTCGCGTTGGCGCTGCGCCTCGTCGCGTTGCTCGCGCGATCCTTGGCCGGGGGGTGAGTTATCCATGGTCTCGTTCCTCCGTGTGTAAAACTTGCTATCTCGATCAAACACGCCGCGCGAAAGTTCCTACTATGCAATTTGCGACTGTGACTGTGACTGGCCAAGAAAGGGGAGAACTAGCGGCAATGACAAGCCCTACCCATTTCGATCTAGCGCTCTGCCGTAAGTAGGTCGTACAATCTCGCGAGGGGGTAAAAATGGACAAGGAACAGGAAATCAGAGCGGCGGCGATCCAGGCGGCAAGTACAGCCCTAGTGGCCTTCGCGCCCAAGGCGACCGAAGGTGAAAAACGGAAACAAGAATTGATAAAATTCTCTGACATGATTATCGATTTTGCCGATCGTTTACGGCCATACATTGAAAAGGAGCCACGTTAGGATTTCCGAGACAGGGTGAGGTCGAAAGACACCACCCTGCGACCGGGAATACTCGCGGGGATAGAGGCGGCAGGCCGGGAATACTCAGTCGAGTCTTCCTCGATAGTAACTGCATTCTCGGCGGCTCGGATGACGTGCCAGCCGAGTGCTTCCAGCGCCTCAATCAATTTTTTGACTTCAGAATCCATGATTCAACTCCTCGGCCGCGTCTTCCGATGCGGTCTTTTTCAAATGCTCAAGGCGATTTATCCCTGTGCGTGCCGATCCGATAGTAGGAATGGAGGCATTATGAAAATCAGCGTCTATGGTATCGCTTGGTTTCGACGTGAGACCTACGACCGCTGTCGGACCATCTTCGAGGACGGCAGTAATTTTGCATCGACCTACGAGTTGTGGATTGGAGAGGCCGAGAAGGTGGCCAAGCTCTTCGAGTCCAAGGAGCGAAGGTCGTCCGTGTCGACATAGACCCCGAGTTGTTTCCGGCCTGGTGCCGAGCCAACAACTTGCACGTCGATCGTCACGCTCGTGAAGAGTTTGCCGCTCTTCGGGTTGCGGGAAAAGCTTGACAGGTTAGCAAGGGCCGGGACGCCGCTCATATTTTACCCTCGAATACAGGTGGGGAGCCTGACGGAAGGGTCGATATCATGGTCGAGTCCCCGGCCCATGCGTCCAGCGTCTCGAGCTCGCATGCGAGTGGGCAACCGTCGCCCATGAAGGCCTCGGTCACAATCTCGCGTGGAGACTTGGAGAAGAGGAGCCCCCCGGCTGTATCGCGCGCCTCGATGCGCGCGGGGAAGGGCGTATCGTCTAACTGGAGAGCATCGAGGAAGGCGGCGAGTTCGGCGGGGTCCAAGACTTTGGCCTCGGCGTGGCCGAGCTCGCGGCCGTCGACGCCGAAGGCCTGAAGAATGGCGATCATTCTGTTTTCTCCTCGGGCGGCGAGCCGCCCATTTTGAAAGTTCTGCCCTCGAGGTGATAAAGAACACTTCTTGCCCCGGTCGACAAAAAGCCAAGAAGTAAGACCGGGGCGATAGTCAATTCTCTACGAAATCTTCAAGGACCGTGGTCTGACAGAAAATCTTGATGGTTCGGAGCCACTTCGCGCAGGTGCAGGTCAGATAAGGCGTAGCAGCTAGCGACCCTGGCGAATTGCTTGTAAGGATGGACGTGAGGGACAGGGCTAGGTTTCCGCCGCCTACTCCCGTATCGAAAACCAGTTGTGAGGTATCAATCCGGACGCCAGCTCCGCCAATCAAGAGATAGGCCCCGGACACGTCGCCAGCGGCGATCTGTGCCGCGGAGATACCGTCGTCGACCATAAGGATGCCGGCTGGGAAGGCCGAGCCGTCGGCGGCTGTTAGGTTAGTCCATGGTACCCATTTGCCTGCGTTCGCGCCGGTGACTATCTGAGCCATGACGGCGTACTCGGCGAGGAACGCGACGCGTAGCGCATCCTGCGCGATCGTCTCGTTGTCGAGGATTAAGCCATGGCCGGCGGTGATGAATGGATAGGCCTCGTTGGTCTGGGAAAATTGGAAGGGACTCAAGATTTTACTCCTCGGATGGTCGAGCCACCCATTTCGAAAGCAAATTCAAGTTCGGCCTCGACGACATTCTTGATCTGGTCGAGGACGGCGCCGTCGAGGTGCGCAAGGCCAGGCAGCGCTGCGACGCGCAAACCGATGCGAAAAGCTATCACCTCAGCCCGGCTTCGCAGCGCGACGCGGCCTTGTTGTGACGGGCGTAGATTATCGATAACCCGCCTTTTGTCGGGCCGCGCCGCGGCATCGCTCATTTTTTCTTTTGGCCCGAACGGGGCGCTTTGATGCGCCGCGTTGTGCTCGCGGCGGTACTCGATCTCGGCAAGGATGCTCTTCGCCGGGTCTAATCCGGCACTGAGGGCAGCACGGGACAAGGCGCCGTAGTCGATGCCCAAGGCTGTGATCTCGTCGATTAGGTCGTCGCCTGGAGTGCTCGAGAGGGCCTCAATTATGCTCTTTCCGACGGGGCCCGGGTGGGTGAGCCGCCGGAAAATACCGTATCCCTCTTGGCGGAAGTCTGCGAGCTTTATCTCACGGCCCTGGGCATCGAAACCGAGCACCTGCGCGTCGACCGCGGCGCGGTCGGCCGCGCTCAAGGGAGAGCCCGTGCACGCGGAGGCGGCGTCGGTCGCGAAGCCTGATGGCGTGGTGATCTGAGCGGCGCTGAGGCCTCGGCGGCGATTGAATCTTTCCTGCGCTGTTTCCATTTTCGCTACTCCTTTCAAAGTATTGCCGCCACTCGGGCGGCTCGTTTCGCAATACGCTTAGCGCGTGTCGTGGCATAGACCGCCTCGGCCTGCGCGCGAGCTGATAAGATCGAGAATGCGATGCGTTGGGCGGCGAGGGGCCAGTCATCGCCGTCGATTGTCGTTGCTCGGCCGCAGCGATGAGCTCGGTGAAGGTAGATTCGAGGAGACCCAGGCCCATGAGCTCGCTCTCGTTCGCGAGATAATCAGACGAGGAGCGCGCCGCCCAGGTCTTCGGGCTGGGCGGCGACGATGGGGGCGGCGCCGTCGAGGATCCAGCCGTAAAGCTGGTCAGAGGCGGAGAGCCTTTGCCCCGCGAAGCCATCGGAGAGCCACAAGTCGGCGGGCCCATCCTCGCCGGGGAGCAAGATGGGGAGCTCGTCGTCAGCCTCGCTCGTCTCCATCTGGCGCATGAAGGGAGACACGGGGCCGGCTATTAGGTGGGCGGTTAGGGTCGAGGTAGGCGAGCGCCATTGACCCGCATGGTCGCGGAGGGCGTAAAGTACAGTGCATTTCATCGTGCGCCCCCACCCATCGTGGCACGGCGCGCTTTCTCTTTGGCTGTGGGGTTGCCGTTCTCATCGACGCCAAAGCCATCGCGCGCCTCCGCCGCGGTGAGAAGGATGGAGAACCGCGTGCGCTCATCGGCCAGGCGTGCGGCCTCGGCGGCGAGAGCTCGCTCATTCGGCGTAACATCGGAGGCAATGGACTCTTTAGGCTTGGGTGCAGAA
>CAWHFT010000193.1:0-5922 GCA_963828175.1 uncultured Spirochaetota bacterium
GCCAAAGTTCATGTGGCCAGCACGCAGCTTTTGGGTCGCTTATGGCGCTCGCTCTGCTTTCCCCGATTTTTCCCTCGACGGCTAATGCAAATTATGCCTGGTGATTATTGTGAGGGGGAAACACCCGTTCCCATTCCGAACACGGAAGTTAAGCCCCTCAACGCCGATGGTACTGCCTTTGGGCGGGAGAGTAGGTCGTCGCCAGGCTTTTTATTTTTTAAACGAACGGATAAGCAATGGAGTTGCACGAAAATGCTCATCGTTGGCAAGATTTTAGCCGCGTTACTCTTCCCCCCCGGGATATTCATCGTATTGGCCGTCATTGGCGCAATTCTGGCGGCAAAGAATAAGAAAAAAGCGTCCGCGATAATGTGTTCGATTGATGCGTTTTTAATGTACGCATTGTCGACCGGTATAGTGGCCAGCCTCCTTCTCGCTCCTCTCGAAAATGGCTATCCTCCGATCTATTCGAGCAGGGACGCCCGAGCGATAGTCGTGCTCGGGGGTGGATTCAATGATAGCTCGCCTGAACGAGGGGGAGCCGGATCCTTGACACCTGTATCTTCGATGCGGGCCTCCTATGGCTTCGAGCTTTCGAGGAGTTTCGGCCTGCCTCTGATATTTACGGGCGGTGGATACTTCGATGCACCGGGAAGAGGAAGCGAGGCCGAAGCTGCAGGGCGGACCTGGGAAGCTTTTGGAGTAGCGAAAAATCGGATTACGCTAGAGACCGAGAGCCTCGACACAAAAGGCAATGCGAAGGGCGTCTTGAGTCTATCGGGAGCCGGCCCCTTCGTGCTCGTTACAAGCGCCTTTCATATGCCGAGGGCAGTTCTTGCGTTCAAGAAAGTCGGCATCCAGGTCTTAGCGGCACCGACCGATTTTCGCGCCAAGCGCTCCGCTTTCACTATAACCGATTTCTTGCCCGATACATGGAGACTGGAGTGCTCACGCTCGGCTCTACATGAATATGCCGGGATTCTGTATTACTTTTTAACATAGTCTCTCGGGTTGTCGGGATTGAGGATTCGGGATAAATTAGACGCACTTTGCGAGGCTTCCGAGAAGCCGAACAATCTTTTCGGGCTATTGGCCGCGGGGAGATCAACTCGCCCGCGCGCTTGCCCTGCGGCAGTGGTGTGGGCCGCAAATCTCCCGCCGGCACCTCACCGGAGGGGAAAAGGAGTCCGTAGTGGATATTCTGAAGAAGTGCTACGAGTTCGATCGCGCGAAAAAGGCCATTGAATCGGGATTCTACCCTTTCTTCCAGACCTTGGAGAGCACGGAAGGAACCGAGGTCGTCATGAATGGCCGCAAGGTCCTCATGCTCGGTTCCAACAACTACCTGGGCCTCACTTTTCATCCTAAGGTAAAAGCGGCTGCGCAGAAGGCCATCGACGATTTCGGGACCAGCCCTACGGGTAGTCGCCTCATAAACGGAACGCTGAGCATTCACGTCGAGCTTGAGCGCCGCCTGGCTGCTTTCATGGGCAAGGAGGCTGCGCTGGTTTTCGCCACAGGCATGCAGACGAACCTCGGATCTATTTCATCCCTCCTAGGCAAGAACGATGTCGTGTTGACGGACAAGGACGACCACGCGAGCATCGTGGACGGATGCCGACTCGGCTACGGCGAGATTAAGCGCTTCGTCCATGGCGACCTCGACCAGCTGGACCGTATCCTCAGCAAAATCCCCGAGGATAAGGGGACACTCGTCGTCGTGGACGGGGTCTTCTCCATGGGCGGCGACATCGTCGACCTGCCAAAACTCGTCAAGGTTTGCAAGGCCCATGGCGCTCGGCTATATGTCGACGATGCGCACTCGGTCGGAGTACTCGGCGGTGGCCGGGGAACCGCCGCGCATTTCGGCCTCGTAAAAGAAGTCGACATCACGATGGGCACATTCTCGAAGAGCTTCGCATCCCTTGGCGGTTTCATCGTTGGCGACACGGACGTCATCGACTATATCAAGCATTTTGCGCGCTCATTCATCTTCTCAGCCTCTCTGCCCGCCGCCCTCACAATGGCAGCGATGACTGCACTCGACATCATGGAGAACGAACCCCAACACATCGAACACCTGTGGGAGAACGCGCACTTCATGATGAAGGGCTATCGCGATCTTGGCTTCAATATCGGCGGCACCCAGACTCCGATCATTCCCATAATCGTCGGCGACGACGACAAATGCTTCGAGTTCTGGAAGGAGCTCTACGAGAATGGCGTCTATACGAACCCCGTGATCGCCCCGGCGGTCCCCCATGGGATGGCCCTGCTCAGGACCAGCTATATGGCCTCTCACACCAGGGAGCAGCTGCAACGCGCACTCGATGTGTTTGCCAAGGTGGGGAAGACCGTAGGCGTGATCTAAAGGGTCATATGGTAGCAGCAGTGCCGGCCCCCTCTAGACGAAGCGCAAGCGCTCGATATACTTAAGACTGTGATGAATCCCCATAAATAAGAGGTACCACATGGCTAGGATCTTCAAGTTTGGCATTCTAGCGGTATTCGTTGTCCTCGTTTTAGGTTCTTGTGCTACCTCCAGAAGCGTCTCTCGCGTCTCCGGCGACACACAGATCGACTTAAGCGGCCGCTGGAACGACACTGACGCCTCCCTCGTGGCGCAATCCATGATCGACGACGTCATCAAGCGCCCATGGCTCTCCGACTTCTCCGGCACCAACAACCGCAAGCCAGTCGTCATTGTCGGTGCCATACGCAACCGCAGTGACGAGCATATCGACTCCGAGGTCTTCACTAACGATATCGAGCGCGAGCTCATCAACAGCGGCAAAGTCTCTTTCGTCGCCAACGACAAGGATCGGGAGGCCATCCGCAACGAGAGAACGAACCAGCAGACCGAGGCCAACCCCGACACCATCAAAAGGCTTGGGCAGGAGACAGGCGCCGACTTCTTCATGCAGGGCGTTGTCACCTCGACTATCGACGCCGTCCAGGGTAAGCGCGTCGTTTCATATAAGGTCGACCTAACCCTCGTGAACATCGAAACGAACGAGACTGTCTGGATCGGCAGCAAGCAGATAAAGAAGTTCATCGAACAGTCTTCGCTTTCGATGTAAAGCAAGGGAAGCAAAGGACCCATGATCATGAACAAGAACATGGCCATCCGCCTCGTGGCTTCCATTCTTTGCACCCTTTTTCTTGGCGGATGCGTCACGACCCGAAATTACGTCTTCCAGCCCGTCGACAAGATGGTTGCCGCGCGCCAGTACGATCAGGCCGTAACAACTCTCAGCGGGCCCCAGAAAACTGATTTCTACAGCAGCCGTGACGGGGTCCTTTACAACCTCGACGTCGGTATGCTCCAGCATTACGCCGGGCACGATAATCAAAGCGCGCAGTGCCTTGGAGAGGCCGAGCGCCTTATTGACGACAACTACACGAAGAGCGTCTCCAAGGCCGCGGCTTCCTTCCTTATAAATGACTACATGCTCGAATATTCCGGCGAGGAGTTCGAGAATGTCTATCTCAACGTGTTTAAGGCCATCGATTACGCCCGGCTGAACGATTTCGACGGGGCCTTCGTGGAGATACGCAGGATGGGGACCAAGCTCGACCTGCTCGAGGATAAGTATGGCAAGCTTGCCGACAGCATGAACGGCTCGGAGAGCGCGAAAGGCCAGGCCAAGGCGGGCAAGACAGAGTTCCGCGACTCCGCCCTCGCCCATTTCATGAGTATCCTTCTCTACAGGGCAGACGGAAAACCCGACGACGCCAGTATCGAGATGAATCGACTGAAGAAAGCCTTCGTCGATCAGCCCCATATTTACAATTTTCCCGCCCCGAATCTAGATGCGATGCTCCAGCCGAGCGATAAGGCGAGGATCAGTCTCATCGGATTCACCGGTAGGTCTCCCGGCAAGAGGGCCGACACGCTCCGCATCGCGACGGGTGAGAATTTAATCGTGGTCTCGTACGACAAGGAAAACTCGTCCGGTATGCTCCAGAACAAGGCCGATATAGTGTTACCCTTCCCTTCCGCTACGTCAGGCTACTATTTCAAGTGCCAACTCCCCGAAATGGTAGCCAAGCCCTCGCCAATAGCCAAGGCCGTCGTCATGGTGGATGGCGCACGTGTGGGTGAGCTCGCTCTCATCGAGAGCCTCGAGAACGCTGCATTCGCCACTTTCCAGGTCAAGCAGCCCCTCATCTTCACGAAGACCGTCCTCAGAACCGCGATCAAAGGCATCGCAGCCGGCAAGGCCAACGAGGAGATCGACAAGCAGACACAGAACCAGGGCGTAGGCGGGGCACTTCTAGACGTATTAGGGAAGGCAGCTACGACCACGGCGATCGAGGCGAGCGAACAGGCCGATCTTCGCTGCGCAAGCTACTTCCCCGCCAAATCTTGGGTAGGTGAGTTCGAAGTCGAGCCAGGCCGTCATACGGTGAGTGTCCAGTATTTAAGTAGCGACGGCGCTATACTCTATGTGGATAACCTAGGCGATAAGGACGTAGGCCCCGAGGGTCTCAATCTGCTTACGTCCTATGCTCTTTTCTAAAAAGAGGTAGCTTCGAAAATGAGCGCATATGTTTGCCGAATTGCGACAATTGGATTCTTTGCAGTGCTTTCGCTTTCCGCTGTCGCTGCAGCTCCGGCGGCGCCTCCGCCTTGGATGTTTGATCTCAAGCAGTCTTATCCCGAGAACAAGTACATCGCGGCGGTCGGCTCCGGTGATTCGAGGAGAGATGCCGAGTCGGACGCCTCTGGCTCCCTCGCCCTTATCTTCAAGGCCACTGTCAAGATCGACTCCAACGCCCAGAGGCGTTATATGCAGATCGTCTCGGAGAACAAGACACTCTCCCAGAACGAGACCTCCGTCGTCCAAAACGTCGATCTTCAGTCGAATGCCCAGTTCCTGAATCTTCATTTTTCCGACCCCTACACTGATCCGAAGGGGAAGGTTTCGGTCGTCGCCTATCTTGAGCGAGATCCCACAGCGGCTCTTTACAGGACAATCATCCAGAAGAATATCGATCTCACGGACAAGCTCTCGGCTAGGGCCGAGCGTGAAAAGGGCATCCTCTACAAGTTCGCCCTCTTGGACAGCGCTGTCCAAGTCGGCCTCCATTCCGATCTTCTTCTCGGCCAGCTCCAGATTATTTCGGCTCCCGCGGCCAAGCTCCTTGCTATGCAAGTCGACAGCGCCGACCTTGCGGCCAAACGTGACGACGCGGCCAAAAACATCACCTACAAGCTCTCGATCGATGGCGATGAGGATGGAAAGATCGGTGCGATAGTCGACGGCGCACTGAGCGGACTCAAGCTAGCACGACAGTCGGACGGCGCACTCGCTATCACGGGCAGCTGGGCTACCCAACCGGTTGCCGTCAATCCGACTTTCAAATCTCTCCATTGGTCACTCAAACTCTCTTTGAGCGATGAGTCGGGTACCGCGATCGCTACCTACTTCAAGGAATATCGCGAGAACGCAGTCTCCGACGAAGAGGCCAAAGCCTTCGCATTCCGCTCGGTGGACAAAATGGTTCGCGCCGATTTCGTGAAGGCAATCACGGATTACATGACAAGAATTTCGCAGGTCGGTGAATAGTTGCGGTCGCCTCCATTATCGGACGACCTAGGCGATTCGGCCTAATCCTGAGACGGGGGCTCGAGCAAACCGTGTTCCACGAAGCTGTAATAGCCCGAGGCCGAGAAGATGATGTGGTCCAGGAGTGCGATGCCGAGCGTATCGGCTGCTTCTCTTAGCCTATTGGTTATCTCCCGGTCCTCGGAGCTCGGCTCGAGCCGACCGGACGGATGGTTGTGTGCGACGATTACTGCGCAGGCGCGGTCGGTGATCGGGTCGGCATAAACCTCCCGGGGGTGGACGACAGTCCTGTTGACCAGGCCGACCGACACAACTCGCGCTGCGATGAGTTCGTGCGCCCCGTTCAGGC
>CAWHFT010000194.1:0-18923 GCA_963828175.1 uncultured Spirochaetota bacterium
TTTTTTTATGCACGTGTGCTTGACAGACGTATTGCTTTGAAGCTGTTTGACGGGAGAAGTACGCTGCCTTGTTCAGTTTGGTAGCGTGGGCGTTCGAGACCGGCCAAGGAATGCGAACGCCCACGCTCTTTTCCCCGCCACGCCCAAGCCCAAGCCATGACCGGCGGTGGGGGAAACTCCCCTGGCGGAGGATGCTACGCTACTCTGGCAAGTTGGGGAAGAAAGAGGAAAGAGTCACGGGCGGGGAACACGATCTCCAGCTTTAGCGCGAGTTTATTCGGGTACGTTTGATCGAGGCGGACCAGCCCATCGAAGAAGGCTTGCCCCGTCTTGCCCTTGGTCTGTGCATCGTACGCCTTGTCGAACGATCCGCTGCATGCTGACATGCACGAGAGGCACAGGATTAGGAGCACGTGATCTGCAAATCGAAAACCGGCGATGAAGAGGAAGTACTTTTTCATACAAGTCCTGCGCTGGTGATATTGACCGGTTGTTTACGTTCCGCCTGAATACCACGTCTCGAACCGAGCTTCGCGATTGAGCCATCGGGTCCCACTAGTCTATGTAGTCTCCTACCAATATATTTGATTGGGATATCGAGAGAGGGAGATGAGAAAACTGTTGGTATTATCCGAGCCCGGCGGCGAGTGATACTCTTCGACCGAGTGACCGGATTTGCCCAGGCAGGTGAGGAGACATCATGAAAATAAAGGGCGCCTGCCTAATAGCATTTGCCTTGCTATATACAAGTGGAGCATGGGCATTGGATTCGAGTAATCTATTACGAATAAAGAACATTACGGGTGTGGTCAAACAGCCTGTTCCCAGAAATTCTCCCGTAACAAATAATAGCCCGGCTCCAAGGAATCCTCCGGCTGCGCCAGCCCGCCCTGTTCCCAAAAATCCGCCCGTGATGAGCAATCGCAATCCTCCTGTCTCGAATAAAGAGATAGGAGGAGGGCAACCGGTGAATCGAAATATCGTATCGCTGCCTTTGGTAAACTCTGTTTTAAAGACCGGCATCAAAGAGCCCATCGATCAAAAAGCCGTCTTCAAGGACATTCACAAAGAAAATACCTGGCAGGATGTCATCCAGCCACTGAGCAATCTACAGAAGAAATATGGCATTAAGCTTGATCGATTCAATACCCTATCGTCGGATCCAGAATCCGGATTCAAGCGCAAAGCAACTTCCCTTGCGGCCACGCACCACCGAAAGGGGCATGATTTTTTCCTTGATACGATGGAACTCGAGAATGAGGAATTGCTGGATGCGGGCTTTGCAGGCAATCAAATCGAGCTTGCTGAAACCACATTGGACGGGCAAGATCCGACTCAAATAGCGGGATTCATGGTGTCGGCATCCATCAGCGCTGCTCAGGATTATTATAGCGCCATCTCGACGCCGATACCGGACAATGTGAGGCAGGCATTGAGTCTCTCGTTCCCGCTGGGAGACGCCTTGATGAATGTCGCCAGGTATTCGGTGGGAGACGTCGAGATAGCGTTGCCAACTTATGGCAGACCAGGCAAGAGAGAATACCTGGGCGATGATTTCGCAGTCGTGGTAGGTGATATTATCGTATTCAAGCAGGACCCCATAGCATCAGGTTACCCGGTTCAGTTGTGGGGCAACGAACTGAAACACGTCGCGGATTATGAGGCGTTCAAGAATACGGATCCGGACGAGTATGCGTTCGTCTATCTATCCGAAAATTCCTCATTGCCAGGCACTCCGCAGAACTCAGGAAGCGCTGCATCCGATGAAACGGCCTTTGTGCTATCCGAGGGAGAGTTCTACGTGGTGCAGTGCATATTCCGATGGGCTCCCGAGCTTGCCCCGTACAGCGTTCAGTATTTGATAACAAATGACGGGAATGTGGTCGCGAACGATCCAACGACCCATGAAAGCATTCAAATTGGAACCGTCAGCCTACCTGATTCCCCTTCCGAGGGATATGTATGGAAATTTACGACTCCGCAAAACCTCGTCTTCGAGGTATTACGGCATGGGGAGCTGGTCGAGATAATCCCGACGGGGACTGATCAGACCGGCGCGACGGTCAGCAATATCCTCCGGCTGGTAGGGCATATCAAAGGTGTGAGCGCCATCCCAGCCAGCATGAAATGATGGTGGTCGATATGCGAAGGTCGATGCTCGCCGCGGTCATCCTCAGCCTGCTTCTCGTCGGTTGCGCGAATCCCGCCTCCTCATCGGGAACCTTGATCGGAACGTGGGGCATAAGCGGCACGCCGGTTTGGACTTTCAACAGCGATCTGACCTGCAGTTCAAGCCAAGGGCCAGGCACATTCACCTATACGAGTACGACGATCATTGTAACATACTCGAATACAACTCAACCCGTTACGACGATGACCTATAGCATCAGCGGCAATTATCTGACTCTGACGATTACCACCAGCCCTACTCAATCAACAAGCACAATCTTTACAAGGATGTCGTAAACGCGTTCATTTCATGGAAATAAACTTCACATCCACTCGACGATCCTTGGCGTAATCGTCGGGATCTATCGGATTGTCCCAGCCGACTCCCTTCGCGAAAATCCTGTTGGCGGGAAGGCCATAGTGATCGATCAGCAACGTTCGTATGAACGCGGCCCTCTGTTCGGAAAGAAGCTGCAAGGTCGCCGCAGCCTGTTGGTAGGCTTCTGATCCCTCGCTTTTAAAGGTCTTCTGCATGGAAGGGTCGGCATTGCCGATGAGCTCGATGGCCGTGGATGAAAGAAATTTCGTCTGTTCGGCGACCGTGTCCAAACGGGCCATGTTCTGACGGAATTCCGTCCGCTTCGAGTCGATGTCAAACGTATTCTGATTGGGATCGAAATACAAAACGACGTTGTCGGTCAGGACTACAGGCTGCGATTCCAGCTCGCTAATGCTCAAGGTCGATTTCGCGTCGAACAAATTCTGGACCGTGTTCTTTTGATCGGAGAACAAGCCGGCCTTTTCGATTTCGGACATGATTTGAGGCGCCAAAACATCGCTGGGATCATAGTTCGCCGTTTGGGGTATCGAGCCCAACTCTTTGTAGTACTCCTGAGCGATGAGGAATATCTTATTGCTTCCAATGACATTGTTCTCATCGAAAAACATCTTGTTCTCCGGAAAGTCCGCGATGTGGACGTCGTCGAGCATGGCTTTGGCGGCGTTGGCGTCCGCTAGCTTGTAAAAACGCGCCATATCCTGGTATGTTTTTGCGCCGATCTCCTGGGACCCTTCCATCATCGCCTCGACGAAGGCCTTTGCTATCTTGGGATTGTTTTCCAGAAAATCGTCGCGGACGATGTAGCAGTCGGCGATCAGCTGGTTCGCGTCCTTGGACGATATCATCAACCGCGCGTTCGGCACGTAGCTTTGCGAATGGGGATCGAGGCAATCGGTCAAATAGGGCGTCCACGTCACCCAGGCAGCGATATCGTCGTGGCCCTTGAACAGCTTGAGAGCCTTTTCCCCGTCGTCGACCCATACGACATGAACATCGTTTCCGGTCAAATTGCTTTGAGCCAAGTACCAGAGAAGCATAAAGGCGAAGGGAGTGTTACTGCTGGTCAGGATAGTCTTGCCTTTGAGATCAGCCGGCGATTTGACGGAGGGCTTAGCCAAGATTCCATCGCCGCCGGCGCTCCAGTCGAAGAGCCCCAAGGCTCGGGGCACCACGCGCCTATCGACCTTGAAGGTATCGTAGAGCAGGGCGAGAGAGTCCATCTGAGCCCATATAATGGGGTACTGGCCGGCAGCGTAGCCATTCATCTGATCTGTAGCGCTTTCAACATTGATCAGCTTGACCGCGAAGCCCCCCCTTTTGTAGAACGCCGATTCTTTCGAAGGCTCGAGCCCGCCATTGGCGGCAAAGAGAGCTGCATAGCCTCCCCACGTATCCAACGGCACGGTGATCAAAGGCACCGGGCCATCGCCAAGATCCACCGTTGGAAGTTGATAGTCTTTTACGGGGGGCAGAGGAAGCGGCTCAGCCTTTGCAAAACTAGTGCTTCCGCTCCCCGCGGAAGCGGTACCGGCTCCGTGGGAAAGGACCTTATACGCCACAGCCCCAACGATTACAACGGCAAGAATGGCAACCCCGATTCTTGTTTGTTTCATCATTAGCTCCTTTCCACGTTCTTAGAAATGCATGCCGAGCTCGAGATGCCATAAAAAGGCGCTGCCATTGTAGGGCGAACCGCCAGCAATCCAATAATCGTTGTAGATTGCAATCGTTCCATACTTCATGACCGTTAGATAAGCTCCTAACCCGGCGCTCAGCAGCATGCCGGGGCTCTGCCCCAGGAGGCCGCCATACAGTCCGCCGTCGGCATAGGCCACAAGGCCAGGCACGAACTCGAGAACCTTATCGATGACGGGTATATTGAAGGGGTCGCTCATCTCGAAGCCGGGGAGGTTCAGGCGAAGCTCCGCATTAGCAATCGCCTTGTCCGTCCCGTCGAAGCGGCCATCTTCGACGCCTCGGACTGCGCCGCCTATGCTCTCGACCCAACCGCCAACGCCGGACAAGGCCCTCCCTCCAAAGAGCTGCCGCTCCTCCGAGGGTATGCTGGCGCCCCACAGATGGTCGGCGGCCAAATTGAAAGCCGCCATGAGGCTCAAAGCATTGAGCCTAGAGTCTGGCCGCGAGTCGAATATGGGAAGAAAGTCCTGCGCGATGGCCGTGACCCGCCCGTAGTCCACTGCAACCGATTGCAGAGCGCGGGGGGCCCAGGTAGCGGAGGCCTCGAGAAGGTATCCTTCTTTGAGGTCGTGTGCATCCGTCTTCGTGACATGATCCAAAGACAGACCCGCAAGGAAAGACGTTTCGAGGTAGCCGCCCTTGTCTGGAACACTCGAGCCGGCAAAATACGAGCCAGAAGAGAGGATATCGTAGTAGACGCCGCGATAATAGGCGAATGCCTCGACGAGACTATTGTCCTCCCATCCTCGGGCACCAGGCCCCAGGTCAGTGCCCTGGGGCACGAGGCCCTGAGTGGCGCCTAAGAACCAGAGCCCGAGAGCCTCGTTCACTGCCGCAGCCGAGAGGTTGGCGCTCGATAGGGCATCGCCTGTGATCGGATTATGAAAATAATTCCAGGACTTGTAATTACCCTCGGCGCCAGCCCATAGTGTCGTCTCACGACCGGGCCAAAGGCTGAAAGGCGACCAGCCAAGGTCGAGTTCCGCGCCCCAGGTATGGAGACTGGGGATGATTTGTAGCGAATCGTCTGCCCATGTCCAGGAAACGCAGCACAATGCGAGCATGCTGCTAAGAAACATCAACCGTTTCATACCTTCATTCCCTTTTTCAGTTTTGCGTGGTTCCATTCGTTGACGGTGAGAAATATAACGAGGATATCCAGTAAAGTAAGTATAAGGTAGAGAACAGAGTGGTGGCCGCCGAGAATTTCGATGCTTTGGTAAACGATGAACGCCGAGAAGACGGCAATTCCAAGCGGATAGGCCCACACCCAACCGCGCAATAGGCAGAGGATGATAAAAGCCTTAACGGCCCCATGGCTTAGGAAAAACCAGGTAAAAAAAGTCTTCGTGTCGAGACCAATCCACTGCCCGAGGCGAAAGAAGTTAATGAGAGACCTCATTTTGTCGACCGAAAACATGAGGAGAATGCTTCCGCTGACCAGTTCGACAAGAGCATTCAAGCCCTTAATGACAATGCCGATTTGGAAAATTCTATGAAGAACGGGGAATCCACGCCCCTGTGCCCATTTCTGTAATCCGCGTTGGTCGATTCGTGGCTCCTGGATGATGTCCCGCACGGGCAGGTCACCGGCCATCACGTCGATAGTCCCGTGAAAACTCCAGTTCTCCAGGGCTATTTCCTATCTTTATTGTGAATGGGGGATTCATCACATTATTCTCTGCAAAGATATTCCCCAATAGCACAAGTATATATGAAAGAGCACTTATTTCCCATTTCATGGATTGATCCTCCCTTGATAATACTCATATTGGCCCATTCCGACTGCCGGGCCCAAGCGTACCCGATAAAACTCGATATTGTTGTAGTGGTCCAGCTCCAGCTTGGATTCAAGCTCGGCAATATCAGTCTGCCCTCATATTCAAGCTGTGACCATTTTTACTTGAGTTCTCGAGCGTAGCCCCGTCCTTCCGCTCTCATCGAAGCGCCCACTTTTGAAATTGGCTCATTCTAGAATCGCTACTCTCAATTTGATATTCGCCTTCCCCTCCAGCTTCGTCCCGCCTCTAGACAACGACCTGACTATGATCTGCCACTCCCCCGCCTCCGCGTCCGCCGGCACACCGACGATGAGCTCCGATGGCCTGACGGTGATATTACGCGAAGCCCTTCTTTCCGCGCCGTCCGCTCTTCGAAAGAACACTCCCTGACCGAGATCCGAAGGATCGAACTTTAGCCGCCTGCCGGTTATTTTTAGCAAATCTCCGCAGCTAGCCTCGCCCTCCTTGCCACTTTCGACCGAAGCAAAGGAAGCGATCAGCGGTGAGAGGCGATCGACGTCCACCGCTCTTACGCAGCGCAGCTTGGCTAAAGCTTTTTTCGCGATTGCGGGGTCCAGTTGAAAGTCGAAGCGAATACCGTGCCCCGAGCTTTTGCGCCTGGGTTGGAAACTCTCGCTGGGGTTTTTGAACTTTCCGGTAGCTCTCGGCATAGCGGCCCCGAACGGAGTCTTTACATAGCAACCATCGGCGAGGAGGCTTGTCAGTTCCTCGCGAGCGAGTTGAAAGACGGCGAGAATCTCGGTCTTCGAGATAGTAGTCCTGGCGAAGGCCATGCGGTCGATGAACTTGTCGGTGTCGACGACCTCGGACCATGAAGCTAGAGCAGCACAAGGTGTATCCAACTTGGGCACTTCAGTTGGCCAACTTGGGCAATTTAACTCTTCAACTTGGGCCGGCTCAATCCTTTGCAAAGTTGTGCTTGAAAGGACTATGCTAATAATTCTCTCCATTGGCGCGTCTTGACACTCAACCTTCCGGACGGACTTCTCTCGGAAGCGATGTAGGACTGTAACTAGGACAGCTCGAGCTTTCCAGCGTACTCGATGATCTTCTTGGCGGGATCGAAGGGCGCGACCGAGTCGAGGCCCATCGAGCGAACGGCCGTCTCGACGAGCTCAGGCGTGCAGGCTCCCTCGCTCTTGCCCATTTTCCCCAGGAAATGCCTGCCCGCCTCGACGAGCGCGGCGAGCGGCACGAGTCCCACGATCTCGCCCCCGGTGACGAGAAGACCGAGCTTTTCGGCCTCTTCTTTCGCCGCCTCGAAGACGGCGTGGAGCGGAGTGGTCTTGCAATCGAGGAGATTAATGGAGACTTGAGCGCACCGGTAGGTGTCGATATACCAGCCGATAGCCCGCACTTCTTTTAAGCGACCCGGTGTCTTGACGATCCTGCCCTCGGCATCCTTGAGCGGGTTTCCGGCGGCGTCTCTGGCCGCCCTCCCCGCCTCGCGAATGTTGAGGGCGATCTCGTTGGCCAGCTTGCGGTCGCTCGTGTTCAGGTTGACGTTGTACGCGATCAGGAACTCGCGTGCGCCGACGACGCTGGCGCCCCAGAGCGGCACGAACGCCGCCGGGCCGAAGTCCGGCGTCCACTCAGGTCTAGCGAGCTTGGCGGGCAGCGCCTCGTATTCGCCTTGCCGGATGTTGGCCAGGCTCTTCCGCTCCTTGCGAGTCGCGGACGCTTCATAAAGGAAGACCGGAACGCCGAGCTCGCGCGCGAGGTCCGCGCCGAATCGGCGGGAGAGCTCCACGCAGGCGCCCATGTCGATGCGCGAAACCGGGACGAAGGGGCAGACATCGAGCGCGCCCATACGCGGGTGGGCACCGGTGTGCTTGGTCATGTCGATAAGCGGGAAGGCGGTCTTCGCGGCTGCGAGTGCGGCCTTGGCGACTTCCTCGGGCCCGCCGATGAAGGTATAGACTGTGCGGTTCGTGTCGGCGCCCGGGTCGACGTCGAGAAGCGACACGCCCTCGACGCCCGAAATCGAGCGCGCAATGGCGTCGATTATGGCCTTGTCTCTGCCCTCGGAGAAATTCGGAACGCATTCGACGATCGCTCCCATGTGCTCACCTTCGTCACTTTGTCTTTTTCGTTTTCGGCTTGGCGATGGGTGGCCGGGCGGGGAAGCGGGAAACTCCACCCGTATAGCCGGGGCGACTCGGCGGCGGGCCGCGGCCGACATCGCGGGGGACGCTGCGCCGGCTCGCGTCCCCCTTCGGCGTGGCGAGACGCACGGGGGGCAGTCCGCCCGAGCGCCGCGCCTCGGAAATGACTTTCTCGGCGGCCTCGAACGGGACGGTCAGGAAGGAAAAGTTCTCGTAGATCTCGATCCCGCCGATGAGCCGGTCCGGAAGTCCGGAGATGCGCTTGACGAGGGCCGAGAGTCCGCGCGGCGTGGCGCGGTCGCGCTTGCCGATGCCGACGAACAGGCGGGCCGTCGCCGCGGCGTCGACGGAGATCTCCTCTATGCGCCGGTAGCGGCCTGGATCGATTTCGCTGCCGAACGCTTCGTAGAGGGCTGCCGAGAGTGCTTCGCCCGGCGGGGCTTTGGCGAGAATCTCGTCGGCAAGGTCGCGCCAGAGCTTGTCGGCGCGTGCGGCGGATTTCTTTTCTCCCTCGACCGGCTCGGAGTCCTCCGCCATCGACTCGGCCCGCGCGAGGATCTTGCCGCGTAGCCTATCGCGCTTGGCCGCGAGCACTTCGTCCACGGCCGGTACTTTCGCTTTCTTGAAGCCGGCGCCGGCGACGTGCTTGAAGCGGAAGAGCTTGCGGTATTCGTCGGGAGTCACCAAGGTTATCGCAGTCCCGGCGTTGCCGGCCCGGCCGGTGCGCCCGACCCTGTGGACGTACGCCTCGGGATCGTGGGGCAGGGACCAATTGACGACGTGGGAGAGATTGTCGATGTCGATGCCTCGCGCGGCTACGTCCGTCGCGACGAGCACGCGCACGCGCTTTTCCCGGAACTTGGCGAGGATCCGCTCGCGCCTTTCTTGCGGGATCTCGCCGTGGAGCGCCTCCGCGTCGTAGCCCCGCTCCTCAAGCGCCTTGGCGACCCTCTCGGCTTCGACCCTCGTGGTCGTGAAGACGATGCCGTAGAAATCCTCCTCGACGTCCATGACCCGGCAGAGCGCCTCAAGGCGGTCGCCGTCGCGCACTTCGAGCCAGACCTGCTCGGCCAGCTCGGTCGCGACGGCCTCCGAGGAATCCTCGACCGTCTCGTAGGCGCCCAGGCGCCGCTTGGCGACGTGGACGATACCCGCGGGCATGGTCGCCGAAAAAAGGACGACGCGGCGTTTGTCGCCGCATTTTTCCATGATCGCCTCGATATCCTCGATGAAGCCCATGTCGAGCATCTCGTCGGCCTCGTCGAGGACGAGGAACTCGATGCCGGATACGTCGAGCGTGCCGCGGCCGAGGTGGTCGAGGACGCGTCCCGGCGTGCCGACGACGACGTCGACTCCGCGCGCGCAGCCGTCGCAGCTGCTCGCCCATCGAGGCGCCGCCATAGACTGCGGCCACGCGCGGGCAGGTGCCGATCCGCAGCGAGATGAGCTCCGCGGTGACCTGGAGGGCGAGCTCGCGAGTGGGCACGAGGACGAGGGCGCGAATATGGTCGGCAGGCTCCGAGAGTAGCTGGGCGAAGGGAATGCCGAAGGCGGCGGTCTTCCCGGTGCCCGTCCGCGCCCGCGCGATGAGGTCGGGCCCCGGCGCGAGGAGGCGTGGTATCGTGAGGGACTGGATCGGCGTCGGCTCCTCGAAGCCCTTTGCGCGAAAGGGCGGAGAGCGTAGAGGAACCGAGCCCGAAGGACTCGAAAGTTGGAATGTCCATGTAGGTTCGAGTCTAGCCGAGGAAGGGCCTGGATGGCTACACTGCGAGCATCATGCCCATCAAAAGCTTCGCGAGCGACAACAATTCGGGCGCCTGCCCGGAAGTGATGGAAGCCCTGGTCGCGGCCAATTCGGGCCATGCCCTCGGCTACGGCGACGATCCGTGGACCCGCAAAGCCCTCGAGTCCTTCAAGCGCGAGTTCGGGCCGGAGTCCGAGACCTTCTTCGTCCTGAACGGGACGGGCTCCAACGTCCTCGCCCTCTCCCTCGTGGCCGGTCCGGGCAACGCCGTCCTATGCTCGGACGTCGCGCACATAGCGACGGACGAGACGGGAGCCCCGGAGGCGACCATCGGCTGCAAGGTTAGCCAGCTCGAGAGCCGAGAGGGGAAGGTCCAACCCGAGGCGCTCCGCGAGGCCCTGACCTGCCTCGGCTTCATTCATCAATCGCAACCGTCCTGCCTGTCTCTTTCCCAGCCAACCGAGCTCGGCACGCTCTATTCGCCCGACGAGATGGCCGAACTCACCGGCATAGCGCACACAGCCGGTCTCGCCGTGCACATGGACGGCGCGCGTATCGCCAACGCCGCCGTGGCCCTCGACCTGAGCTTCCGCGAGCTCTGCCTAGGCGTCGACCTTCTCTCCTTCGGCGGCATGAAGAACGGCGTCGCCTTCGGCGAGGCGGTCGTCGTCCTCAAGCCTGGCCTCGCCGCCCGCGCCCCGTACCTGCGCAAGACGCGGCTCCAGCTCGCGTCCAAGATGCGGTTCGTCTCCGCTCAATACGAAGCCTACCTCAGCACCGGCGCCTGGGGACGCAACGCGACGGCCGCGAACGAGGCCGCCCGCCGGCTCGAGACGGCCGTGCGGGCCATGGGCGGCATCGAGATCGCCTACCCCGTCCAGGCCAACGCCGTCTTCGCGCGGATGCCCCCAAAAGCGGCCGAGGCAGCGCGCGAAAAGTCCTTCTTCTACGACTGGGAGGGCGGCCTTCAGCGCTGGATGACGAGTTTCGACACGAGCTCCTCGGATATCGACTCTTTCGCCGCGATCCTGCGCGATGCGATGCTCGAGCCCGCGCGCTAATTTCGCTTGCCCTTTTATAGCATACGCGCGTATAGTGTTTTCATGGAAATCGGCGCCAAAATCGAGCTCCTCGCCGCCGCGGCCCGCTACGATGCCTCGTGCGCCTCAAGCGGCAGCTCGAGGACCTCGCCGGTCGCCGGTGGTCTCGGGGCGGCAAGCCGAGCCGGCGTCTGCCACTCCTGGACCGGGGACGGCCGTTGCGTGTCCCTCCTCAAGGTCCTGTATTCCAACTCCTGCCGCAAGGACTGCGCCTATTGCGCCAACCGTGTATCGGCCGACGTCCCGCGCGCAAGCTTCACCGTCGACGAGCTCGTCCGCCTGACGATCGGTTTCTACCGCCGCAATTACATCGAAGGGCTCTTTCTCTCCTCCGGCATCTTCGCCGACCCCGACATCGTGATGGAGCGCATGATCGAAGTGGCCAAGACTCTTCGCGAGCGCGAGCTCTTCGGCGGCTACATCCATTTAAAGGCCATTCCCGGCTGCGGCGACAAGCTGCTCAAGAAGGCCGGACTCTACGCGGACAGGCTGTCGGCCAACATCGAGCTGCCCACCGCCTCGTCCCTGGCCCGCCTCGCGCCGCAGAAATCCGGGGCCGAGATCCTCGGCGCGATGCGGTTCATGGAGCAAGCCGAGGCCGAGAGCAAGGAAGACCGCAAGCGCTCGCGCAGCGGCCGCGCCGCGCCGCCGGCTTTCGCGCCCGCCGGCCAAAGCACGCAGCTCGTCATCGGCGCGAGCCCGGACGACGACAAGACTATCGTGCGCCTCGCCGGGGCCCTCTACGGCCGCTTGGGGCTGCGTCGCGTGTACTACTCGGCCTTCGTGCCCGTCTCCTCCGATCCCCGGCTGCCGGTCCTGCGCAGCCCGCCCCTGGTGCGCGAGCATCGACTCTACCAGGCCGACTGGCTTCTGCGATTTTACGGCTTCAAGCCCGAAGAAATTCTCGGACGAAGGAGAGCCCAACCTGCAGCCCGATATCGACCCCAAGACCGCCTGGGCGCTCAGGCACCCTGAGTTCTTTCCCGTCGACATCGACAAGGCCGAGTACGGCGAGCTCCTCCGCGTGCCCGGAGTGGGCGTGACAGGCGCGGGACGCATCGCCTCGACGCGGCGCTCCGGCCGGCTCAAGCCCGAGGACCTCAAGCGGATGGGCATCGCAATGAAGCGCGCCCGTTTCTTTCTTTCCTCGGGGGGACGTCCGCTGGAGGCGGCGCCGGACCACGATAGGCTCCGGTGCCTCCTCTCCGATAGCCCTTCGCGAGAACACGCGCGCTCGGGCACCGCGTGGACCGCCACCGTGCAGGCCGCAGCCGCGCCCCAGCTCGAGTTCAGTTTCGCATGAGCTTCCCGAATCCGCGAGGCGCGTATCCGCGGGGAGGGGGCGGGACCTGGAGCTACGACGGCTCGCTCGAGGGCCTCGTCATTCTCGCGCATCGGGCGTACTCCGAGACGGTCTCGCCCGAGGCAGTGGCCAACGCTCTGGCCGCCGAGGGAGAGCTCTTCGCCTTGCTGGGACCATCGCCGCTAAATGGCGCTCCCCACGGCGACACAAGCCGGACAACATCGGCCGAAGCCGCCTCGACGGAGCTGCGGGCGTTCTCGGCAGAGTTCTTCGACACGATCATCAGGATTTGGATGAGCGAAGAGGCCCTGGAGCTGCCGCTCTTCCGCATCTGCGCCGCGGCGGGCCTCGGCGGACCCGAGGTCCTGTTCGACCACGGCAATCCCGACGTCCGCGCAGTCTCCCGCGCCTCTCGGCGGGTGAGACGGGAGATCGACCGCCTTTCAGGGTTGGCGCGCTTCTCGTCCAGGGCCGACGGCCTGCTCTGCGCGCCCCTCGAGCCGGACGCGAACATAGTCGCCGCACTGTTGCCTCACTTCGCTCGACGTTTCGGCCCCCAGGACTTCGCCCTGGTTGACCTCAAGCGGCAGTTGGCCTTCGCGCACAGGGGCGGCCGCTTCGAGTCGGCGGCTGGAGAGGACGCGCTCGCCTACCTGCCCGCCGCGGCCGAAGGCGCCGATGAAGAGCTCCTCCTGTGGAGACGCTACTTCAAGGCGACGGAGAATCCTTCGCGGCGGAATCCCGAGCTCCAGCGCCGGCTGATGCCGCAACGGTATTGGCGGTACCTGCCCGAGGTCTCGACGCTCGGTATATCATCGTCTCCGTGATCGACGATTTCTTGCAGGGCCAGGATTGGGACGAGCCGCCCGTGGAGATGGCCTTCGAGGCGCCCTACGGGGCGATTCTCGACGAGACCGCCGCTCTCGTCGCCGCGCTCGCCTCCGAATCCGAGGTCGCTGGCGCTCCTGCCATCGTCGACGCGACTACTGTGGCGAACGCCCTTCGCCTCTACGTTCTCGCCCCCGCGATCGTCAATGTGATGCTCAATTACAAGATTTGCGTCGAGCACGATCTGCCCCTCCATCCCACGGTCTACTTCGAGCTCGCGGAGGCGCGCAAATATAAAATGGACCATCCCATTGCAGAGCTCGATCTCGCGAACCGCCTCTTCCTGTCTTCCATAGAGCTGGCGAGAGCGGCCTATCGCCTGGATCCGTTTTACGGCGACCTGGCCACCGCCTTCGCTGCCCGATTGCCTCCAGAGCTCCCTCGGTTCGTGTATACCGGAGGCCGCGACAAATACAGCTGGCGCGGCGCCGAGCCGAAAAAGCTCGCGGCCTTGGCCGCCAAAGTCGGAGCCTCCTACGCGCCCAGCCTCATCGTGGCCGCGGCCCACGGCGCTATCATGCCCGGCCTTCTCCTCGCGGAGTATCTCGGCCAGAGTCTCTACTTCGTGCGCTTTTCGATGTTCAAGCGAAAGGACGAGGCGCCCATCCTCTCGTTGTCCGACGAAGTCTGGCTCTCGTCCTGGAGCGACAAGAGCGCGCTCCTGTTCGACGAAGACGTCGCGAAGGGGACTACCCTCGAGCTGTTCTGCCGCCGCCTCGCCCCCTTCTTCGGCGAGACGAGAAGCGCGTGCTCCATTCGCCACGCGGGCTCCTCCTTCGCTCCGGACTTCGTCGCGAGACATTGGTGGGATTGAGTAAAATCTTGACTTTTTTATCGATTAAGATATAGTGGTTTTCGAATGGAGTCAGCATGCCCAAAGTAAAGGTATCGTACGCGCCCTCGGTGAGGCGCTTACCTTCTTATCTTCATATCATCCGGCAGGCCGAGCGTAACAGTGATTTCTACATATCCGGCACGGTCATTGCGCAAGAGCTCAACCTCGAGCCGATCCAGGTACGAAAGGATCTCGCCATCACGGGGATAGTCGGCAAGCCCAAGAAGGGCTATCCGGTAGAGGAACTCATCAAGGCAATCGAGCGCTACCTCGGCTGGGACTCCAATCACGACGCGGTGCTCGTCGGGGCCGGCAACCTCGGCTCGGCCCTCATGGGCTACCAGGAATTCCAGCGCCACGGCCTGCGCATCGTCGCCGCCTTCGACACCGACCCGCAAAAAGTGGGCTCCCAGGTCCACGGCGTTCCCGTGCGCGCAATGGAGCACCTCGAGCAGGGAATCAAGGCCATCGGGGCCGAGATCGCGATCCTTACGGTTCCTTCGCCCTTCGCGCAGGCGACAGCCGAGACCCTCGTTCGCTCGGGCATCACGTCGATTTGGAACTTCACCAACACCAAGCTCAAGGTACCCGATCAGATCATCGTCCAGCGGGAGGACTTATCCTCCGGCTATGCGCTTCTGTCAGTCCAGATGCAGACGAGGAAAGCTCAGGACGAACGTTCATGACTCATGCCGTCCGATAAAGACCTTCGCCAAGCCGAATATTTTCGGAACCGAGTGGCCAAGAACGAAAAGGCGCTGAGGCGATGGGCCCGCGCCGACGGCGTCGAGGCCATGCGTCTCTACGACCGCGACATACCCGAGGTCCCGGTCGCGCTGGATCGATATGGCGACGCCCTTCTCCTGGCGCTGTACGAGAGGCCCTACGAAAAGGACGAGACGCTCGAGGCCGAATGGCTCGACCTGATGGGTTCGGCCGCCGCCGAGGCTGTCGGTGTCGACCCCGACCTCGTGTTTAAAAAGACCCGAAAGCGCCAGCGGGGACTCGACCAATACGAGCGGATCGGCAGCTCGAAGGCCGAGCGAATCGTCAAAGAGTCCGGCCTTTCCTTCGTCGTCAATCTCTCCGACTACCTCGATACAGGGCTCTTCCTCGACCATAGGCTGACGAGGTGCATGGTCCGCGCCGATTCATCGGGCAAAGAGGCGCTGAATCTCTTCGCCTATACGGGGAGCTTCTCGGTCCATGCGGCCGCCGGCGGCGCGGTGTCGGTGACGAGCGTAGATCTCTCCAACACCTATTTAGCCTGGGCATCGCGGAATTTGGCGCTGAACGGATTCTCGGGGCCTGTCTATCCGCTCGTCAAGGCGGATGTCGCCGCTTTCCTGGATTCATCGGCCGCATCGGGCCGAAAATGGGACCTCATCGTCGCCGATCCGCCGACCTTCTCGAATTCCAAGGGCGCCCTCGACGACTTCGATGTCAACGAGGACTGGGCCTCGCTCGTCCGAGCCTGCGCCAGGGTCCTGAGGTCGGGCGGCAAACTGTACTTCTCCTCGAACTCACGCAAGCTGAAGTTCTCTCCCGAGCTCGCCTCCGAAACAGCCGCAGGCGTATGGGAGGACCTGAGTCGGGCTACCATTCCTCCGGATTTCAGGGACGCGAAGATTCATCGGTGCTGGAGATATACAGTCCCGTAATTGAACAAGAAAAATACCTCTTGCGGCTCAGGGAATAACAGAGTATTTTAGTATAGATAACAAAAGGGAGCAAAACGTGCGTATAACGACAAAAGGCCGCTATGCCCTGCGAGCGGTCATCGCACTCGCCAAGTCGAGCAGCGAGGGGAAGCCGGTGTCTATCAAGACAATCTCCGAACAGGAGAAGATCTCGGCCGAATTCCTCGAGCAGATATTCTTCAGGCTCAGGAAGGCCGATGTCATCCGGTCGGTCCGCGGACCCGGGGGCGGTTTCTTCTTCGCGCGTCCGCTGGAACAGATCACCTTGCTCGAAATTCTCGAGGCCTCAGGCGAGGGGTTGGAGATCACCCCATGCGCCTGCGGCAAGAAGGTCGTCTGCGAGCGCAAGGGCATTTGCGCGGCCCACTATATCTGGCAAGCCTTGGACGGCCGTTTGCGCGATTTCGCCGGCGGGCAAACCGTCGCCGAAATGATCAAACCGCATTAGAATCCCCATCTACTCGGCGTCTGCGTAGTCCTCGAGCTCGCGGCGTCGGGCCGAGCCAATCAGCCCCATGCCCTCGCACAGAGCGAACAGCTCCCGCACGTGGGCGAATGCCCGGAGGCCAATCCCCGCGGCGTCCATGTCGCGGCGGCCCTGGCGGCCGCGCTCGATGAGGACCACGAGGTCCTCCACGACGAGGCCTTGGCCCCTGAGTATCTCGGCCGCCTCGAGCTTGCTGGCCCCCGTCGTGATCAGGTCGTCGAGAAGGAGCAGGCGCTCGCCCGGCTTGTAGTCCCCTTCTATGAGATTACCGCTGCCGTGCTCCTTGACCGGCATGCGCGGCCAGACCATCGGTCGGCCGAGATGGAGACTCGCCGCCGTGGCGAGGGGCAGGCCCGCCGCGGGGATGCCCGCAATGCGGTCGTAGGCCACGCCTTCGGCCGCGCGGGCGTAGGCCTGAGCCGAGAGCGCGAGGGCGGCCGGATCGGATACGAGGCGTCGAAGATCGATATAGAAGGGGCTTTTCTTGCCGCTCTTCAGAGTGAACTCGCCGAGCCTGAAGCAGCCTGTGCTGACGAGGGCCGAGAGGAACCGCTCCTTTAAGGAATCACCGGGGATCTGTCGCATGCCCTGGAGCGAAGGCGCGGCGCTCACGTGCTGCACGTACGGCTCCTGGGGGAGATGGCCGTTGAGCATCAACTGTTTGTTGACGACCCGGATGCGATCGCCCGGCAGGCCGATGGCCCGCTTCACGTAATCCTGCTTGATATCCACCGGATAGCGGAACACGATGATATCGCCGCGGCGCACCTGCCGATAGGGCAATATGTGCTCGGAAACGGGGCCCGAGGGCGCAAAACACAGCTTATCCACCAGGGAGTGAAGACAACGGCAAGGGTAAACATCAGCAGATGGCAAGCTGCGTGGCGTTTTTAATAATGTGAATGAACCGCCGATGCATCCGCCGATTCTGTCGGTTTCCGCCAATCCAGCTTCGGTGAAGGCAGGCGATAACTCGACATTACCGCGGTCGGTAGCAGCCTGGATAACCGTCCGCTGAGCTGCACCTGCACCCCCAGCGCCGGACGCCTGACCGGTAATGGCCCGTCTACACGTTGGAAACCGCAGGCGTACCTGACAGCATGGTCGCCATCAAGCTGCACGGTAAGCGATGATCGCAACCTGACGGCCTCGGCCAGTACTCGGTGAAGGTCAACGTGCCGGTTTCCCAAGGCAACGAAGTTCGGCAACATCGAATTCATTCGCGACAACAAGCGCCCAACCCGCGTTGATAACGAGGCCAAGGGCGAACTGGATCGTTACGCCGATGCGCTGGCAGCAGCGCCGGATTCCAAGGGCGTGGTGGTTGGTTATGCTACGGCCAAGGAGACATCGTAAAGAAGGGCAGCAAGCAGGTTCCCGACTTTGCCGCAAAGCGCGCTGTAAATACCAGGGGTACGTCACCAAGGAAAAGGGCATCGATCCCGCACGGATCGAGCCGCGTAGCGCCCAGGGCGAGCAGACGGCGGATCTCTGGATCGTTCCGGCGGGCGCGACCTTCCCGGAAGCCGGCACCACGGCCGTGGACGAGGCCAAGGTGAAGGCAGTTCCGCGCGACGCCATGAAAGCCAAGAAGGCACACAAAAAGAATGAAGGACAAGAAGGCAGCGAACGGATAGCAAGCAAGCTGCGCGGGCGTCCTCAATCAAATGGAGCGCCCGTTTTTGCTCCCGGCTGGATACTCATCAGCCGGGAGTTTTTTATGCCATCGGCCATCGTCCGCCGTGGCTTTGGATGATAAGACTAATTCGGAGCCCAATGGTGCGGCTGAATACGCGCTCGTTGCGGTAGTTTTCCCGCCTGGTGGGTTGTAGTGAGGATTCCGGGATTGAAGGGACTGTCGGCGCTGATATGTGCTCTGCTGCTCTGATTCCAGCTTCCGCGCTGGCGCAATGGCGAACCTTGGGGCCGTACGGCGGCAACGCACGAGCGTGGCCTATGATCCGGCGTACCCGGATCACATTCTGCTCGGCTCCGGGGCCGGAAGTCTCTTTGAATCCATCGATGGTGGCCGCCATTGGAGACACTTTGCGCACCTGGGGCCCAACGATGATCTGATGTTGGAGAACGTGGCCTTCGATCCCGTGCATCCTTCGACCATCTATTGCTTCGACATGGGCTCCGCGCGCGCAGCGCAAGAGCATCGCGAGCGGTCGCGCCGAGCGTCAGCGCGCTCATCAGGGCGTCGGCGAGCGCAGGCGCGTCGCCCTGGCGGCACGCGCCAGCCGGTGCGGGCCTGAGCAGACGCCTCAGGCGGCGCGAGAACCGTCTCCGGCGCGGCGCCGAAATCGGCGACGACGACCATCGTTCCCATCGCCTGTGCCTCCACCGCGCTACGACCGAAGGCTTCGGGCGCGGTCGACGGGACAGCGACCACGCTGGCGGCGACGAGCGCCGCCGGCATGTCGTGGCAATGGCCGACGCGCGCCACCACGCCTTCGAGACCTGCGCGACGGATGCGCGCGTCGAGATCGCGCGCGTAAGAATCGCGCCCCTGCGCGTCGCCCGCCAGCACGCAGCGCACGTCGGCGACCCCGCGCTCCTTCAACAGCCGCGCCGCCTCGATCAGCACTTGTGCCCTTTCCACTCGGTCAGCCGCGCCGCCAGCAACACAACGCGCTCGTGCGGCGCAACACCCCAGGATTCGCGCAACCGCATCACCCGAGCGCGATCGACGGCGGCGGGCGCGAAGCGGACGAGGTCTGTTCCGCGCGGAATGACGCAGAGACGGCCG
>CAWHFT010000195.1:0-4655 GCA_963828175.1 uncultured Spirochaetota bacterium
GCCGAGGCGATCTTTTCTCCGGTCCCCGCGCCGAGCCCATACTGCGTTGCGAAAGGAACCAACACCGCCTGCGCGCAATTGAAGCCTGACCTGAACACCATCTCCGATTCTTCGCTCTTCATGAAGACCTCCCGTCGAAGCGCAAGGAATAATGCACTATAGTCGAACCATGGCCTCGCGCGAGGCCCTTCGCGCTTCGATATCCGACAACGAGCTACCCGTCACTTCCGACACCGTGTATTCCGAGATCCAGCGCGACTTGGTGCGGCCCATCCTCATCTCGTCCATGATGGCCTCGGACACCTTCCTTCGCGATTGGATCCTCGAAGGCGAAAAGACTCCCGCGGACATGATCAAGTACCTCGGGCAAGTTCGAAGCAAGTACGACGCCTTCACGACCTTCATGGTCTCCGAGAGAAGCCGGGTCTATTACCAATCCGACCGCGTCCTCAAATCGGTGAGCGAGATAGACCGAGCGGCCGTATTCCTTCCAATACGCAAGGGGAGGAAAGATTTGGCTCCTCAACGTTCGGCTCGGATTGTATAGCTGATATCGGGGCTCCCGATCGGAATTCCCTCGCTCCGCCCAACGATCATTCCTTGCGGATATAGGTAAAAGAATCCAGAAGACCGTGAAAGGCCGCCTGTTCGAGTACGCGTTCTTCCTCGCTCCGGGTCGAGAGGACGAATACGAAAAAGGCATCCTCTCCTTCGTAAAAGGCGAGGGATTGGTAATAGCTCTCGTTTCGGTCGTCGAAGTCGCGAAGGAGAAAGCGATAATCCAGCCCCGCCGAATAGGGCTCTAGCTCTATGATTTTGGTCCCGGGGTTGGATTTCATGTATATACCTTCGTCGGCGGCGATGAAATCCGCCAAGCTCGCAGGCCCTCCGGGCTTTTTGGGTGAGGGGTATATATACATGTGGAGTCTCGATGGCGAATAGGGTGTCCCCGCTTTGTAGAAGAGTCCTTCAATCCCATGGATGTGAAGAGTCTTGGCATCCCAGATCCAGCCATTCGGCGCTGAGACCAGAAACGCCCACTTGTCGCCCTCGATGAGGCCTCCCCCATCTCCCTGGGCAAAAACGAGGATGACCCAAAAAGCCAGGGCGAAGACTACGGTCCCTTTCTTTGCCATGGTACCTCTTGGTCGCGCCGACCCCTTAATACTTGTTCACGGATGGATTATACTCGAACTATCTTCTGTACATCGAGCATACACATGGAATTCCAAGAACTCAACCTTCATCCCGACCTGCAAAAGGGCATCGACAACGCGGGCTTTACGACCTGCATGCCGGTTCAGGAAATGGTTTTCGCCCATTCCCTAACCGGGGAAGATATCTATGCGCAATCCCAAACGGGCACTGGCAAGACGGCGGCCTTCCTCATCTCGATCATGCAGCGCATCATGACCGACCCCGAACTCAGGACGAGAAAGGTCCTCATTCTCACTCCAACCAGGGAGTTGGCGATCCAGATCGAATCCGACGCCAAGAAACTCGGGAAATACCTCCCCATCTCCACGGGCGCCTTCTACGGTGGTGTCAGTTACGGGCCTCAGATCGACATGCTCCGATCGGACGTGCAGATCATCATCGGTACGCCCGGACGGGTCATCGACCTCCTCCAACAGGGCAAGATGCTCTTCAAGGATGTCGGCTTCCTCGTCATCGACGAGGCCGACCGGATGTTCGATATGGGCTTCATCGACGACCTCCGTAAACTCCTTCGCTACCTGCCCGCGGCCGAGCGTCGCCAAACCTATCTCTTTTCCGCGACCCTCGGCCTGCGGGTTAAGGACTTGGCTTGGGAATACATGCGGGAGCCAAAGGAGATTTCGATCGAGCCCGAGAAGGTTACGGTCGAGCTCGTCACCCAGCAGCTTTATCACGTCGGATCGCATGAGAAGCTGGCTCTCCTGCTCGGGCTCCTCGAACGCGAGAAGCCCGAGAGTTGCCTCATCTTCTGCAATCAGAAGTTCATGGTCGAGGAACTGGCGCGCAGGCTCAAGATCAACGGATTTGATTGCGAGTTCATCATGGGCGACCTTCCGCAGGCCAAGCGAACAGAAGTCATCGAAAGGCTCAAGGCCGGCAAGATCCGCATCCTCGTCGCCACCGATGTTGCGGCCCGCGGCCTCGACGTCGAGGCCCTCGAGCTCGTGGTCAATTACGACGTACCTGAGGACGCCGAGTCCTATGTGCACCGCATCGGCCGCACCGCCCGCGCCGGAAAGGCGGGTAAGGCCATCACGCTCGCCTGCGAAAAATTCGTCTACGGCCTATATTCGATCGAAAAATACCTAGGGTCCAAGATTCCGGTGATGCCTTTCGAGGAGGCTCTCCTGCTCGAGGACCGCAGCAGAGGCATGCGCTTCTCCCGCGACCGCGGCGGCGAAGGACGCAGCCGCGACTCGCGGCAGGGAGCGAGAGGCTACGGCGGCGGGCGGAGCGGCGCCTACGCAGGCCGCCCGGGCGTCGGCCGGCCGAGCGATCCTCGCCGCGGCGCGCAGGCGGGCAGGGATGAGCACAGACGGCCGGCGAGCGAGGAGAGGCGACCGTTGCCCCCGCGAGGCGACGCTCAGCGCGCGGGGCCGAGGCCCGGCGGTCCGAAGCCCCAGGAAGACGCCGGAAGGCCGCAGGGCGCCTCGAGGCCCCAACAGGGTAATCAGCGACCGCAGCAAAAAAAGGCACCGCCAGTACAGGGCCAGTCAAGCCCACGGCGCGAAGGCAGCCCCCGACCACAGGGCGTTAGGCCTCAGGCGCGCGCGCCTCAGTCCGCCTCAGCCGCACCTACGCCAAAAGCCGCCAAAAAACCCGGCGTACTCGACAGGATCAAGAGCTTGTTCAAGAGAGGCGGGCGCTAGAGCTCCGCACAATAATAGGAATACACGATCGGCGGCACCCGCGCGTGCGCGGCGAGCGAGCATATCGCCTCCTGGAAGAGAACATACTGCTCTTCGGTCGCAATAAAGCCCGCCGGAACGGCAGAGGGGATTTCGGTCGCGAAATCCCGGTCCAGCAATTCGTCGATGCAGAGACGGAGCGGCTTCAGCGTCGATCCATCAAGTGGAACGTGCAGGAAGCCCTGGATCGAAGCCGTTCTGCAGACCGTCGACTCGTTGATCGCCCTGCACAAAAGGTCGATGATTCGGAAAGCCACGCCGTAGGACAGAATCGGGCGCCTCCCCGTGGAGAGGTCGCGCCAGGCACGAAGCAGATCCATCCCCGTCCGACGGATCAGCAAGTCGTATTGACCCTGATTAATGACGTAGCGCGCGCTCTTGATGATCTTCGGAACGCTTTCCCCCGCCCAGCTCCCGAAGATCTCGCAGGCTCCCGAGTGCTTGCGCGCGAGCGGCCTCATCCAGGCGCCTTCAGTCGACTCGCGAGCTATTTCCGCGGCCGTTTTCTTCGAGCGCGGCAGAACGAAGGATTCCCCGAAATCGGCGAGCGCCGACGCGGCAGCTTCCGCATTCGGGAAGACGTCAATGCGTTCGTGCTTCTTCATTTCCTTTCCACGAGACGCCTCGCCTGGTCATCGGGTCCGAGGAATTCCGATCGATCGTGCAAGGCTGCCCAATAGGAGATGTTGCCCCCTCTGGCGCTAATGCTAAGGCCCCAGCTTCCGGGCTCCTTTGCCAATTCCTTGCGGTACTCGCGTATTCCGGGTCCCTTGATCTCGAGGTAATCGATCGTCCTCCCGTCGGGATGCTCGAGCTGAACGACAGCAGTTCCCTCGTCCACGCGCATGTAGAGCTCCAGCCTTATCGGTCTTCGGTTCATTTTGAAGACGACGCTCGTTCGGTCCTCGCGTCCATCCTCCAGGTTCTGGAAATGCGAGACTAGAGAGTAGCTTTGTCCGCATGAGCCGCCAGTCAGGGCCAGTCCGAGGGCTCCCGCCTGAATGAGCAGCCGGTATCGGTTGACCACTCTACAGTTCTCCTTTCCGCACGTTCTTTCCGATTACCTCGTGGACGTTGTGTATGGTGATGAAGGCGTCTTCGTCGAGCCCTCGGACTGCATTCTTGATCTTGGATATCTCCAGCCTTCGCACGATCACGTAGATGATATCCTTCTCGGTCCTCGAGTAACCGCCCATACCTTTGAAAATGGTAATTCCGCCCTTGAGCCTCTCGAAAAGCAGGTTGGATATCTCCTCGGAGCGGTTGGACACGATGAAGATCGCCTTGGACTCGTCGATGCCCTCTACGACCAGGTCGATGGCCTTATAGGCGATGATGTAGGCCGCGACGGAATAGAGAGCGCGTTCCACGCCGAACACGAGCCCTGCGGCCGAAAAAATAACGACATTGAAACCCATGACGATCTCGCCGACGGAAAAAGGTATCTTGGCGTTGAGAATGATGGAGACGACCTCAGTACCGTCCAAGCATCCCCCATTCCGGATTATGAGCCCGACCCCCAAACCGAGCATGATGCCGCCGAATATCGTCGCGAGAAAAAGATCGTGCGTGATCAGCGGCTCCGCTCCGAAGACGAAAACCCATGTGGAAAACGAGGCGACCGCATATATGGCGAAGAAGAGGAACCGCTTGCCGATCAATTTTAAGCTGAGTCCTAGGAAGGGCAGGTTGAAAGCGAAAACGAGAAGTCCGAGCGGCAAGGCACTCAAATAACTTACGATTATCGCG
>CAWHFT010000196.1:0-6983 GCA_963828175.1 uncultured Spirochaetota bacterium
CGTCACCTACTGGAATCATGACGGCTGGCACGATCCGTTTTCGCTTTTGCAGATGGACGAGCGGCAGGCGCACTACGCCGAGCAATTCCGGCTCGACAGCAGCTACACTCCGCAGGCGGTTATTGACGGCGCGGAGCAGGTGGTGGGAAACGATACCAAGCACATGGTGCAGGCGGTGGTGGATGAGGCCCGGCTGCCGAGCCAGACCCTGGCGATTACGCAGGCCGCCCTGGACAAGGGCTCCGTGCATTTCACGGTTCAGGCGCCAGGCAGCGAGGGAAAGCGGCTGTACGCGGCCATGGCGCAGGATGTCTCGCGCTCCGAAGTTACACGCGGGGAGAACGCCGGCCGGACCCTGCATCATGTGGCGGTGGTGCGCGAAATGAAAGAGTTCAAGGCGGATTTTGGCGACGGGCGCTGTGGTGGGCGCCGACTACGTATTGCTAAGATCGAGTCGATCCTCGTCGTCTCCGCGCATTGGGAGGAAGCCAAACCTACACTCCACTACGGCCAGCGTCCCGGCATGCTCTACGACTACGGCGGCTTCCCGGACCATACCTACAAGATCACATGGCCGGCGCCGGGCGATCCCGCCCTTGCGGCGCGCGCTGCCGCTCTCCTCGAAAAGGCGGGCATAGCCACGGGCCGCGAGGAGAAGCGGGGCTACGACCACGGCACGTTCGTGGCGATGATGGTCGCCTTCCCCGAGGCGAAGATCCCCGTGGCCCAGCTTTCGCTCGTGAGCAGTCTCGACCCCGCGATTCACTACGCGATCGGAGCGGCGCTCGAAAGCCTGCGCTCCGAAGGAGTCTTGATAATCGGCAGCGGGATGAGCTACCACAACTTGAGGCTCTTCATGTCCGGCGACCCTCGGGTAATGGAAGTCTCGCGGCGCTTCGACGATTGGCTCGCCGACGCGGTCGCCCTGCCCGACCCGGAGGAGCGCCGCAGGCGCCTCGTCGCGTGGAGGCAGGCGCCGGGAGCCCTCGACTGCCATCCGCGCAGCGATCATCTCGTGCCGCTGTTCGTCGTCGCAGGAGCGGCCGGCCGCGATCCCGGCCGCCGCGACTACGGCGCCGAGCTGATGGGCGTGCGAGTGTCGAGCCACCGCTTCGGGGAATGAACAACACGAGTTGGTGTTCGCCTATTCGACGAACTCGAGATAGTTCATCGCTCGGAGCCGCTCGCCAAGGGGTTCCGAGACTCCTCGATACACGAGAACTCCCTCGGCCTCGAGGCCCCTCGATCCGGGATCGCTTTCGTGGTCCGAGAGAGCGCGGCGGAGATTGGAGTACATCGAGGGCTTCCTAGACTCGTTCCTCTTCACCTCGATGAATGTCACGCGCCTTCCCTCGATATCCTCGAGAATGAAATCGATCTCGAGGCCGCCATTGCTCCGCATCCAATGCAGCCGTATCTCCGATCCCGAATGCGCGGCGGTCTTGAGCGTCTCGGAAGCGATCCAATTCTCGAAAAGCGGGCCCGCGAGCGGGCCTTTGTCGAGCGCTTCCCAATCCCGCAATCCCGCGAGATGCGCGGCGAGGCCGGTGTCCCAGAAGTACAGCTTTGGCCGCTTGATTATCCTCTTCCCGTAATTGCGATGCCATGCGGGCACGAGGAAAAGAATGAAGCTCGCCTCGAGCACCGAGATCCAGGATTGCACGGTCTTTTCGCTTATGCCGAGCTCGCGAGCCACGACGCTCATGTTGAGCTCTTGGGCCGTCCTCGCCGCGAGAAGCCCGATCAATCGCGTGAAATCCCGCAGGTTCCCGACTTGCACGAGGGATCGCACATCGCGTTCGACATAGGTCTCGACATAGGCCGAAAACCAATCGGCAGCCCCGCGCCCGGCCCTGAGCACAAGCTCCGGGTATCCGCCATTGAGAATCGCCTCTTGTGGCGGGCCGTAATCGCTCCGTTCCTTCCACTCGAAGGGAAATAACCGAAGCGACCCGATACGCCCCGCAAGGCTCTCCGTAATGCCGCGAACAAAGGAAAATTGGCTCGAGCCTGTCAGGATGAAGCGGCCGTAGCTTCGATCGGCGTCGATCTCCATCTTGAGGTATTCGAAAATCTCGGGCGCTTTTTGAGCTTCGTCGATGACAGCGCCGCCGCGAAGCCTCGACATGAAAGCTCGAGGGTCGTCGTCGAAATCCTGCCGAACCAGGGGATCATCGAAATTCACGTAACTCCGGCCTTCCAGAAAACGGGTCTTTAGGAGAGTCGACTTGCCGGATTGTCGTGGGCCCTCACCGCTACGGCGGGAAAAAGCGCTAGGAGCGCGTGTAATCTGGATTCCGCATTGCGGGGAATGATAGCCATATCGCATAATATCCTGGCAATTTGGTATTTACAATACGAAATTGCCAGCTGGCGTGGGCAGGCGGGTGGCGCGAGAAACCACGGGCCCCGCGGAGCTATAAAGATATCAAGCGAAGCGGGGTACGCGATTTCTTGCGACAGGTCCCGCCCACGGCTAAATGTCGAGCGGCAGTCACATCCATTTGGAAGAGGGAGCGCGAGGGAACGAAGTCTAGCGAAGCGTTAGAAACCTTGAAAAGGTTTCGCTCTATGAGACTGACCGCCGGGGATACTTAGCCCGCACCCAGGCGGCGAAGTCCGCGCACATTTTCGCCTCCGAGCCGGAGTTGTCCGCGATAGTCTCCGCGCCGTGGACGACGGCTATCCGGGCGTCGAGGCCGGCGGCGGAGTCAGGCTGGCCGGATCGGGGGCGCGAGGCGGCGATCGACTCTTCGGCGCTCGCCCACGCCTCTTCGGCCGACGCCTCGCAGGCCTCGGCGAGGTAGCGCCCCGAAAAGCCACGGCCGGTGAGGGCGCGCAGGGCCTGGTCGTGGCTTTGCGAGTTGCCGGGCGCCCAGTATTTCTCGGCGAGGAGCCTGCCGACCGCGGGGTTGTCGGCGATATAGCCGTATTCCTCGAAGAACCAGGCGCGCGTCTGGTAGACCGCCATCTCGGCGAGGAGGTAGCCCTGGTAGCTGGCAGCCGCTTCCTGATCGAGGAGGTGGGGGATCGCCAGGACGGGCCTCGGGCTGTCGACGCCGAGTATTCGCCGCTCCGACCCGCGCGCCAGGGCGAGCACTCGGTCGGCCGTGAGCTCCGAGTCGCCCAGCGCATAGAGGTCGCGTTCGAAGTAAGGCACGACGAGGAGCATCCGCTCGGCGAAGGCGCGGAACGGCTGGTTCCGGTCGATGCGCCGCTTGATGAGCTCCGGCGGCATGGGCGTCCCGTCCGGCCGTTTCGCGTACTGCGCCAGCCAGTCGGCGTCGCCGAGCAGGCTGTCGCAGAACATGGACTGCGTCTCCGCGTAGGCCATCGACGTGGGCGGGTACTCTTGCGAGAAGCAGGGCGAGCTCTGCGCGATGTTGGCGAAGTGGGCGGCGTGGCCCCCTTCGTGGAAAAGAGTGGCGATCGCCGCTTGCCCCGAGCCGACCTGCGCGGGCCGCCCCTCCGAGCTCAAGTTGACGCGCGCCGGCACCCAGGCGCCGCGGTTCACGTAGGCGGGGACGGGCGCGTGGCAGAATCCGTTCTGGTACTTGCCCTCCCGCTCCAAGAGATCGAGGTTGACGCTTGCGCCGCGAAAGCCGATGCCCAGCCGACGGAAGCTCCTCGTCCAGCGCTCGAGCGCGAGCTCGAATGGAAAGTAGGGGTCGGCCTCGCGGATGACATCGCCGCTCATGCGGTAGCGGAGGTTCCAGGGCTTGAGAGCGGCGCTTCCGAAGCCGCGCTCGAGCTGAGTGAGGCCGCGACCGTTGGCGGCGGCGGTCATCCTCTCGAACTCGTCGAGGAGGGCGAACAGCTCCTCGGGCGCCATGGACTCGGACTTCCTCGACTTGTAGTCGAAGAAGTCGCGGTAGCCCTGAGCGCGCGCGAAGGAGTTGCGCGCCTTCACCACCTCGAGCAGGCCGTTCTCGAGGAGCCAGGATTCGAGGCCGCGCAGGGCGGAGAGGCTGGACTCGCGGGCGACCTCGTCGGGGTTGACCGACTCGTTGGTGACGAGGGCCCCCAGGGTCGCGTCCTCGACCTCGCCCCGGTCGTTGAGATGCCGCAGCCTGAGTAGCCGGCGCTTGGCGTAGAGCTCGGATTCCAGCTCGACGATCCGGGCCATGCCCGACCGCCCCGCCTCGCCCTCGATCGCGTTCGCCTCGAAAAGGGCCTGCCAGCCGAGCAACCCATCCAAGAGCTCGGCGTCTCCGGCCTCGCCCGTCGCGGCGGCGGACTCCAGGGCGGCTATGCGCTCGCGGACGGCGGCGAGCCGGCCAGTGTCCGAGACGAAGGCCTTGAAGGCCAGCTCGGCTTCGGCCAACCCGGCGTGATCGGCGCTCGTCGCCATGCGGACGGACCAGAAGAGGTCCTCTTTCTTTAGGTGAACCGCGAGATAGTCGCGGTTGAGGGCGTCGAAGAAATCCTCGATTTCGGTCCTGTCCATTTGAATAAGATCACCCGCCCGCGGCTGCCAGTCAAAGGGAAACGCGGCCTTTTCGCATCGCAATGGCGCCGGTGGCGCGCATCGCGAAGGAAAGCAGCGGGGCGAAGGGGCCCATGGCCTTGAGGCCGGACTCGGAGACGAGGCCGAGGTCCAGGTCCAGGCCGGACTCCTCCTCGACGATGTACGTCCAGGTCGAAGAGGGACGGCTCGGCGCCTCGGGGATCGCTTCGGGGTTTGCGCCACCAAGGATGGCCCGGCAATCCTCGACGGCCGCGGTCTCGAGGCCGCGAATTGCCGCGTCGAATGCGTCGCCTACCACGCCGACGTACTCGATTCCCGGGTCCTTGCCGGCAATGCGCTGAAGGCCCATGCCTTCCTTGAAGTCCTCGATCAGGGCGAGATGGTCGGCCCACGTCCCGTCGAGCCTCGCAAGGAAGGCGCGCACAGCCGATTCCCGGTAGGCCTCCGCCGTGCCCGGCTCGGCCGCCATCGCGGGCCCGAAGGCGGCCTCCGCGGCGGCGGGCAGCCGCCCCGACGAGAGAGCTTCGTCCCTGAGCGAACGGACGAAGCGCCGGTCGAACTCCACGATGAGCGAGAACCTGCGCAGCGACCGCCTGATCCGCGAGTTCTGGCCCTCGATGATGGCCTGAGCTCGGGCTATCTCCTTCCGCACGACGGGATCGTCGACGGGCGACTCGACCTCGTCCTCGGGATACGGCCCCGACCGGTAGGGCTCGGGCAGGAAATCCCGGACACCGTAGCGCTCGAACAGGTCGTCCTCGAGACTCAGGAAGAAACGGGTCTCCCCGGGCTCGCCCTGGCGCCCGGCCCTCCCCCGCAATTGATCGTCGACCCTGCGCGTCTCGTGCCTGTTCGTGCCGATGACCAAGAGGCCGCCGAGCTCCATAATTCTGGGGTCGTTCCCGAGCCTGATGTCCGTGCCGCGACCCGCCATGTTCGTCGATATCGTGATGGCGCCGAGAGAGCCGGCCCTCGCGATGAGGGCGGCCTCCTCCTCGTCGTTCTTGGCGTTGAGCACGACGCAGCCGAGTCCCTCGGCCGCGAGAGCCTGGGCGAGGGCCTCGGACTCGCGCACGGACCCGGTGCCGACGAGGACCGGCCTGCCCGAGCCCTGCGCCCGGGCGATCTCGGAGACGAGGGCGCGCCGCTTGGCGGCCTCGGTCCAGAACACGAGGTCGGGGAGGTCGCTGCGGATCGACGGACGAACCGGCGGTATGACCACTGTGGCCATGCCGTAGGCCGAGGCGAACTCGGCCGCCGCGGGAACGGCCGTCGCCGTCATGGCCGCCAGCCTCGGGTAGAGGGCCATCAAGTGCTGGACGGCGATCGAGCCGTAGATCCGGCCCTCCGGCCCGATTGCAAGCCCTTCCTTGGCCTCGATGGCAGCCTGGATGCCCCAGGGCCACTGCCGTTGCTCCGCCACCCGGCCCGTGAACGAGTCGACGAGCTTCGCCTCCCCGCGCTTCACCACGTAGTCGACGTCTCGAGCGAGAAGCTTCTGCGCGTGGAGGGCGGCGAAGAGCCGGGCCTTCATCAAGGCGAGGCGCTCTTCGGACGTCTCCGTGCCGACGAAGTCCTCGAGCCGCCGTTGGCCCTCGAGCGTGAGGAGCACTCTCCGTCCCTCGGGGTCGATCTCGTAATCGACGGCTTCGGCCAGGGAGCGCGCCAGACCGTCCACCGCCCGGAGGTCCGCGCCGTCGGAGACGGCGCCGTCGGAGACGGCACCGCCGGCGATGACCAGGGGTATCCTGGCTTCATCGATGAGGACGAAGTCGGCCTCGTCGACGATCGCCGAGAAGAAGGGCCTTTGCACGAGCTCGGCGCGATCGTAGGCCAGCCCGTCGCGCAGGTAATGAACAGCGGCGGCCAAGCCGGCACGTCGGGGCTGGGCACCGGCCTCTATCGCTCCAAATTGCTCCCTCGACGACGACGGGGAGCAGCCACACGGTCTGCGAGACGCCACGGGGAATGCCTCGGGGCGGAATCGATTTCCAGCCGAACGGCTAGCTCGGCGTCCCAAACCTTCAACGTCACGCAGCGGACCCAATCGAGAAACGCAGGTTGCCAGCGGCACGACGCCCGCAGGCGCAAGTTCCGGAAAATGCGCCTATGCCACCAGCAACTCCGTGGCCTCCGACGCCAACGGCGATTACGTGGCAGCCTGGACCGACACCACGCCGGGCCATCAGGGCGTATGGGCCGAGATGTACCAGCAGACCTCGACGCTCGGCGCCGAACGGCACCCGCACCACGACCACCGCCCCCATCGCGGTGATCAATCCGGCCACCGGCCAGCCCTGGGCCAACAACGAGATTTGCATTTCCTCCGACCCGACGGCCACCGACATCTCGGTGACCGCGACACCACCGGCGATTTCGTCGTCACCTGGTCCGCCTATAATGCGACCACCAATTGGGAGCGTGTCAGCGTTTCAACGCGCTGGGCAAGCCCCAGGGAAGCAGTTTCCGGGTCAATTCGTCGGTCAACACCAGCAGCAGCGGCACGGTGAGTTAT
>CAWHFT010000197.1:0-3228 GCA_963828175.1 uncultured Spirochaetota bacterium
TTCGCGCGGGCTGCTCTTCGGGGCAGCCCGCGATAAACACTCGCCCGGCTTCTTTTCCAACGTTTGTAAGATGGGGCTGAATGTGAGAAACTTTGAAATCACAGGAGAAGCTCGCGATGAAACCCGTCTCTTCCTTTTTCTTGATGATTTTCTGTCTTTCTTTTATGCCCTGCGTGATTCGTGCGGAGACGAGCAGCCCGCAGCCGGCGACCCAACCGAGCAAACAGCACGACGATTATTATGAGCCCCTCGCAATTCTGACCCGCAACTGTGCCGGCTGCCACCAGGCGGCCGATCACCCGGGGGCTCTGTTTCTCAATAAGGCGCGCCTGACCGAGCGTGGGACTCAGGACCTCATCATCAAGCTCATCGAGACGAGCCAGATGCCGCCCGCCCACCGCGACTTCAAGAAGACCTCCGACGGGAAGAAGCTGCTGGCGTGGTTGAAAAAGGAGCGGGCCAAAAAAAGCGACTGAGAGCAGTACCCATGGACAATAGCATTTCCGTCGAGAACGACGCTTTCCTTCAGGCGTGTTTATCGTTTCTGCGCTTCCTGATGAAGTACCACCGCTACGAAGTGGTGGGCATGGACCATATCCCCAAGACCGGACCCGCCCTCATCGTCATCAACCACAGCCTTGCGACCTATAAAGCAAATAGCTGGATGGTTTTGTTACTGCGTGGCTTGGTTCAGTTCAGTATTGCTGGCAGTTGCTACCGCTGCATGAGCTGCGGGTCCACAAGCGGATGCAGCTAGTTCCTTTTACCTTCTCTAAGTGGAGCAGACGCCTGTCTGCTCCATTTTTTTTGGTACTGCTGAAGAAAGAAATACATCTACTAATACTCGGGTAGGGCCGGTCGTCAACTTTACACTGTGATGTTATTCGCGGCTTTCAAAGCCGCCTTCCGGAGTACTCTATAAATAATGAAAAAGATTCGGCCATACTGCGCCTTGATGGGTCTCTTTGTGCTTGTTTGTCTGGCTGATTCAAGAGTGGCAGCCGGGCAGGTGAAGCCAGCTCCGCCGGACGCGCAGGTTGACCTCTTCGATCGTTGGCTATTCGGGCCTCTCTTCGCTCAACCGGTTCACGGAGAGATTCAATCTGAGCCTGAACTTCTGGAAGTCGCCGGAGGACAGCACGTAGTCGCCGATCGATACTTCATCGCTGATGTAGCGGTCGATCACGCGCTGATCGATTCCCTCGTAGCGGCCGCACACGATGACGAGCTCCTCCTCGCGCGCAAAGTCCGCTGCCATCGCCTGGTTGAAGAGCCGGCCCGCGGGCGTCAGGTAGATGGCCCGCGGCGACGTGCCGTCGCCCGACGTGCCGTCGACGCTTGCGTCTTCACGGGCGCGCACGCTTTGGGGCAGCGCGACTTCGTCGCGAGAGCCGTCGGCGCGCACGCTTTGGGGCAGCGCGACTTCGTCGCGAGCAGCCGTCGGCGCGCACGCTTTGGGGCAGCGCGACTTCGTCGCGAGAGC
Organism: uncultured Spirochaetota bacterium; assembly: GCA_963828175.1. Classification (GTDB taxonomy): domain Bacteria; phylum Spirochaetota; class Spirochaetia; order Treponematales; family Rectinemataceae; genus UBA1306. Next base: position 1,484 of record CAWHFT010000197.1, read on the forward strand.
CGTCGGCGCGCACGCTTTGGGGCAGCGCGACTTCGTCGCGAGAGCCGTCGGCGCGCACGCCGACGGCTTCAAGCGCGGCACTCAGCGGGCCGGCAGCATCAACATGCCTGCGCCGCCGCCAAAGACCTCGTCGTCGCATTTTCGGTGCTTGTCGGTCGCATAGTCGCGGATGTTGACGAGCTCGTACGACATGAGACCGCGGTCGACCGCCTTTGCCATGATCGAACTCTCGAAAAAGCCCTTGAGGATCTCGGGGAAAAGGCTAAGGACCGTGATTTTCATTCGTCCAACAATTCCGGGACGAGGAGCCTAATCGTGCCGCCCGCGATGTCGACTTCGCCGACGAATTCCTTACGGAACGGCACGATCGCCAAGTGGCCGCCGGTGCCCGCGACTTCGGAGGCCACCGCAACCTCGAGCCAAGGCTCGGCGCCTCCTTCGATGACGGACCTAACGGTGGCGAGGGCGGCTCCTTCGGCATCGACGAGGGAAAGACCGACGAGGTCGTCGATGTACCATTGGTTGGGCTTTAGAGGAGCGGCGAGCTCGCGGGGGACGACGATTTCCATGCCAGTGAGGGCGCGCGCCGCCTCGGGGGAGCCGTAGCCTTCGAAGGCCATGGTCAGCGAGCCGCCTTCGCCCTCGACGCGAAGGACCTTGAGCCTCAGGGACGTGGACGAGACGGGAGACGCGGGCGCCGAGGCCGCGAGGCCCTGCGGCGCCGCGAGATCGACGACCTTCAGCTTTCGAAAATGCTCGCTCTCGCCGGAATAGGAATGGACTTTGAGGTCGCCCCGGACGCCTTTGGGCGCGCCGAGGCGACCGACCGTCACGGCCGGGTGGTCCACGACCCTAATCGAGGATCTCGAGGACGACGCGCTTGTCCGCGGCGCCGGCTGACGCCGACAGGATAGTGCGCATGGCCTTCGCGATGCGGCCGTGCTTGCCGATGACTTTACCGATGTCGTCCGCCGCCACCCTGAGCTCCAGGATGGTGGATTTGTCACCCTCGACGACGGCGACCGAGACGGAGGCCGGATCGTCCACGAGGGACTTGGCGATGTATTCGACGAGATCGCGTTCCACGATCCCTCCTTATTTTACGGTAATGCCCTTCTTGTTGAGCAGGCCGCGGACGGTATCCGAGGGCAAGGCGCCCTTGGCGAGCCATGCCTTGGCCGCCGCCTCGTCGAGGACGATCTGTTTCTCGGCCTTCTCGATCGGGTGGTAGAGACCGATCTCCTCGAGGCAGACGCCGTCGCGTGGGGAGCGGGAATCCATGACTACGATGCGGTAAAAAGGCCTCATCTTGGTGCCGAAACGCTTCAGCCTGATCTTGACGCTCATTGCAATGTCCTCCAGAGTGCGTAACTCCTAGATTGGGCCCGCCCTTACGACGAGCGATCCTCAGCCAACAAGCAGGCTCGCGGATCGCCAAGTCCCCGGACGGGGGGCCCGGAGCGGGGCGTTCAAGGGTTATACAACGTCGAGGGTACTAGGGTCAATGACGAGGTCGGCGTATACTGGCCGCCCATGAAGGCGCCGTTCCCGCCCGGATCGCTCTTCCTCGCCCCGATGGTCGGGCTCTCGCACCGGGCGCTGCGCGAGCTCGTCCTCGAATTCGGCGGCCTGGACCTGGCATACACCGAAATGGCCAGCGCCGGGGCTGCCGTCTCGGGCTCGCCCTACGAGGCCTGCTATCTCGACGCGGGCCCCGCGCCCGAGAAGGTCGTCTACCAGCTCTA
>CAWHFT010000198.1:0-5260 GCA_963828175.1 uncultured Spirochaetota bacterium
CGCCAACTCAAGAGCGGCAAGTCCAAGGACCTCGTGACGGCGCTCAGCGGGCTCTACGATGCGAGCACGGTCGGCCGCGACGCGGACACTCCGGAGATCCTCGCGTACCGGGACGCCTATCGCCAATACATCGAGGTCGCCCGCCTAAAAAGCGAGCTCAGTCGCGCGATAACCCTGCAGCAGAGGGCCAACGACGACGCGAAGGAAGCCTACGACACGGCTGTCGGCGCCGTCTTCGCGACTGCGCCGAAGCTCGGCTCTTACGCGGCCAAGGACCTTGCTTCGACGGCCGCCGACGCCTCGCTCGGCGACGACGATCTCGTTGTCGTCACTTCCTCCGGCTTGAGCCTCAACTACGATCCGACCAGCTTCGTTGTCTCGCAGAATACCACCCGGCAATTCGAGGACTTGAAGGCGTATTTCGATGGCGGCGACGACTCGACCCAAAGCACGTACCGAGGCCAGATCGCCGCCTTCGCGGGATACTTCGCCGGTTACAACGGCGATTCCAAAGTCTTGATGGCGCGATGGGGCCTCGCCTACGAGTACTTGAAGGTCAAGCTCTTCGCCGCCAACTGCGGCCATGCCACCGCCGACGTCCTCCAGACCACCCTCAAGGCGAAAGGGATAAGCGGCGACAACCCGGCCGCGCTCATCGAAGGCGACGGGCTGTTCGACATGGTCGCGAGCACGGTCGCGCAAGCCGATCTCGGAGACTATAAGGCGCGTCTCGAAGCCTCGTGCGCCTCCGCATATTCGACGGTCATGGCGGATGCGTCCCAGAAGAAGATGTTCGAGTTCTTCGTCGCGGCCAAGCTCTCGGGCCTGTGCGCCTCGTCGACGACGTCCGACTTCCTCGACAAGGCCGCGACGCTGGCCCTCGCGACGGACGTGCGCGATATCCTGGCCAACGCCGCGAGCGCCCACAAGAAGAGCGAGAACGAGCTGATTGTCTGCGCTTCCGTCGCCACCGCGGCAGCGATAGCGTGCGCCTGCATCCCCTTCGTCGGATGGGCCGCCGCGATCCCCTACACGGTTGCCGCGACGGCCTTCTGGGCGAGCTCGTCGGATCGAGTCCGACAAGTCGGATAAGGACAGCACCGCCTGCGACAGGATTGCCGCGTACGCGTACGAGGACGCGGGCTATTGCCTGATGTTCAGTAATGGCGCCGCGGCGCTCGCGACCAACGAGAAAGGCATCAACTCGGCCTTCGGCAGCTGGTCTCGAGAGCGGACCAAGCTGGCGGACCTGAAGGGAGAGAAGGCCGGAGGAGAGGCGCTCAGCGTGGACGAGGCGATAGTTTCGCTTGAGAAGGCCATCCAGGCGGTCAGGGCCAACCCGACCGCCGCGCTGACCGCGGAAGAGCAGCAGTTCCTAAGGAGCAGCTACGCCACGGGAGGAGTCAGCGAGAGCGACGCCTTGAGTGTCCTCACCGCCTGCGTCGACACCGCCAAAGTTGGAAAGGACGCGAGCGAAGCTGCTCTCACCGCGGCGGTCAAGGACGACCGAGCGGCTCAGGCGACCGCCGAGGACTCTCTTCGCGAGGCAATGGACGCGTATTTGAACGGCGACGCGCTCTCGAGCCTCGACGCCGTAAAAGCCGCCGCCATGGTCGCCTTCGGATACAACGGCGGAGCCAAGAGCGCCTTCGACGAGCTCGCATATGAGACCAAGCTATCGGGCGCCTACTTCGAGCTGAGCGCCGGTGCTCCCGGCTTCGATCAGCTCTACGAATCGGCGAAGGCCGCGTCCATCGCCTCCTACTCCGAGGCTGTGAAGGCGCTCAACGCCGCCAGGCTGGCCGCGCTGAAGGAAGTCCGCCAGGCTGAATGGGATCTTTGGGGACAAGACTTGGCCCGCAAGGAGTCCCAATGGTCCTCGATGGTGACCATGACGGTCGGCAAAGCAGCCGCGGCGTGGAAAGCTGCCGCGGACAAGCTCGACGCGAGCTACCAGGCCTGGGAGAATGCCTTCAAGGACGAGTACCAGGCCAAGGCCGAGCTCTGGGCCGAGAACTACCTGGCCTTCGCGGAGAAGAAGCAGGCGTGGGTGGACGACCTTGCGCTGAAAGCGGGCCGGGCCGGCAGCGAGCAAATACTCGCAGAGGCGGGCATGGGCGCCGGGCTTCAGTCCCGAGACCTGAGTTTCGTCGCCTGCATGAGCACGACTGCCGAACCCGCGTCGATGGTGAGCGAGCTCCTGGGCGGGATGAACCTCGGCGAGACCGTGGCGACTCTCGGCAAACGGAACGCGAGCATCGCGAGCGTCGCCTATGATCTGCAGCGCGGGCTCGGCATGGATGCGTACGGCAGCTCGAGCGCGATGGCGCTGGCGGCGAAATTCCAAGCCTCGCAGGACAGCGAGCTCGGGACGCGAGCGGCCCTGATCGTGGCAGACCAGGCGCGGGACAGCCTCGCCAAGGCGAAGGAAGGCTACAAGAAGCTGGTCGTCCAAGCCAACGAGGGCTTCGAGTCGAGCATGGACGACATGTACCTCGGGAGCGCCTTTCTGAAGACCGGTGGCGCCTACGTGCGCGACGCTATCGTCGACGCGACCGCCGGCGGCGCGCTCAAGGAACGACAGCGAGTGACTACCTACTCCGCCTATGCAGTGCCCGACTTCGCAACTCGGACCGGCCTGGCCGAAGGCGACTTGGCGGGACTCGGGGCCGAGGCGATCCAGGCAAGAACCGACAAGGCGATGAAGGAGCTGGACGACAAGCGGCAGGAGATCTTCGGCAAGGACGACATGAGCCTGGCCGAGAAAGAAGCCCTCAAGAAGAGCCTCTCCATCAACGGAGAAGGCGGCCCCCAGGACCTGACCGACTGCACCGAAGTCGACGAAACCTACACCGAGTGGGAAACGACGACGGACAAAAACGGGCGCGCGGTCACCCGGCAGGTGCAGAGAACGCGGAAGAAGAAGATATACAACCTCAGGACGGAGACCCAGGAGCTCGGTGCGGGCGATTTCGGCCAGCACGTCGGCTACGCGCCGATCTTTCAGCTAAAACCGAACGCCGACGATATCGCGAGGCCCGAAGACTTGGTCGTGGCCGCGGGAGAAGGCGAGTCGGGGAGGCTCATGATGTACTTTTCCTACTTCCAGCTGAAGGAAGGCAAGGGCATTGCTGAATACTCGAAACCGTCTTGGGACCGCAGGATTTGGGACGACCGAGGCAGCTGGTTGAAAGCCCCTACGCCGGCACAAGTGGTCGACGTCGGCGTGTCGATCGCCGCGATGGCGGTTGGAGTCGGCCCCTGGGCGGCCATGGCCATCAATCTGGCGGACGACGCGGTGTTCGGCATGATGGACGTCTCGGGAGGGTACCGGCAGGCCGATGAAGCCCTCGTCGCGTTCGGGAAAAAAGCCCTGACGAGCGCGGCGACGACGGTTATCGGAGGGGTTTTCGACGGCGGCGGCGTATTCGGGAGCTTCGGTGGTCTTTCAAGCTCGGTCAAGGACTCAGGTCTCGGCGGAGCGATCGCCAAGACGATGCTGAAAGGCATGGAGGTGTTCACCACCAACGTGGCGTCGGGAGCCATCGCCGGAATAGGCTACAGCCACGGCGGCGAATGGAGTTATAATAAAGACGCCTTTGACGCGGGCGTGTCTGGAGAAGGCGCTCTGGCGAGCTATGCTTCGAGTATGGCGGGCACGTTCGCGACTGGAATGCTCGATACCCAATTGATCGGTTTCGTCGGTCCGGTCTACGCGGGAGGACTGCGGCTCGACTCCTTGGCGGGCTCACTCGTAGGGCAGGGCGTGAACTATGCGCTGACCAAAGATGCGACCTTCAACGTGGCGAACCTGAGCATGCTGGGGCTGACGGATTCGAAGGGACGGCCTTTGTCCATGGGGCTCGTGGAGATGCGCCTGGGTGACTCCGGAATTTCGATGGGTTTGGGCTCGGGAGGAGCGGATATCAGCTTGGATACTTTGGCGGGAGCCGCGGGCGGCGTGGCGTCCTGGGGCGAGAACCTCAGGATTGAGACGTCCGGTCAAGACGAGGCGAAAAAATATCTCATCGCGATGAGGACCTTGGCGAGCACCGGGAACGCGTCCGACGCCAATTTGTACGGGGAGCTGCTGGCGGGAGCGACCGATATCGTCGACGACCGCGAGGGAGACTACAGCGCGCTGACCACGCTCGACGGCGGCAAAAGGACGATCCACCTCGGGACGGACTCCTCCATCTTGACCTCGGACCTCTCTATGGGCGTGCTTCTCTCGCATGAAGGTTACCGGAACGGCATCGACGACGGGCAAGGTCAAATCGACGAAACGGTGCGAGCATTGCAGGGACACGCGGAGACTGCCGCATTGCTCGAGGGAACCTATGGCACGGGAGCGCTCGGCGGCCGGATGAGCGCGGAGCTCGCGGCGCTCCGGAGCGGCGATCCCGACGCGATCGCGGCGGCTTTCGGAAGTTATTCCACGGAGGCCGATTACTGGAAACTGATGAAGAACGGGAACATCGCGTACGACGGCGTCGCCACTTTGCGAGACGAAAACGGCAACATCATCCACAGCGCGGCTTCCATGGGGCTGAAAGAGACGCAACTCGAAGGGAGCTTATTGAAAATACTGGGAATCGATCCGAAAAACGAGGCGCAGGTGAAGGCCGTTCAAGGACTCATGGTGAGCGCAGGGATCCAGCATTCGACTTCTTCCGATCCAGATCAGTGGGCGTGGGGAGGCGAACGGCCGGTCATCGTCGCGTGGGAGGGTAGCAAAGGAACGATACCCGTAACCGCTACGGTTGAGCTTGACCGAAAGGAATCAAGGCAAGGAAATATCGTTGGACGCAATACGCAGTTTGTACTCGTCGATACGCGCGAGTAAAAGCACGATAGGCGGATTCGTCGATTATACCTATGGGTCGGCGATAGGCATGCTCGATTATGCCGGCAACTCGTTGGCTTCAGAAACGATCTTGTCCAAAGTCTATAACCAAAATCAAATGAGCATGATTAAGGCAAATCAGGCGTGGTACAACAATGCGCTGACGAACGGCATCTGCGTCGACTCCATGATTAGAGGCGAAGCGAAGCGAACCACGCAGTTCAATGTCGATACGGGAGACTTGGCATTACAGTCATCAAATGTTCCAGGGGCTTCATATTTTGAAGAAATGCATACAGGCATCGACTATGGCCGTGGAGGAACAGAAGTTTTGACGCCGGGGGGATACTGGACCTTCAGTCGACCAGATGATTATAGGGCATATTTCCAACTTTTCGGCGGGGATTTAAGAAT
>CAWHFT010000199.1:0-13016 GCA_963828175.1 uncultured Spirochaetota bacterium
CACCATTCCGGCGTAGATCTCCACCTCGGTGCCGCGAACGGCTGCGCTGCAGGTGGTCGTGGCGAGGAGCGGCTCCTTGGTGGCGAGCTTGTCGAACTTCATCGAGACCGAGCCGACCACCGTCTGGAGCACCGTCTGCTTGGTCCCTCCCACGGCGACCTCGCCGAGGGTGAAGACGGTGTTCTGCTTGATCTTGATCGAGCTCGAGCCGGAGGGGAGCTTGAGCTCGGCGGACGCCCCGGACTTGGTGATCACCGAGTCCCCCGCGACGAGCTTGTCGCCGATCTCGAGGCTGCTCAGCTTGCCGTTCGTAGTCTTGTGGTTGACGTCGCCGTCGGTGAAAACGGCCTCGGCCTGCTGCTGGGCGGCGGCGAGAGCGATGGCGCCGAAGAGCATCGAGAGCGTGAGGAGTTTCGCCTTCATTTGACCGGCCCCTTGAAGCCCTGGACCCGCGGATAGCCTTTGACCTCGCGGTTGAGGATGAGGTAATACCTGCCGTCGGACGAGTCGAGCGCCACGAGAGAGCTCGACTTGTCGAGGTATTTCTTGAAGAACACCCGCGCGTCCATCGTGTCGGCGAACGCCTTGTAGCTGTCCGCGTCGATCTTCGCGATCGAGACGACCTTGGGCGCTCCGATGCGGAAGCCCGCGACCTTCAAATTGGACCAGGCCGCGTCGACGTCGGCCTGGCGCAGGAGGATCTCGCCGTCCAGCATGAACGGCGCCTGCGAGAGGCCCTTGATCGCGCCCACGCCGCCCGAGTCGATCAGTGCGACGAGCTTGTCCACCTTTTTTTCGGTCGGCGTGTAGGGCAGGCCTGCGCAGGACCCCAGCGCGCTCATGGCCGCGAGCGCGGCCGCGAACAGGCCGCCCGCGAGGAGCGCCCGGGAAAAGCCTTGTTTTCTCATTGACATCCCTTCCCGCAAGGCATCGGGACCGCCTCCAGGCGACCCGAACGGCCCCGACGAGTTTTTTCTTGAGTAAAAGACTAAGCTCCGTGGCATGGATTGTCAATCGAGGCTAGAATCCATGCATGGCTCCGACGCGGCGCGCCAAAATCCGATTCCTCGTTCGGCCCCGCCTCGCCGGGTCTGCGAGCTGGCTCGCGCTGCGCGAAGACCTCTTGGCCGCTGGCCTCGGGACGGAAGATCAAAAGCGCGAGCTCGCCCGGCGTTTCGCCGCCATCGAAGTCTGGTTCTCCGACCTCGACGATTTCGATACGCGATCGCCGGCCAAGATCATCGCGATGCACGCGGTCGGCGCCGGCCACGGCAATCCCGCCTACGTCCGCTGGATCTTTCGGGCCCTCTTCCTGGTGTGCCGCTACGGTCGGGACCGCGGAGAGGAGATGGGCTGGAAGCTGTATTACGACGCTTTCCTGAAGAAAGCGGCCGGCGAGGACTGGCTCAAGGAGGAGGCCTTCCAGTTCATCGACAGCCTGCTCACGCCCGAGTCAGCCTCCGCCCTCCTCTATCCGGCGGTCCGAGAAATTCTATGCGGGGTTCGGCGCCGAGAAGTACCTCGTGACGCGCAACCTCGAGCGCATCGCCTACCGCTACTCGAAGGTCCTGCCTTACACCGGCTACTACCACGAGGCCAAGGACAAGGCGGCCGTCGTGGAGGCCTTCATCAAGTCGCGGCCCGAGGTGAGGCGCTACGGGTCGGGAGGGGACTCGGCCGAGGACGAGGTCGCGGCCGATGTCCTCGACTTCTACTACCGGCGAGGCCTTATCGAGCAGCCGGTCTGCCTGTTCCGCGCCGGCTCCCCCCTCGTCCTCAACAGGGCGTTCAACGTTTTCGTGGGAAAGGACCGGACGGCCTTAGCAAAAGTTCTTACAAATCCTTGACCATCAGGAACTCGGTGTCGCCCCTCGAGAAGAGGTTTTCGAGCGTGCAGAGCCTCCGGTAGCCCTGGAGCTCGTAGTAGCGCTTGGCGCGGCGATTGGTCTTGCCCACGATGAGGAAGGCCTTCTTGATGTCGGGATACTCCTGCTCCTCGCGTATCGCTCGCTCGGAATCGCGGAGCAGGAGCGTGCCTATGCCCAAGCCGCGATAGCCGGTCTTGACGGCGAGCAGGTGCAGATACGCGAAGACCAGGAAGACGCCGTCGAGGACGAGCCGGTAGAAGCCGACGATCTCGCCGGCGCTCGTCTTGGCCAGCGTGACTTCCTTTTTTGCTATGGCCTCGGCCAGGATCCCTTCGGCCAGCTCGCGGGAAAAGTACTCCTCGCCGAGGATCGAATCCATGAGAATGTCGACGCAAGGGACGAGATCCTTGGCCGCGGCGGGCCTCAACGCGATGGTTCGTGAAGCGGGCTCTTTCATAGAAACAGTATAAGTCGTGTCGCCTTATGGATGAAAGCCTTAATACCGCATATTATGGCTGCGTGAGCTTCTTTCGCGCCATCTACCTATTGGTCAGAGCTTTCTTTCCCCGGATGTCCTTCGACCCGAACGGAGTAATCATCGAGGAGCCCGCCATCTTCGTCGCCAACCACGCCGACTCCTTCGGGCCCCTGGCGCTGCATCTCTACTTCCCGATACGGCTCTACCCGTGGGTCATCCACGAGATGACCGACCGGAAAACCTGCGCGCGCTACCTCGAGAAGGACTACATCATAAAAGAGCTGCGCCTGTCCAAGCCGTTCAGCTCCTGGCTCTCGCATCTCATGGCGGATCTCTGCGTACAGCTGTTTCGCTACCTCGAGGCCATCCCGGTCTATCACGACAGCCGCCGGATCATGGAGACCATCTCGAAAAGCATCGTCTATCTCGAGGAGGGCAGGAGCCTTCTCATCTTCCCCGAGATATCCGACTCGTACCTGAGCCGCTACATCAAGCGCTTCAACATCGGCTTCCTCGAGGTGGCCAAGGAGATCGTGAAGATCGAACGACGGTCGATCAACATCTACCCGGTCAGCGTCAGCCGAAAGCGTCGGCGCATCTCGCTCGGAGAGCCGTCGACCTACGAGATCTCCAAGCCCTACCCGGACGAAAAGCGGAGGATCCAGGCCGAGCTCGAGGCCAAGGTCGAGGCCCTGCTGGCTGTGGACGACGATTGATGCCGCGGAATTTCCTCTCCCAGTCCACGGCCGAGCGCCGCGACCTCATCCTGAACGGCCCGATATCCCGGACGATCCTCTTCCTCGCTGTCCCCACGCTCATGCTCGGCGCTGTGCAAAGTCTCATGCCGCTCATGGACGGGCTGTTCATCAACAACGTGGCCGGTACTCTGGTCGCGAGCTCCGTCACCTACAGCGAGCCGGTGATCAACATGATGACCTCCTTCGCCCAGGGCCTGAGCGTGGCCGCCATGGCCATCCTGGGTCAGCTGAACGGAAGGGGCAATTTCGAGGAATCCAAGCGCACGGCGACCCAGATAGTCGTCGCGGGCTCGATCCTCGGGCTGCTCTCGGCCCCGCTCCTCCTGCTGGCGGGCTTCGTGATTTCGCGCAAGGTCAACCCGCAGATAGCGCACAACGTCTTCCTGTACACCTCGCTGTACTCGCTCGTGTTGCCCTTCTCCTTCATGGAGTCGATCTACAACGGGATCAAGAACGCGAACGGCAAGCCCGAGGCGCCCTTCGTCCGCATGGTCATCATGCTCGTACTGAAGATCCTCTTCAATATCGTCTTCATCTACTGGCTGCGGATGGGCATCGTCGGGTGCGTCCTGTCCTCGCTCGTCGCGAACGTCCTGATCACCTTCTGGATGTTCTACGAACTGTTCGTCAAGGATAGCCCGGACCGCCTCGAGCTGCGGCGTTTCCATTTCAACGTCCCCATCGTAAAGGAGCTCGGGAAGATAGGCTTTCCCGCGATGCTGAACTCCTTCTTGCTCAACCTCGGCTTCTTCCTCATCAACAACGAGTCGCAGAGGTACGGCCCCCTGGTGCTGAACGGGCAGGGCATCGCGAACAACATCACGGCCGTCTGCTTCAACCTCCCCGGCGCCTTCAGCTCGGCGGTGACGACGATGGTCAGCATGAACGTCGGGGCGGGCGCCTCGAGGAAGGCCAAGCGCTCCTGCCTCGCCGGCTGCGCCATCAGCTCTCTCACGGCCCTCGTGGTCCTGGCGATCGTCGTCCCGCTTTCCTCCCACCTCACCCTGCTGTTCACGCGCGACGCCGATCTCCTCGAGATAGCGGACCGGGCCCTCCATATCTACACCTACTCGGTGGTCGGGTTCGGACTGTGCATGACCGTCCAGGGAGCCTTCATCGGCCTCGGGCGCACCAAGGTCCCGCTCGTGCTCGGGGTGCTGCGGATTCTGGCTGCTCCGCTACCTGTTCATCCTCGCGACCGAAAAGGCGCTCGGCTACGATGCGATCTTCTGGGGCAACCTCTTCTCGAACTACGCCGCGGCCGTCTTGGCCGTCATCCTCATCTCGCGAGTGAAATGGGTGTCGGCGATCGCGCCCGCGAAGGTGTCGGTGGAAATGAATTGAGCGGGGGCGAAACCTTTCGCAAAGGTTTCTCGCCCCGCGCCCCCTCTTCCAAAAATTGAATGAGTTCGCGACCGCCGACAAGCTTCGAGGAACTCACTTCAGCGTGAACCGTACCGGATAGCGGTAGCGCACGGCAACGGCCTGGCCCTCGACCTTGGCCGGAACGCAGACGACGCCCTGCAGAGCGGCGACGGCGACTTGCGCGAAGCCGTAGCCAGGGTCCTTCAACACGGTCACCTTCCGTATCTTCCCGGTCGCGTCGATCAGGAGCTCGAGGAAGACCGTCGCCTCGATGCCCTGCCTCGCGGCCAGCGGCGGGTACTCGATCTTCGAAAGGACCGCTTTCGTGGGGATGACAGGCGCCTCGGTGATCTTGAACTGCGGCAGGTAATCGCTTTCGTCGGCCTGGGCTGCGGGCGGCCCCGTGCCCGCTCCGCCGGCTCCCGTCTGCGCCGTCATGCCGCCGCTCGAGGCGGTCGCCGGGGTCAAAGTGTCGGCCAGGGCGGGGCCCGGGGCTGCGGGCGCGGGAGCGGCCGCTTCCGGCGGAGGGGCTGCGGGCGGCGCTGCCGCGGGTGGCGCTGCCGGTGGCGGCGGCGACGAGACGAGAGGGGCCGCCTCGGGAGGCGCCGCTTGCGGCGGAGGTGGCGGCAGGAGCTGCTCGACGCTGACGAGGTCGATCGACCGGGGCGGCTCGGGCGGCCGCTCGAGCCCCGGTCTCGCGGTAAGGACGATCGTCGCGACCACTGCCGCGTGGAAGACGAGCGAGCCCAGGAGCGCGGCCCGCGGATGCTCGCCGCCGCGGAGGCTCAGGGCGGCGCCGGAGTCCCTCACTTCTTGGGGTTCTCCGTGATCATGCCCAGCTGCTCGACGCCCGAGTCCTTGATGAGGGAGACCACCTTGACGAAGTCGCCGTAGGCGACGCTCGCGTCGGATTTGAGGAAGATCGCCTTGTTCTTGCGATGCGCGTAGACGGCCTTGAGCGTATCGGTGAGGTCGCCCAGAGCGACGGGCCTCGAGTTGACGTAGATCGTGAGATCCTTGTCGATGGTGACGGTGACGATCTCCTCGGAGACGTCGAGGGCCTGGGATTTCGCCCTGGGCAGGCTGACCGTGATGCCCTGCTGCCCCACGGTGGCCGTGACCATGAAGATGATGAGGAGGACGAGCATGACGTCGACGAGCGGCGTGACGTTGATCTGCGATATCGGCGCGCGGTCGCCCGACTTGCGGTTGCCTGCATCCATGTCCGCCTCCCCTACTTCTTGGCGTTGAGGCTTCTCTGCACGATGTTCAGGAAATCGTAGGAGAAGTTGTCGATCTCGCTTACCTGAGCGCGGATCTTGCCTTGGATGTAGTTGTAGCCGATCACCGCCGGTATGGCGACCGCAAGGCCGATGGCCGTCGTGATGAGGGCCTCCGAGATGCCGGGCGCCACGATGTCCAGCGACGTCGAGCCGGCGATGCCGATGTTGCGGAAGGCGATCATGATGCCCCACACCGTGCCGAAGAGCCCGATGAACGGCGTCGTGGAGCCCGTCGTCGCCAGGAACCCGATGTTCCGCTCGAGCTTGTCGGTCTCCTGCGACGAGATCTTGCGCAGGCTGCGGCCGATGTTCTCGATCGCGCTCGAGTCCGTGCTGAGCCGCGGCGACCGGAGGTCGCCCGACTCGCACGGGTCGGCCGCGGCCGCCGAGAGGAAGTGCTCGGTCTCGCGGTAGCCTTCCTTGAACAGCGAGGCGAGGGGACAGTCCTTGAAGCGGTCGACCTGAGCGTTGACGAGGGCGAATTCCTTCGTCTCCCAGAAGAAGTCGAGGAATACGCGCGTGTTCTTCCTCACCACCCGGATTTGAACGAGCTTGTAGGCGATGATGGCCCAGGAGACCACGGAGAAAAAAACGAGCGTGGCCAGGACGATGAGGATGACGGGGCTCATTTTCGATAAATCCATTTTTCCTCCTCGAAGTAACTATACTATTCTGCTCGCATAAATTGACCCGGAAATTGCCGGGTCGCGCACGTCCTTAATAATAAAGAAATGGGAAAAGAGGGGATGGGACTGAGCCGATGGCGAGCCGGGTGGTATTATAAACGAGTGCCCGCGATAAGAAAAATCCTGTGCCTCCTCTTCTGCATCCTCGCCTGCCGAGCCTGGGCCCAGGTGCTCGTCCTCGTCATGGACCAGGACCTGGGCACTCCCCTTCAAGGCGTCCAGGTCAGGATCCCGGGCATGGACAAGAGCCTGGTCACCGACGAGAAGGGCGAAGTCATCCTCCCCTCTCCCCAGGATGGCGGGCGCGTCCTCGTCACGGCCCAGCTCTTGGGCTACAAAACCGTGAAAATGGCCCTCGCCGCCGGTCAGGCCAAGCTCACCATCGAGATGTCGCTGGAAGGGGACGTCCAGGGACAGGAGCTGGTGGTCGAGGGCGCCAAGCCCAAGCAGACGGACGCGCAGGCTGGCGTCTCGGAAGTGGTGACGAGCCAGGACATCCAGGCCCAGACGATGGGCATCGTCGAGGACGCGATGTCCGCCATCAAGACCCTGCCGGGCGTCGGCTACGCGGGTACCTTCGATTCGCGGCCTTCCATCAACGGCGGAGACCCCAGCGAGACGGTGGCCACTCTGGACGGAGCCTACGTGCTCAACCCCTACCAGTGGGAGGGAGCCTACACAATCTTCAATCCCGACATGATCGACTCGATCAAGCTCTCCGACGGGATCATCGGCGCCCCCTACGGCCAGGTGATGTCGGGGCTGCTGGAGGTGAGCTCGAAGACGCCGACTGACGACGATGTCCACCTCGACTTCGGCCTCTCCACCACCGGCCTGGACCTCTTCTACCAGCAGGCTTTCGGGAGCGAGGCGGGATCCTCCTCGGCGGCAAGGTGACGTGGATGGAAGTGCCGCTGGCCCTGATAGGGCAGAGCAACCTGTTCTCGACCGACCCGTACATCCGCAACGGCACGGCCAAGCTCTACTGGAACCCCACTCCGAGCCTCGGCTTCACCCTGGACGCCAACGTGGACACCGACGGCGTCGCCATCTCCGGATTCGACATTGCAGCGGGGAAAGTCGTTTTCGGCGTCACCGAAAAGGAAATCCTCGTCTCGGCGACCATGAAGGACCTCCTGGGCAAGGACCTCCTGTGGAATACGCTGGTCAGCTACAACAGCATGGACAACGAGTCGGGATTCACGTTCCCGGTCAGAGGCGGCGGGGGATTGTCGAACGATTCCAACACGAGCGACCAGGAATACCGCTACCAATTGCGGACCAGCTTCGATTGGACCGGGGCGCAGGGTCAGGTGATCAGCTACGGCGTGGACGAGATGCTCGAGAATTGGTCGACCGACAACTCCAGCGTCCATTGGACGCAGGTTTCGCCAACCAGTCCGTTCATTGACACGGCGCCAGCTCCATCCAATTTGCTCGGAAAGAACACCCTCACGTCCGGAATCTTCGTCGACGACGATTTCACCCTCATCCCGTCGGTCCTTACCGGAGAGGGAGGCCTGCGCGTCGACCACTCCTACGTCTACGGCGGAGGCGAGCAGCTGCAGACCTATCCGGTCATCAACCCGCGGCTCAGGCTCAACTATACCTTCCTCAAGGACTGGGGCGCCATCAAGACAATGTCGGTCGACGCGGGCAGCGGCCTCTATTCGCAGTTTCCCGCGGACAACCAGTATATGGATACGAGCAACGGCGTGGTCAGCCTCGAGGTGGGCCCGACCAGGGCGTGGTTCAACGTGGTGGGCCTCGACATCGTCGGGACGGGGAACGAGTCCCTCGACATCCAGGGATACTACAAAAACTATCTCGACCGCTTCTACACGGCGATCGACACCTCCAAACCAAGCAGCCCAACCGTGCTGAAGTACGACGGGACCGGCTATGCCTACGGAGTCGACTTCGGATTCAAGAGACAGAGCCCGTTCTGGGACATGTCCATCAGCTACTCGTTCAACATCACCGAACTCTACAATCCGGGCGGCGGCGTGCTTGCCCCCTCGAGCACGACGGCTCCCGCGTTTGGGGAATGGTACGTGCCATCCTACGAAGTGGAGCACACCTTCTACCTCGACCTGACCATCAAGCCGAACGACGGCTTCTCGGTCCTCACCCAGGCGACTCTCGCCTCTCAGCCCACGACCACCGGCTCCGCGACCACGGCCGGGAGCCTGCCCCAGACGAACTGGCAGTATCCCGTCGACGTTAAGCTCGACTGGCACGGATTCTATGCGGGGACGAAACTCAGGTGGGAGTACTACGTCGGCTGCGAGGACGTCTTCGCCCTCTTGTACTTCGTGCGAACCAACACGGCGGCCTCGTTCAATATCGGGTTTCCCATTCCGTCGGTGGGCTTCAAGCTGAGCTTATAGGATGATGAACATGAATGGAACGGCAATTTGGAAGAGGGAGCGCGAGGGGGAAACCTTTTTACAAAGGTTTTTCCCTCGCTCGATCCTCTCGCCGCGCTCCTCATCGCGGCCTGTTGCGTCGGCTGCGCCGGCGGAGCTCGGCCGATCGCCTCGTACAGCGGCCCGCGAGGCTCGCCGCGACCATCGCTGACCATAGCCTTCGACCCCGAAAAGAACGGCAGCTCGCCGATCCGCCTTACGGCGACAGCCCTGCAGCCCGCGGTGGTCTACGGCGAGGCCAAGCCTGACGGCGACGGGTACCGGATCAGCCTGACGAGGCTCGCGTGGTTCAGCACCTGGGCGAACGGCTGGACCCAAGCCTCCTTCCTCCTCGACGGCATCGCCGCGCTTCGGCCGAGCCCGGCGGCTGGACCTTGAGCATCGAGAGCGAACCGCAGCTCGACAGCATCGAGTCGGCGACGATCAGGTATTTCGAGACGTACGTGCGGAACGACCAGGGCAAGACGGAGTTCGCGCATCGATGGGACCGGATCATGGCGGTGACGGCCGACCTCCAGGCGCGCGCGTCGACGGACCCGGCGGCGGCCGCAGCCCTCGCCGACCCGCGGGCCCTGCGGCGCTACCTCTTCCCGGAACTCTACGGCTACGATTCGCCGCCTAAGCGCGACCACGCATCGGCCCTCGCCCAAGGATACCGGTGGAACCTCGACTACTCGAAGGAGCGTTTCGCCGAGCCGCTTCGGATCCTGCGCGACTCGGGCACGCTCTTGCGCGACTACAAGGAATCGCCGGGACTCTGGCTGCTGGCCCTGGGCTGGAAGGGCTTTTGGGAGACCGAAGACCCGGCCACGGTCCTCGTCGAGACGCGTTAGCTTGTATGCGCTGACCCGGCTTCGCGGGGGCCGGCCCCTCCGGGGCGGGCCCCCGCCGGCCGGGCGGCTCCCCCGGGACCGCGGATAAGCGAGAAGCAGGCGGCGAGCGCGCACAGTCCGACCGAGACGATGAACGCGTTGCGCATGCCCAGGATGAAGGCGGCCTGTGGCCCCGAGCCCAGCGCCGCGTTGGTCCCGACGAAGAGCTGCATCATCACGTCGCGAGGCAGGCTGCTCGCGGCCACCGCTAGCGAGAGGGCGAAGCTCGTCACCATGCCCGTCTGCCTGAGTGTGGCCAGGGTCGCGGAGGCGATGCCGAGGCGGTGCTTCGGGGCGCCGTTCATCGCGGCGCTCGTGTTCGGCGCCCAGAAGAGTCCGCCGCCCAGCCCCAAGAGCACCAGTCCGAAGGCGATGGCGCCGTAGGAAGTGGTCGGAGAAAGCTTCGCGATGAACCACAGGAGCGCGCCGCCCTGCAGAACCAAACCGGCCGTCGCGGGAATGCGCGCGCCGATGCGGTCCGATAGGATGCCGCTCAGGGGGCCGACGACGGCGGAGACCGCCGACAGCGGAATGAGCAGGAGGGCCGCCGCGAGCGGGTCGTACCCGCGGACGACCTGGAGGTAGAACACCACCAGGAAATTGACCGCGAACATCGCGAGGGACTGGAGCATCGCCGCGATGACGGAGAAGCTGAAGCCGCGGTCGCCGAAGAGCGAGAGGTCGAGCACCGGAGCGGCCGCGCGCCTTTCGCGGAGGAAGAAGGCCGCGAGCATGGCCGCGAAGAAGGCGAACATGGCGAGGATGGGCCACGAGCCGAAGCCGAGCTCGATGCCGAGGGTGAGCGCGACGAGCAGGGAGACGAGGCTCAGGCTGAAGGTGCCGGCGCCGAGGCCGTCGAACTTCTCGCCCCGCGCCCGCGGCGACAGCTCCTTGAGGGCGATGAAGCCCCAAAGGCTGCCGAGGATGCCAATGGGGACGTTGATGTAGAATATCCAGCGCCAGCTCGCCAGCGACAGGATGAGGCCTCCGAGGAGGGGACCGACGATGCCGCCGATGGCCCACGTGATGCCGTTGATGCCAAGGGCGCGCCCCCGCTCGTTGGGCGGAAAGGCCTCGGTGATGATCGCCGTGCTGTTGACCATCATGAGGGCGGCTCCCGAGCCCTGCACGACGCGGGCGAGGACGAGCTGCAGGCCGCTGCGCGAGATGCCGCAGAGGGCCGAGCCGAGAGTGAAGACAACGAAGCCGAGATTGTAGAGCTTGGTTCGCCCGAACATGTCGGCGATCCGGCCGAAGGTGAGGAGCAGGACGGTGCTGACGAGGATGTAGGCCATGATGACCCAGACCATCTCGACGAGGTTCGCGTGCAGCCTCTGCATCATCTGCGGCAGGGCCAGTACGACGATCGTGCTGTCGATCGCCGCCATCAAGGCCCCAATGGTGGTCACGCTGAGAGCTATCCACTTGTAATCTATCTTTCGTCCCATCGAAGCCCCTTCCTTAGGATATGGAAAATAACATATTCCTCAAGCGATGGTCCATCGCTACAATCTGTCGATGCACCAGGCCTTGTCTCCACTCGCCTTCGCTCTCCTCGTCCTCGCCGGCGGCGCGGCCGGGTTCGTCGACAGCATCGCTGGTGGCGGCGGCATGATCACTCTGCCGGCCCTCCTCGCCGCGGGCCTGCCGCCCCAGCTCGCCCTCGGCACCAACAAGCTGCAGTCGTGCTTCGGTAGCCTCACGGCCGCGCTGCGCTACCGGGCCGCGGGCATCGTGCGCTTCCGCGACCTGGTTCCCGGCATCCTCGCCACGGCGGCGGGGGCCTGCGCCGGCGCTCTTGCCGTGAGCGCGATGGACTCGAGGCTGCTGGCCTATCTCATTCCGCTGCTTCTCGTCGCCATTCTCGCCTTCCTGGCGCTCCGTCCGCGCTTCGGACTGCGGCCGGGCGAGCGCAAGATGGCCGCCCTGCCTTTTTGGGCGGTCGCGGGGCTTTCGCTGGGATTCTACGACGGCTTCTTCGGCCCGGGGACCGGCACCTTCTGGGCGATGGCCCTCGTTGGCCTCGCCGGCCTCGACCTGCGCGGAGCGACGGCGCACACAAAGATGGTCAACTTCACGAGCAACCTGGTGTCGCTCGCGGTCTTCCTCTACGCCGGCGCCGTCGTCGCTCCGATCGGCCTCGCGATGGGCGCCGCCGAAGTCGCGGGCGCCTGGGCCGGCAGCCGCATGGTGCTCAAGAGAGGCGCGGTTTTCGTGCGCGTTATGACCCTGGCGGTGACGGGGGCCATGGTAGCCTACATCGTCCTGCGCTATTGGATGCGGGCGAAGTAGCGTATAGTTAACGACGGGAGCCAAACGTGAAAAAAGAAAAACCGAGCTTGTCTGCCGCCGGGGTCGCCGGATTTCGGGCGATCGAAGCGGAGAAGCCGGAGGCCGACCGCATGTTCTACGACCCCTACGCGCGCGTATTCGTGCCCGGGGGAATAATGTGGCCGCTCAGCAAATGGATCATCCAATCCGGACTGTACGAGCGCATGGCTCCGGGCGCGGCCGCGTTCATCCTGCTCCGCGAGCGATTCGTCGACGACACCCTCGAGGCGCTGCTCGCCGAAGGCCTGGAGCAAGTCGTAATCCTCGGGGCAGGGTACGATACCCGAGCATACCGCATCGCGGGAATGGAGAAGACGCGAGTTTTCGAGGTCGATGAATCCGCCACCCAAAATCGCAAGACAGCGCTCTTGAGAAAAATCGTCGATCCAGTTCCCGGCTTCGTCACGTTCGTCTCGGTGAATTTCAATACCGAATCGCTCGGCGAGCGCCTCCGGGGCGGAGGCTATGACGAGCGCGCCAAGACACTGTTCATTTGGCAGGGCGTTACGTATTTCCTGACGAAGGAGGGCGTCGACAACACGCTGTCTTTCATCTCGGAACATTCCGGTGCGGGGAGCTCGGTCATTTTCGACTACATGTACAACGAGATACTCCAGGATGAGAGCAGGAACGATGTCAAGGCGCTCAGGCGAGCGGCCAAGATCAGCGGAGAAGCTTACATGTTCGGAATCGACCGCGGGCAAGCGGGCCCTTTCCTCGCTCAAAGAGGCTTCCGCGACGTGAGCAATACGTGAAACGAAGCAGGCGTACATTCCGCGGCACCAGGTGGACGCGTTGCCCGCGGAATTCGGTTTCCGCGACGGCATCACCTTTGATACCGCACACGGCGACGTGTTCGCGTGGCTGTGTGCCATACTGTCGATAGGCGTTTTGGGCTTTTCGCTCGAACGCGGATTGCGTTCCAAAACTCAAATCAAAGCCAGGT
>CAWHFT010000200.1:0-9313 GCA_963828175.1 uncultured Spirochaetota bacterium
TTTTAGTGCTATGTCGCCCAGTCCCACGCATGGCCCGGCAGAGGATCGTCGCGACGTGGATGAGCTGCCGAACGCCATCACTTCCGATGGACCAGCGCTCCGGGTAGGAGTGAAACTCAAGCGTGTGGTGCTTCCCGCAGAGAGGACAGCCCCATTGGGCTACTGCTATCCGGATGAGGGCGATAAGGTCTTGAAGCTGTTTGACGGGAGAAGTACGCTGCCTTGTTCAGTTTGGTAGCGTGGGCGTTCGAGACCGGCCAAGGAATGCGAACGCCCACGCTCTTTTCCCCGCCACGCCCAAGCCCAAGCCATGACCGGCGGTGGGGGAAACTCCCCTGGCGGAGGATGCTACGCTACTCTGGCAAGTCGGGGAAGAAAAGAGGAAAGAGTCACGGGCGGGGAACATCATGGCACCTCGGCACAACGTATTCGGCTGCGGTGGCAGCTGAATACTGGGAATTAGGGCTTCAGTATTTTAGGCATCGGCTCAGGACATTGGTTAAACAGCTTTTCGTGGAGTGGCTCGGCAGGCTTCAGCACTCGACTCTTCGCCCCCGCAACGCTATACATCGCCTCTACCTATGACAGCTCTACAGAAACCACCGTTGCTGTCGTGGAAATACGAGCCTTCGTGGACTTTGCACTCTAGGCGGATCGATGCCCGTGGGCCTGGGTCAAGATCACAAGACATCACCTAATGAGTAGTCGCACTCCCCGAGATGGCCGCGAAAGGCGTTACTGCCATTGCCGCCGCCGCTCGCGATCCATGGTCCGACCTAGGGCTCATACCTTCGCCTCTTCCATCGCTGCGAGTCGCTTGTAGTTCAGCACTGTGGCTATCAAGAGCTCTTCCTGTCCTACCCAATCCAGGAGCCGAATAGCCATCATGCCTCCGACCCTGTGCACACTTCGTGCACAGCAGCGCTAAAAATGGCCCTTTGCAAATACTGCGGTTTTTCGCAGAGCGAAATTAAGTGCAGGCGCAAAAAAAAGATAGGGCCGGTTACCCGACCTATCTTCGCTCCCCCGCCCGGGTTCGAACCAGGGACCCAGTGGTTAACAGCCACTTGCTCTGCCAGCTGAGCTACAGGGGAATGCTCTCTTTCGAAAGCCTCGAAAAACTATCCTGATCGATCGGGCTTGTCAATACCTGGAGCGGCCCGCGGCTATTTACTTGCGCTTCGCGGGCTTCTTCACCGCCGGCTTTTTCTTCGCGGCGGGGGCTTTGCCTCTAGCGGCAATAGCCTCGGCGCGAGCCTTCAGGCCTTTCCTCGTGGTCTCGCCGGCAGCCGCTTTCTTGCCGCTGCCCTTGGGCCTGCCGGGCTTGGCCTTGGACTTGGCGGCAACTTTGGAGGCTGTCTTTCCGCGCGCCGGCCCTTTGCCTTTTCCTTTCGCCTCGGCCTCGGGGAAGAGCTCTTCGGCTCGCTCGGCTCGATCGGCAGCGGCGGCAGCACGCTTCGCGAGCTTGGTGATGCCAAGCTGGGCGGAGGTGCATTCCTTCGTCGCGAGCCGCACGCCTAGGGCCTTCAGGCCCTTTTCCTCGAAGGCCGCGGCGCGGAATGCCTCCTCCTTCACCTTCATACGGGGCTTGGGCGCGTAGACGAGGGTGAACTCGAAATCGTCTTCGACGGAAAACAGGAGGATCTGGGCGCCGTCGGGAACGAGTAGGTAGTCCTTGTTGTTGATGTACTGCTCGATGCGGCAGCGCTTGATATGGGGAAATCCGGTCTGGGCGACTTTGTAGACGATGGTGAAGACGCTCTTCGCCAGCTCCTCCTTTTCGGCGGAGCCGCAATAAAGCAGGCCCTTGTCCACGAAGACTTTGTCGGGGACGGTCATCGCGGTGTATACGCCGTTGCGTCGGATCGCGAGGATCTTGTCGTACGGCGAGACGTGCATTCGGGTCTCTCCGCCGGATACTGCGGTGCCGAGGTAGCCCGTGGCTTCGTCGTAGCGGAGAGCGAGGTCCTTCCTCGCAGCCTCCTTGACGTCCACCTGCTTGAAGGACGCAAGCTCGGTCCGACGCGGCCACTCCTTCTCCAGGCGCTTGGCTATGCCCTCGAGGAAGGCGACCGCGTATTCCACCAGCGCGGCCAGGTGCTTGCGAACTCCGGCGAGCTTGGCCTTGAGCGCGTCCAGCTCCTCCTTGGCCTTGTTGATGTCGTAGAGCGATATCCTGCGTATCGGGATCTTGAGCAGGCGCTCGACGTCCTCGCCCAGGACCTGCCGCCGGATTTCTTTCTTGAAGGGCTCCAGGCCGTCGAGGACAGCCTTCCGGACTCCCTCTTGAGTCCTCATCTTCTCGATCGCCTTGTAGACCCGCTCCTCGATGAAGATACGCTCGAGGGTCCGCGCGTGAATCTCGTCCAGGAGCTCACCCGCCTCGAGCTCGAGCTCCCGCTTGAGTATGTCGAGGAGGCGGCTCGAGTGGTGCTTGACGATGTCGGTCGCCTTCATGATGACGGGCAGCTCGTCCTTGATGACGAGGAGGTTGCAGGATATCGATTGCTCGCACTCGGTGAAGGCGTACAGGGCGTCGACCACCTCGGCGGCGTAGACCCCGCGCTGCAACTTGATCTCGATCTCGACCTTGTCGGTGGTGAAATCCGAGATGGAAGCTATCTTGATGCGACCGGCCTTGGCGGCGGCCTCGACGCTGGCGATGAGACTCTCGGTCGTCGAGCCGAACGGCAGCTCGCGGATGAGGATGCGCTTCTCGTCGGAGAGGTCGAGCTTGGCGCGGACGCGGACCTTGCCTAGGCCGTCCTCGTACTCGGAGGCGTCGCAGAGCCCGCCGGTCGAGAAGTCGGGGTCGAGCTTGAAGCGCTTGCCTTTGAGGGCGGCGATCTCGGCCTTGATGACCTCGACGGGATTGTGGGGGAGTATCTTCGTGCTCATGCCGACGGCGATGCCCTCGGCGCCCATCATGAGGACGACGGGAACTTTCGCCGGGAAGACTACCGGCTCGTTGTTGCGGCCGTCGTAGGATTCGACGAACTCGGTGATCTTGGGCTTGTACAGGAGATCCCTGGCGAGGGCGTTGGCCCGGCACTCGATGTAGCGCGCGGCCGAGGCCTCGTCGCCGGTCGCGATGTTGCCGAAGTTGCCCTGCTTGTCGATGAACAGTTCCTTGTTCGCGAGCACGACGAGGGCGGAATAGATCGAGGCGTCGCCGTGGGGGTGGTACTGCATGCAATGTCCGACTACGTTGGCCACCTTATGGAACTTGCCGTCGTCCATCTCGAAGAGCGAGTGGAGGATTCGCCTCTGCACCGGCTTGAGCCCGTCCTCGAGGTCCGGTATGGCCCGATCCTTGATGACGTAAGAGGCGTAGTAAAGGTAGTTCTCGTTGAAGATTTTCTTGACGTATGCCATCATTCAGTCCTTGCGAATGTACATTGAGAGGGAGAAATGGGGACCCGCATCGTAACGACATTGAAGTTCAACCTCTCCATTAAGCCGGGTCCTAGGTGCCGATGCACTTCAATTGCGGCAGCGATGATCTTTTCGGTTATATCTCCGTCCCTCATCTCGCCTCCGTGATCTCCGTGCTCTCCTCGTCTCAGTGAACTATCAATCGGCCGTTTAGAGGTCGCTGACGAGGTTCTGCATGATGAACTCGCGACGCTCGGGGGTGTTCTTGCCCATGTAGAACTCCAGGATCTCTGGCACCGCCTTGAGGGTCTGCACGTCCACCCGGACCAGGCGCATGTCCGGGCCGATGAAACGGCCGAACTCGCTCGGGCTGATCTCGCCTAGGCCCTTGAAACGGGTGACCTCCGCGGACGCCCCCAGAGCCTTGACCGACGCGTCGCGCTCCTTGGCGCTGTAGCAGTACCGGGTGTCCTTCTTTGTGCGGACGCGGAAAAGCGGCGTCTCGAGGATATGCACCCTGCCCTGGACGACCAGCTCCTCGAAGAAGGTGAGAAAGAAGGTGAGCAGGAGGTTGCGTATGTGGAAGCCGTCGTAGTCGGCGTCGGTGGCGACGACGATGCGCCCGTAGCGGAGTCCCTCGAGGTCGGTCTCGATGCCGAGGGCCATCATCAGGTTGTACAGCTCCTCGTTCTTGTAGATGGCCGAGCGACCGCGCGCGAACATGTTTTCGGGCTTGCCCCTGAGGCTGAAGATGGCCTGCGTATACACGTCGCGGGAGCTGACCATGGAGCCCGCCGCCGAGAGCCCCTCGGTCAGGAAGATCGTGGAGAGCTCGCCCTTGGGGTCGTCGAGATGGTACTTGCAGTCCTTGAGCTTGGGGATGCGCAGCTCGATCTTACGGGCGGCCTCCTTGGCCTCCTTCTTGACCACGTTGAGCTCCGTGCGGAGCTTCTCGTTCGCGGCGATCTTTTCCTGCAGGCGCTTGGCCGCTTGGGGATTCTTGCGCAGGAAGTCGTCGACTCCGGACTTCACCTCCTGGAGAATCCAGGGCTTGATGTCGGTGTTGCCGAGCTTGTTCTTGGTCTGGCTCTCGAAGACGGGGTTCTTGAGCTTGATCGAGACGGCCGCGGCTATGCCCTCGCGGATGTCCTCGCCCTTATAAGTTGCCTTGTAGAAGTCGTTCACCGCCTTAAGGAAGCCCTCGCGGAAGGCCGACAGATGCGTACCGCCGTCCGAAGTCCACTGGCCGTTGACGAAGGAGAAGTACTCCTCGCCGTAGTCGTTCGTGTGCGTGAAGGCGAACTCGATCTTGTCGCCACGCCAATAGCCGATATCGTACAACGTGCCGTCGCCGACCTCGGCGTAGAGCAGGTCGTGGAGGCCGTTCTTGGAGGCGAAGTCGGCTCCGTTGAAGCTGAGGGTGAGGCCGGAGTTGAGGTAGGCGTAGTTCCACATCCGCTTCTCGACGAACTCCGCGTTGTACGAGTAGTCGCCGAATATCTCGCGGTCGGGCGTAAACTCGACGAGGGTACCGTTCTTCTCCTTCTTGGCCTCGGTCTCGCGCTTGTACTTGAGGACGCCTCTCTCGAAGCGCGCCTCGAACTGGCGGCCCTCGCGATAAGCGACGACGCGGAAGGCCGAGGAGAGCGCGTTGACCGCCTTGGTGCCGACGCCGTTGAGGCCGACGGAGAACTGGAACACGTCGTCGTTGTACTTGGCGCCGGTGTTGATGACCGAGACCGCCTCGACGACCTTGCCTAGCGGAATGCCGCGACCGTAGTCACGGACGGACACCGTGGCGGCGCCCGTCTCCTTGTCCGCGTCGAGGCGGACGATTATCCTGTCGCCGGCGCCCATGATGAACTCGTCGACGGAGTTGTCGATCACTTCCTTGAGCAAGACGTAGATGCCGTCGTCGGGATTGCTTCCGTCGCCTAGGCGCCCGATGTACATGCCCGTGCGCAACCGGATGTGCTCGAGCGAGCTCAGGGTCTTGATCTTGGACTCGTCGTAGCCCTGATTGCTTTTTGTGGCCATATCGGGGCGAATGTACCACGCCCGGGCGCCGCGGGGAAAGTGCCTTTGTTTCGCCGCAAGTTGCAGAGAGACTTTCAAAAGAAATCGCTTTCGGATACTTTGCTGGCTACATGAAAACCACTTCGCCTGCCCTGCTTTCCCTCGCCCTCGGAGGTCTCTGCATCGGCACGACGGAATTCGCCGCCATGGGGCTGCTGCCCTTCATCGCGTCCGGCCTCGGCGCGACCGTTCCGCAGGCCGGGCATATCATCAGCGCCTACGCCCTCGGCGTGGTGGTCGGCGCGCCTTTGCTGACCGTGCTGGCGGCCAAACGGGATCGAAAGACTCTGCTGCTGGCGCTCATGGTTTTCTATACTCTCGGCAACGTGGTATCCGCCTTCGCTCCCTCGCTCGCCTGGCTGATCCTCGGGCGCTTCCTGACCGGCCTGCCGCACGGGGCCTTCTTCGGAGTCGGGGCGGTGATGGGCGCCCACGTGGCGGGCCCCGGCAAGCGCGGCCGGGCGGTGGCCATCATGATGGCCGGCCTCACCGTGGCGAACACCGTCGGCGTGCCCTTGGTCACCTGGGCGGGCCAGTCCCTCGGCTGGCGGCTTTCCTATATTGGCGTAGCCGCGCTCGGCGCGGCTACGGTGGCCGCCATCGCCCGGTGGATCCCGAAGCTCCCCGTCCACGGCGAGGCCTCCGTATCGAGCGAAATGGCTTCCCTGAAAAATGGCCCGCTCTGGGCGGTATTCGCCTCGGGGGCGGTGGGATTTGGCGGCATGTTCGCCGTTTATTCCTATGTATCGCCCCTGCTCACGACGACCTCGGGCTTGCCGCTCGGCGTCGTCCCCCTCGTCCTCGCGCTGTTCGGCGGTGGCATGACCGTAGGCGCCCTCGCCGGAGGCCGCTTGTCCGATCGTTCCGTCGTCGGGACCGCGCTCCTGGGTTTTTTCCTGACGATCCTGGTCCTGCTTTGGCTCGGCCTGATGGCGGATCGCGCATGGGCCGCGGTCGTCGGCATCTTCGCCCTCGGCGCAGTGGCTCAGCTCCTCGCAGTATCGCTCCAAGGCCGGCTCATGGATCTGTCTCCGGCGGCCCCTTCGCTGGGAGCCGCGCTCTGCCATTCGGGCTTGAACATCGGCAACGCCTCGGGAGCCTGGCTCGGCGGCCTCGTGCTGGCTGCCGGCTACGGCAACAAAGCCCCCTCGTGGATCGGCCTCGTCCTGACGCTGGCGGGTGGATTGCTGTTCCTGCTGTCCCTCAGGCGATCGCCCGCCGCGCCGCGCAACTAAGCCTTCGCGGGCGTCACGTCCTTGCCTTTAACCCCCGCCGCCGTCGCGGCCTCCAGGGCCTTATCTATCGCGTCGCCGAGTGCTCATCGGTTGATTCTCGGTCCGCTCTTCCTATAGATTAAAGGTGCGAGGCTAATGGTGGACCAGATTTTCGACAGATTCGAGCGAATGTTCAAGTCCTGGGTCTCGAGCGCCACCGACGAGGTCGGAGACCTCTTCGGCGGCGCCGGAGCGCGAAACAGCCGGTCAAGCGGCGATCCGGATCTCGACGCCGCCATGGCCGAGCTCGACGATTACCTCGATATGGGCAGAAGCGAGACCGAAGCCCGAGAGCGCGACCGGGCGAGGCGCGAGCGCGAGGATGCGACCCGTCGAGCATCCGGCTCCGGCTCCTACCGCCCGGCGGGGGCTTCGGGGCCTCCGTCCGCCCTCATCCAGGCCTACCGCACCCTCGGCCTCGCCTATGGAACGCCGTTCCCGGAGGTCAAGGCGGCCTATAAGCGCCTCTTGATGCAAAACCACCCCGACCGCAACTCCGCGACCCCGGAACAGCTCAAGCGCTCGACCGAGATTTCGGCAATACTGAACGCAGCGTATCAACGCATAGAAACCTGGAATTCCACCGGCAAGTTGGACGATAGTTAACCCGAGCGGCGACGGGAGCCTCTTTTCGATCAAGGGAGGATGCTGGGCTTCCGAAAATCGAACAAGACCATAGTGGAGGGATAGACCGGAATGAACGCCAACCCGCTTGCCGCCTACCGAGAGACCCGAGTCAAGACCGCCAGTCCGGGACAGCTCGTCGTCATGCTCTACGATGAGGCGATCAAGCAGTCCGATACGGCGATACAGCTGCTCGGACCCGAGTCCAAGCCAAAACCGGAGGACATCGAACGCATCAACCTGGCCCTCGGCAAGGTTCAGGACGTCATCACCGAGCTGATGGCCTCCCTGGATTTCGACGCCGGAGGAGAGATCGCCCGCGACCTCTTTGCCCTCTACGTCTGGTTCGGCCGGGAAATGCTCGAGGCCAACATCCGCAAGGAAGTCGGCAGGGTCTCTTCGGTCAGGGCGATGCTCGCCGAGCTCAGAGGAGCCTGGGCCGACGCAGCGACCAAGGCGCAAGGGGGCTCCTCCGCCTCCGTCGGCGTCAACATAGCCGGATAAGGCAAGGCAGGTCGATATGGCCGAACGGACCGAAGAGGACAAGGGACAGAGGGTCGCGGCGCTCAGGCGCTTCCGCGAGCTCCTCGTCCAGCAGAGGGCCAAGTTCGAGAACTACCTCATGGTGCTCGACCACGAGCGCGCCGATATCGAGTCGGGCGACGTGGACAAGCTCGCGGCCCACGTCGAGATAGAAGAGGCGATCGTCTCCGAGATCTTCACCTTCCAGAAGGTCATCGACCCCTCGAGCAGATCTACCGCGCGGCGTATCCGACCGCGGGAGCGGACCCCGAGCTGCCCGAGCTCCGAGGCACCCTCGACGACTTGCGGACGGAGGTGCTCCGCCGGAACGCCGAGAACCGAGCCCTGCTCAAGCGCAAGATGGAGATCGTCCGTTCCGAGATCGCCGGCTTCCGCAACCCCCTCGCCTCCCGCTCCTCGGTCTTTGCCCGCCAAGGCGAGGGCAGCTTGGTGGACCTGAGAGGATAGGCAACGGGCGCCCACCAACGGCAGACTGGACCGGCCGCCTGATAAATCCCCCTTGTTGCGTTCATTGCCGCTTGGGCGTATCCTCACCCCATGAATAAGCGGCCCCTATATATTTTGGATTCTTACGCCTTTATCTACCGCTCCTACTTCGCCTTCATGAACCGGCCGCTGCGGAACTCCTCGGGCGCGAACGTCTCGGCGGCCTTCGGCTTTTTTCGATTCCTGTTCGCCCTGTTCGACCAGCGCAATCCGAGCGCCTTCGCGGCGGTCTTCGATTCCATCGGCAGCACCTTCCGCCATGACATGTACCCCGAATACAAGGCCACTCGCCAGAAGACGCCCGAGGACCTCCACGCCCAGGTTCCTCTCGTGGAGGAAATCCTGCGGGCCCTCGGCGTGCCCGTGCTCAGGGCCAACGGCTTCGAAGCCGACGATCTCATCGCCACTTTGGCGACGCGTTCGCGCGAGGAGGGACGGGAGTGCTGGATCGTGTCCGGCGACAAGGACCTGCTCCAGCTGGTAGGCGGCGGGGTCAAGGCCCTGCGGCCCGACCCGAGCTTCGCCTACAATCCCTACGGGCCGGAGGAAGTGAAAGCCGAATGGGGCGTCGACCCGTCCAACCGATCGCGAACTGGAGGCGCTCAAAATTCTATGGCAGCGGGGACCCGTCTCGGTGGGTGATCTGAGTGACGCCCTGAAGGAACAGGGCAGCGAACTGGCTTATACCACCGTGCTCAGCCTGCTCCAAGTGATGGAGCAAAAGGGGCTGGTGGGCCATCGCCGGAGCGGCAAGGCGTATTTCTATCATGCCCGGGTGGAGCGCGAATCCACGTTTCGCGCGCTGGCGGAGGGGTTTCTGCACAAGGTGTTCGACGGCGCACTCGACGAGTACTTGGTGCATGCCTTGCGCTCCCGGACGACCACGCCGGCGGAGTTGGACCGGCTGGCCCGGACCATTGCGGAGGCCCGGAGCC
>CAWHFT010000201.1:0-13778 GCA_963828175.1 uncultured Spirochaetota bacterium
GAAGTCAAGATAGTTTACGCCACGGGGAGGGCGAAACTATATGAAGTATTCGATGGATTCCGAGCCGCCGTCGTCAAGAAGACGCAGGACGGCAGCGGACGGAGCGTTAGCGAAGTCGCCAGAGAGAGCGGAATCAGCGCGATCACCATCACGAACTGGATAGGGCAGTACAAAGCTGGTACACTGAGCTTGGATGGCTGCGACGGGCTCACGCCAGCGCAACGCGGTCCCGGAGAAAAACTAACTCTTTTGCTTGAAAGTCGCACGGTCCTCGAAGAGGGGCGAGGCGAATGGCTCAGGCAGCGAGGGCTGCACTCCGAGCATCTCCCGCTGTGGGAGCAGGAGCTGACAAGCATCATGAACGACAAACAGACTAACCTGCGGGCCGAGAACACCGAACTAAAGAAGGACAACAAGAAACTCAAGAAAGAGGTGGAGCGCCAGAAAGAGGCGCTAGCCGAGGCGGCAATCCTCATTACCCTTAAAAAAAAATACCCGAATCTGTTTGCGGACAGCGGGGACGATTGATAACCGGGGAAGAGCGCTCCGATATCCTGGCCTATGTCGCCGAGGCGATACTGGCTGGGGTTTCCGAACGCGGCGTCTGCCGCTTGATGGGGATGCAGCCCAAGACATTACAGAACTGGCGACGTGAAGGGCTCAAGGATCGCCGGAAAGGAAGTGCACGGCATGTGCCACACCGACTTTCGGCGGAGGAGCAGCGGCGATTCTACGACACCGCCAACAACCCCGAATTCCGTGACCTAACGCCGGAGCAGGTCGTCGCTACCCTCGCAGACAGAGGCGAGTATCTGGGAAGCACGAGTACCCTGTACCGCATTTTCCGCAAGCGCGGCGCGCTGCGGCACCGGCAGGAATCCAAGAAGCCGACGGCGGCCACCGAACGTCAGCATATCGAGGTGACTGGCCCCAATCAGGTGTGGTCGTGGGACATCACGTGGCTCAGGACTGATGTCCAAGGCCTGTTTTTCTACGCCTACACCATCATCGACCTGTACGACCGGTCTATTGTCGGATGGTTGATCGAGACGAACGAGTCGGAGGACCACGCTCGTAGGCTGTTTGAGCGTGTCATCAGGGATCTGGGCGTCGTCCCCGAGATCGTCCACGCCGATAACGGCAACCCTATGCGCGGCATGACCCTGGTCGCCTTTCTTGACTCTTTGCAGGTCAGCAGAAGCTATTCCCGTCCGCGCTGCAGCAACGACAATGCATATATCGAGTCCTGGCACAAAACCCTCAAATACACCGTGGGATATCCGTCCTTTTTCACGTCACTCGAAAAGGCCCGATCCTGGTACGCCGACTTCGTCGACTGGTACAACACCGAGCATCAGCATTCCGGCCTTGGCTACGTCACGCCCCTGCAACGCCGCTCCGGCGAGGCGACAGCGATCCATGCGCGCAGGAACCAAACCCTCCACGAGGCGTTCATCAAAAATCCCCTCCGCTGGAGACGGAGGAAAGTCCGGTCATACCAGTGCAACCCAGTGTTCGCTTTCTACCGACCGGTGAAGAAAGCCGCTTGATGAAATTCCTCTCATTCCCTGGCGTAATCTATCTTGACATATTCCGCTCCGGCGAGGCGACAGCGATCCATGCGCGCAGGAACCAAACCCTCCACGAGGCGTTCATCAAAAATCCCCTCCGCTGGAGACGGAGGAAAGTCCGGTCATACCAGTGCAACCCAGTGTTCGCTTTCTACCGACCGGTGAAGAAAGCCGCTTGATGAAATTCCTCTCATTCCCTGGCGTAATCTATCTTGACATATTCCGCCTGCAGGCTCTCATCCTACAGAGGCGTTCGCCGGAAATATCCCCCTCGATTTTTACGGGTACTTCTGACGATTTTTTCGTCCATGCCAGATCGATCTTTCTGGGTACTTTTAGTTTACGCTACACATGTTTTATGATCAACCCTAGACGCGGGCTCGCTTTATCGGCTCGGGCAACGTCGCAAACAGGCGACCGTTATGTGCAAGTTTTTCTCCTTTGATCCCATATTGCGGCTTGGGCCTCGTTCCGCTCGCATTCGCTCGCTCCGCTTCAGCCACATTGCCCTCGCCAGCGAACCCGCAGATATCTATTTTAGCTTGTTTTAAGCTTGGATTCTCGAATAATGTAAGATTATTTGAATATGTCTCCATTCCTTCAATATCATTGATTCTTTTACAATAATCATATGCAGCAATTGTATAATACTTTGCTTTATCCATTTCTTGCTCTTTGAAATACGATAAACCTAATAAGCCCAATATTCTTGGATAATAGATATCAACAAATGGTCCTTTGTATTGTTTAATTTCAATTTCTAACTTCAATAATAATGTAATTGCTGCAATTTTATCAACATTCACTAATTCAATCGCTTTAGCGTAATATACCTTAATATCTTCAATTGATTCGTTCATTAACGGATCAGACATTTGCATTTTAAGTTCTGGATAACCATTTCTTTCTAATATATCTGATAGATTAACTAAAATGTCAACGTAATTGCCGACTAGGTTTTGATCTAGCACTTTTTGTGGTGATTTTTGTAATTCTAATGTATTCAAATTATGGTCCTTTATGAATTCAAGTATGAAAATTTCAAATTCACTTCTACTTATTTGAGAATATTTTTCAAATAGGAAATAACGTGTATCAATATCTATTTTCCTATTTTTCCAAAATTTAAGCATTTCAATTCCTCAATAACGAAGAAGTGTGAGCCCGACGGGCGGAGCCCCGGGCGAACCCTTATAGATATAAAGCGAAAAATCTATCTTGCGCCTAACGGATGCCCACCTACGACGTTGCGCGAGCCTGAATAGCAAACCCGAAAACAGGATTTCAAAAGGGTTTGCAGGCGAGCGCAATGTGGGTGAGGCGCGCGCTGCAGCGCGCCGAACCCGGAGCCCCACTTTATTCAGGATCAAATAAAGGGCGAACCGTGGGTGGGGCTGTTAGCTGCAGTGTGGTCTTGGGCCTTTTCGAAAATCGTCCGAGCCAAGGATGGCGAGGACGATCCAATATATAATCTATATGCTAATGCTGCCTTGAAATAATTCTTCCGGATCTAAATCTATTCCATTTGCCCATTCTATGGAATCAAATGCGATATGCACTGTATTAAAGATATCTTCATTTTGAAGTTCTTTAAATACTCCTATTTTCAAGTATTCTTCCATATCAAATATTCTTTTCTCACCATTTTCAAAAGTTAATAGCAATTTATATTTTTCTTGTGGCTTAACATCAATAATAGATAAATACATTTCTTTCACCTCAATGGTTCAATAGAATATGGCTTTTCACCATTATTTGCTAATTCCCAATCTGCCAATAATTCGTCTTTATGAAGTTCCGCCCAAGCAATAATCAATTTTATTTGTTTTCCAGGCAGATTTCCTTCAATCATCTCACAGGTACTAATACTGAAAATTCCCTTATATTCTTGATAATATGCATGAAAATGAGGCGGATTATGTTCCTTCTTCCCAAGGAACATTCGTATTAGAATCCCATAGAACATAGAAATAGTTGGCATAATACTATTCTACAATACATATTTGATTTTTTCTATGATATTTCATCATTGCACCGATCTAATATTTCTATATACTATATCGCTTTGAGCGCCATGGATGGCGCTCAAACCTCTTTCAACCTAAGCCCAAGACCATATTGCAGCTAACGGATGCCCACCTACGACGTTGCCCGAGCCTAAGAAGCAAACCCGTAATAAGGATTACAAAAGGGTTTGTGTTTTCTGTCAAGCAAAATTCCCGGAATTCGCCACATGAGCTTCCCGGAAAACGCCACGGGAAATTCCCGGCTTTCGCCATCGGGATTATTCCCGCGTAACGTAACGATGGCGGCCTCAGCCTCCGTCCAAGCGCTACCATCGAGCCACCGCCAAGCCGGGGCTCACCGGCGATGGCGGATGGCTGGATCGTTCAGAAATCCATAGGAACTGTTTCCTTCTCCCTAGTGTAGCGATGGACGTATTTCCTTACCTGTTTATGCAGGTCCTGTTCAGAATATGTCTCTGGATACGGTTCTTCCCCGAATCGTTCGAGCAGCCTGGCCTCAAGCTCGGCATCGATTTCCATCCGCCAGGCAAACCTGAGTTTGTTTATCATGTCCTTCGTCAGTGTCATCATGGCTCCTTCCGCGCAGGCGACTTCGCCTGCGCGCCGGTCCGCATCAAGGCGTGCGTCATGCGATAGCTCTTGGCGTCGAACATGACCAGGTGGCCGTGGTGGACGAGACGGTCGATCATCGCCGCGGCCATCTGCTCGTCGGTGAAGATGCCGCCCCACTTGGAGAACTCCAGGTTGGTCGTCAGGATCAGGCTCTTGCTCTCGTAGCTGTCGGCGATGACTCGGAATAGGAGCTGCGATCCCTCCCGATCCACGGGGACATAGCCCCATTCATCCAGGATCAGCAGGTCCAGTTGCTTAAGATCGCGGACAAGGCGCTCCAGCGTGCCGTTCCGGTAGGCGTCGGACAGCTTGAGCACGAGTTCCGTGACCGTGAAGAAACGGACTGCCTTGCCTTTCTCGCATGCGCTGATCCCCAGCGCGATCGCCATATGGGTTTTTCCGGTCCCCACGCCGCCATACAA
Organism: uncultured Spirochaetota bacterium; assembly: GCA_963828175.1. GTDB lineage: Bacteria > Spirochaetota > Spirochaetia > Treponematales > Rectinemataceae > UBA1306. Next base: position 4,633 of record CAWHFT010000201.1, read on the forward strand.
GACGAGGTTCTTCTTCTCCCCCACGAACTGGCAACCCAGGAGCTCGTCCCGTCCCAAGGATGGGGGCAGGCGGATCTCCGAGAAATCATATTCGTCAAAGCTCTTGAAGACCGGGAAACCGGCCCTGTTCAGGAGCCGGCCCTTCTTGCCGCGCTCCCTCCGGGCTATCTCCTCGCTCAGCACGCGATGAAGGAACTCCTCCTGCCGCGGGGTCGCCTCAGTTTCGCAGAGCTCGGCGACCCTTCCTGAGAGCATCAGCTTTCGGCTGTAGTCCAGTATCTCGCGGCGTTGCAGCTCGCGGGTTTCGGGTTTTATCATGACTGGCCGATCCCCGCGAGAAGCTCGTCATAGACCCTCAGGTCCGGCCCGCGTTCCGGCGCCACATCGAGTCCGTAGCCGGCAATGCGCGCGGCGAGCGCAGCCGCGTCGCAGAAGGCCGTCCTGTTGATCCTCAGGCCCTCTTCGAGAGCCTGCAAGGCCGTCTCAAAGCTGTACGTGGCCGTCAGGCGGTGCATCGTCCGCAGGGTAGCCCGCAGTTCGTCCCTCGGCTGACCGTCCATGACCTCCCTGAGCGCCGCCGGGACCAGCTCCCTGATCCCGCTGTTCTGCCACGCTCCCGCGTTGTTCATGAGCACGGCGAGAGAGGTCCGGTAGTCGCAGGTATCGCTCCGCTGGAGACCGTACTGTCGTGTGTGCCTGACCAATAGCTTTTTGTCCTTGCCGAGGATGTCGATGGTATGGGCCCGAATCGCCACCAGTACTTCCTGCCCTGCAAACTCTGGGCAGGTCGAGTAGTGGTGCCGGGAGTCGATCGTCACCTTCCCGTAGCCGTCGGTCTTGAGGTACTCATAGCGCACGGCGTCGAACGGCATTCGCGGCAAGCTCAGCAGGGCCGCGCGATCGGCCTCGAACAGCTCCTTGATGGGCAGGAGCTTCTTGTAGTGCGCCTCCTCGGCCTTGTCCGAGTGCAGGTCCAGGAGCTCGCGGTTGTACGCCTCCACATCGTCGAACTCCGGCTCCGGCACGAACAGATTGCGGCGGGTGTAGCCGATCTTGCTCTCCACGTTCCCCTTCTCGTGGCCCGAGTCCGGGTTGCAGAAGCGGATGGAGAAGCCGTAGTGCGCCCGCATCCGAGCGAACAGCTTCGCCTCATGGATGACCTCGCCGACCCTGCGCCCGACCCCCGTGGCGTTGTCGAACACGATGACCGGGGACACCCCGCCGAGGTAGCCGAAGATGTTGTTCCCCGCCCGTGACTCTTTCCTCTTTCTTCCCCAACTTGCCAGAGTAGCGTAGCATCCTCCGCCAGGGGAGTTTCCCCCACCGCCGGTCATGGCTTGGGCTTGGGCGTGGCGGGGAAAAGAGCGTGGGCGTTCGCATTCCTTGGCCGGTCTCGAACGCCCACGCTACCAAACTGAACAAGGCAGCGTACTTCTCCCGTCAAACAGCTTCAAGACCTTATCGCCCTCATCCGGATAGCAGTAGCCCAATGGGGCTGTCCTCTCTGCGGGAAGCACCACACGCTTGAGTTTCACTCCTACCCGGAGCGCTGGTCCATCGGAAGTGATGGCGTTCGGCAGCTCATCCACGTCGCGACGATCCTCTGCCGGGCCATGCGTGGGACTGGGCGACATAGCACTAAAAGGATTCTGCCGGAGCATCTCATCCCGCGCAGTCCCCTTTGGAGCAGGAAGCTCGTGGAGCTTCTCGAAGAGAATCAGGACGGGCAGCGCGGGTTCACCGATGTAGCCTGCAGGGCACTGGGCTGTGTCGATCCGCGAACGGCCAGGAAGCACATCCGCGCTCTTCGCGCCGCCGCGGCCGCCAAGCTCCCCGCTCTCGCCGAGCTCAGCGCCGCTGCGCCCGGGACCGCTGGAGGACTGGGCTTTCTTCCCGGCACCAATCCGTTCGTGATCCTGGACCTACTGTGGGACAAATTCCTCCGGGTCGCCCAGGAACGCTCAGGCTCACTCGTCGCTGTTTCGCTCCGACCGCTTCTCTGGCTCGGGCCTGGGTTCGAATTCTGGGAAATTTTCCATCGGTCGTGCATTCCGATCTCGGGGTCGCCGCAGTAAACCCGCATGCATCACGACCAAGGAGGTCAGATGCATGGCTGAAACCGATTGGCAGAGCCTTTCGGACACCCGGTTCGAGAAAAACTCCACCATCCTCGAGCTCGTCGAGTTGCTCGTCGATGAATCTCTGTCCCTGAAGGAACGAAAAGACCTCCGAGATGACTACCGTTTCCGCTACGGCGTCTCGGATCGGACGATCCGCAACTACCTCGCCCGCTACAGGAACGGCGGCGCGCAGGCCTTCCTTACGCCGATCGTTCGCCCCCCTTCCCCGAGGATTCGCGACAAGGAGCTCGCAAACGCCATCCTTGAGCTCGTCAAGGAACGACCCACCCGAACCGTTCCAAAGCTCCGGAAGCTTCTTGCCGTCGATGCGCGATTCGCGAACGGCGTTCAAAAGGTATCCGAGCGCTCGATCTACCGCTTCCTCCTTGAGCACGGCCTGTCCCAGAAGGAACGATACCGGCTTCTCTCTGAAGATGGTCGCATGTCCTACCATCGCTTCCAGGCCGCGCGTCCCCTCGACCTCGTGCAGGGCGACGCCCGCGACGGCATTTGGCTGGACACAAAGGACGGCAAGAAGAAGACCTACCTCTTCGTCTGGATCGACGATTACTCCCGCAAGATCCTATCAGGTAGGTATTACTTCGACGAAAAGCTTCCCCGTATGGAGGACACCTTCAAGCGTATGGTCTTGCGCTGGGGCATACCTATCAAGACGTACCTGGATAATGGAAATGTTTATATTGCTAAACAGTTCGCCTGGATACTCGCCCAGCTCGGAACGGCGAAGCTCCACCACAAACCCTACCAGGCCTATTGCAAGGGCAAGGTCGAAGCCCTCAACAAGATCATCAAGAACGATTTTCAGGGCGAAGCACAGCGTGCCGGATTCCAAACTCTCGAAGAGCTCAACTCCGCTTTCACGGCGTGGACCGACATCGAGTACAACGTCCGCATTCATTCTCAAACAGGGGAAGCTCCCGACAAACGCTTCGCCGACGCCCTCCATGCCGATATCCGCCGCGTCGCCGACATCGCCTGGTTCGAAGCCCTCTTCCTCATGCGCGCAAGCCGCACCGTCACCAAGTACGGCAAGATCAAGCTCGAGTCCAACGAATACCCCGTCACGAGAGCTCCTTACGGAACCGTCGTCGAAGCCCGCTACGATCCTTTCGACCTTTCCCTCGTTTTCATCTTCAAGGACAAAACCTGCGTCGAAACGACCTCGGTCTCGAAGCTCGTCAACAAAACCGCCACGATCCCCGAGGAATCGAAGGCCACCCCGACCGAGGTCAGCGCCCATGCCTCGAACTATTTCCACGTCCTCCGGGAACAGCACGCCAAGATGCTGGCCCAGAATCTCTCCCCCGTTTCCTATTCCAAGCTCTCACCAAAGGATGCCCCATGACTACCACGAGTTCCCATCCCGTTATGAACTTCTATGGCTTCGTACGCATGCCCTTCGACAAGGACTTCGAAAGCTCGGATGCATTCCCCTCTCCATCGCTTGCCAACGCCGTCGCCATGCTCGGCCTCGGCGTCGAGTCCGAGGATATTCTCCTCGTCTCGGGCCCCATTGGATCGGGCAAGTCCGTCGCGCTCAGGTCCTTCATCTCGGCCCTCGATACGAATCGCTTCTCCCCGATCTACCTTCGCGGCCTCGGCCTCTCCGCCGCCGACCTCGTCAAATCGATCCTGCTCTCGCTCCTCGTGGAGCCTCCCTACAATTACGCCAAGGCCCGCGCCCTCTATTTCAAGTCCGTCGCCGAGCAGCCTCGAAAGCCCGTGGTCGCGATCGACGACGCCCAGGACATGACGGAGTCCGCTCTCCTCTCCGTAAAAAACCTCGTCAATTTCGATTCCGATTCAAAATCGAAGATCACCTTCGTCCTCTGCGGCCAGCCCGAGCTCAAGGAGACTTTGCGCTATTCACGCCTCGCGTCGGTTCATCAGCGAATCCGCCACTGGGTCGAGTTCTCGGGCCTATCGCTCAAGGACACCTGCGAGTACGTCGACCACGCAATCGTTCGCGCCGGCAGGCCCACACCAATCTTTTCTGACAACGCCAAAGCGGAAATCCACAAGCGGTCCCTCGGCATTCCGCGGCGAATCAACCGTGTATGCCTTCTCACCCTTTTCGAAGGCGCGGCGCAAGGCCGCACGATCATCGATGAGGCAAATATTATCTCTGACGAGGCATAGCGCCATTGCTTCAGGCTACGCGGCATGCCGGGCTGCAACGCTCGGCATTGTCGTTGGCGAACGATGGCACGCCCGGATTGGCGAGGCGTGGAGGATAAGCTTGGCGAAGTGTGGGAAACTCTATTGGCAAAGAGCGGAACACAAGACTGGCGAGGAGTGGAAAGACCGGTTGGCAAGGAGTGGAAAGATTGGCGGGCGGGGAACAAGATGTCCTTCAAGCCCTGGCAGACGCATTCCGCAGTCTCGCCGGCGAAGACCTGTGTGTAGCTGTCATTGCTGTACGGGAAGGAGAGTGTCAGGTACTTCTTGCGCACCAGCTCTCCCCGCTCGCGGAAGTCGGCCTCGCCGAAGTCGCACTGTGACTCGCCGGGGTGCCAGACCAGCTCCTGGCTCGCCCGCAGGGCCCGCTGCGCCCGGAGAGCGTCCTTCACGTAGCGCTGGACCGCGTTGTACGCGCAATCGTAGCCCGGCGATTCGGCCTTGAGGCGATCATGTATCCGCTTCGCCGTATGGCGTTGTTTGTGCCAGCGTCCCTGGTCCTCTTCAAGCCACGAGTCGATCAGACTCTTGTGAGGATCGAGCTTCGATGGTCGTGTGGCCTCCTCAGGCGGGCGCGGCGAGAAGTCTTCCTGCTTCAGGTACTTCCGAACTGTCTTTTCATCGACGGACAGCTCCCGCGCTATTCCCGCGACTGATTGCCCATTCCGGGCCATCTCCTTGATGCTGTTGATCTCGGGCATGTTGAGCACCTCTCTTGATCCTCCCCAGTCGGCATTAGTCCGCCGCCAGGGATTCTGGACTAGGGTGCAGCATCTCAACTGCCCCTGATTTTTTCCGGGAATTTCCCGTGGCGAAATCAGGGAACGCCTCGTGGCGTTTTCCGGGAATTTCAGCTTACGTCAAACAGGTTTGCGGGCGAGGGCAATGTGGGTGAAGCGAGCGCGAGCGAGCTGAACCCCGAGCCCATTCAAGCCTAAAGGGCGATGCGTGGGTGGGGCTGTTAGGTGCCTGCGAAGATGCGCACGGTATTCCGGGAACCGACGACGAGCACCTTTGTCCCGATGAACTTGTACGGCACCGAGTAGAAGGATTTGCCGTACTGGATGCGCCAGTCAGGACCAACGGAACAGTTGGCGCAGGCCACCGGGTCCCAGCGCCCCACAGGGAGGGCCGCCAAGAGGGGCTGCTCCGTGGCGAAGAGCTCGGGCACTGTGGAGCCGACCTTGCCGATGATGCGCGTCTCGCTGATAGTGAGGTTCCAGTCCTCGAGGGCCCGGTTGGCTTCACTGAAGCGCGGGACCTCGTGTCCTAGGGCCTTCTCCCGTTCCCTAAACAGCGGCCAGAACGAGGACTGGACATATTTCATGTCGCTCTCGACCCCGCCCTTGTGCCGCGGCGTCCGTGGCAGGCAGGGGTTGATCGCGAACCCGTAGTGCTCCGCGAGGGCTCGATAGGCCCGGTTTACCAGAGGCTCCTCGTGCGAGGCCTTGACTATCGCGGCCTTGAGGTTGTCGGGCACCACCTGGGCCACAACCCCGCCAAACCACTCGAACGCCGCGATATGGCAGGTGAAGAAGGTGTCCTGATCCTGAGTGAATACGATCTTGCGGTAGGCCTTCCGGGAGAACCGCAGTCGGCCCGAGAAGACCCATGCCTTGCGGTTCCTGCGCTCCTCGGAATATGTCAAGATAGATTACGCCAGGGAATGAGAGGAATTTCATCAAGCGGCTTTCTTCACCGGTCGGTAGAAAGCGAACACTGGGTTGCACTGGTATGACCGGACTTTCCTCCGTCTCCAGCGGAGGGGATTTTTGATGAACGCCTCGTGGAGGGTTTGGTTCCTGCGCGCATGGATCGCTGTCGCCTCGCCGGAGCGGCGTTGCAGGGGCGTGACGTAGCCAAGGCCGGAATGCTGATGCTCGGTGTTGTACCAGTCGACGAAGTCGGCGTACCAGGATCGGGCCTTTTCGAGTGACGTGAAAAAGGACGGATATCCCACGGTGTATTTGAGGGTTTTGTGCCAGGACTCGATATATGCATTGTCGTTGCTGCAGCGCGGACGGGAATAGCTTCTGCTGACCTGCAAAGAGTCAAGAAAGGCGACCAGGGTCATGCCGCGCATAGGGTTGCCGTTATCGGCGTGGACGATCTCGGGGACGACGCCCAGATCCCTGATGACACGCTCAAACAGCCTACGAGCGTGGTCCTCCGACTCGTTCGTCTCGATCAACCATCCGACAATAGACCGGTCGTACAGGTCGATGATGGTGTAGGCGTAGAAAAACAGGCCTTGGACATCAGTCCTGAGCCACGTGATGTCCCACGACCACACCTGATTGGGGCCAGTCACCTCGATATGCTGACGTTCGGTGGCCGCCGTCGGCTTCTTGGATTCCTGCCGGTGCCGCAGCGCGCCGCGCTTGCGGAAAATGCGGTACAGGGTACTCGTGCTTCCCAGATACTCGCCTCTGTCTGCGAGGGTAGCGACGACCTGCTCCGGCGTTAGGTCACGGAATTCGGGGTTGTTGGCGGTGTCGTAGAATCGCCGCTGCTCCTCCGCCGAAAGTCGGTGTGGCACATGCCGTGCACTTCCTTTCCGGCGATCCTTGAGCCCTTCACGTCGCCAGTTCTGTAATGTCTTGGGCTGCATCCCCATCAAGCGGCAGACGCCGCGTTCGGAAACCCCAGCCAGTATCGCCTCGGCGACATAGGCCAGGATATCGGAGCGCTCTTCCCCGGTTATCAATCGTCCCCGCTGTCCGCAAACAGATTCGGGTATTTTTTTTTAAGGGTAATGAGGATTGCCGCCTCGGCTAGCGCCTCTTTCTGGCGCTCCACCTCTTTCTTGAGTTTCTTGTTGTCCTTCTTTAGTTCGGTGTTCTCGGCCCGCAGGTTAGTCTGTTTGTCGTTCATGATGCTTGTCAGCTCCTGCTCCCACAGCGGGAGATGCTCGGAGTGCAGCCCTCGCTGCCTGAGCCATTCGCCTCGCCCCTCTTCGAGGACCGTGCGACTTTCAAGCAAAAGAGTTAGTTTTTCTCCGGGACCGCGTTGCGCTGGCGTGAGCCCGTCGCAGCCATCCAAGCTCAGTGTACCAGCTTTGTACTGCCCTATCCAGTTCGTGATGGTGATCGCGCTGATTCCGCTCTCTCTGGCGACTTCGCTAACGCTCCGTCCGCTGCCGTCCTGCGTCTTCTTGACGACGGCGGCTCGGAATCCCATCGAATACTTCATATAGTTTCGCCCTCCCCGTGGCGTAAACTATCTGTGTAGCGTAAACTAAAAGTACCCAGAAAGATCGATCTGGCATGGACGAAAAAATCGTCAGAAATACCCGTAAAAATCGAGGGGGATATTTCCGGCGAACGCCTCTGTAGGATGAGAGCCTGCAGGGGGAAGGAAATGCTCAACATGAACCAGATTGAAGAAGTGAAGGAGCTCCAACGCCAAGGTCTGACAACGACGGAGATTGCGGACCGCCTGCGGCTTAACCGCAAGACCGCGACGAAATATATGCACGCGGATGATTACAACTCGGTCACGCCGAGCAAGAAGGTCGAGGAGTCCAAGCTTGATCGCTGGAAGGCGACGATCGACGGGTGGCTGGAGGAAGATCGGCGTATGCGTTACAAGCAGCGCCATACAGCCAAGCGCGTCCACCAGCGACTCTTGGAAGAGTATCCGGGCGACTACGATTGCTCCTACCCCCTTGTCCAGCGGTACCTGAAGGTCAAGAAGGCCGAGCGGAGGGACGCACTGGGTTTCCTCGAGCTCGTCTGGGAGCCCGGCCAATCACAGGCTGATTTCGGGGAAGCGGATATCATCGAGGCGGGGATCAGGAAGACGATCAAGTATCTCACCCTGACCTTCCCCGCCAGCAACGCCGGGTACCTGCAGGTGTTTGATGGCGAGACCGCGGAGTGCGTGGCCCAAGGTCTCAAAGATATCTTCACGCGTATCGGCGGCGTACCGAGCCGTATCGTGTTCGACAACGCATCTGGCGTTGGGCGGCGCGTCCGCGAGAAGGTCACCTTCTCCGAGCTGTTCCTGCGGTTCAAGTGCCACTATGGCTTCTCGGTGAGCTTCTGCAACCCGGCGTCGGGCAACGAGAAGGGAAACGTCGAAAACAAAGTCGGCTATGTCCGCCGGAATCTTATGGTTCCCCTTCCTGAAGTCGAGAGCATCGAACAGTGGAACCGCGAACTCATGGATCGTGCGGAACGTGATTTTGAAAGGCCGCACTACAAAAAAGGGAGCACGATCGCGGAGCTGTTCGCCGAAGAACGGTGCCACCTCGGCCCGCTCCCCGCGAAGCCCTTCAATGTCGAGCGATTCGAGCGGGTGAACACCAACGGCTACGGCAAGTTTTGCATCGATGGGTGCCATTGGTACTCGAGTTCCCCCGAGTTGGCCGACATGAAGCTCACCATCGGAATCAAGGCCCATTCGGTGGAGGTGTACAAAGCTGATGGTGAGGCACTGTGCTCACACCATAGGATCTACGGCGGGGAGCGCAGCGACTCGAGCGACTTCCTGACGAGCCTCGAAACCCTCGTGAAGAAGACGGGAGCGTGGCCCAACAGCGCCCTGAGAGCGGGCGTAGGTGAGTCGACGCGGGCATCCCTAGATGCAATGGCTAAACCCGAGCTGCGACGCGTCCTTGGCGTCTTGGCGAAGAGCAGCGCGGCCTATGGCTACAAGGTCGCCATTGATTCCCTAGAAGAAGCCCTTCGGCTCGGAGTCCTGGACTCGTATAGCCTTCAAGCGATTTCATCCCGAATCGCCTTCGACGGGTTGTTGGACATCCCGAGCTCGGGCCCCGATCTCGGGATTTACGACCGTGTCTTCATCGGCCATAGCGGAGGCGCC
>CAWHFT010000202.1:0-10455 GCA_963828175.1 uncultured Spirochaetota bacterium
ATCGGGGCGCGGCTTCTTTCCACAGGCGACCTGACCGGGGCCAAGACGTACTTCGATCGGGGAGAGGCTCTGATCGGCCTTTTCTCTGATAGGCGCCAAAGCTATGCTCTCTACGCGGACCAAGCTGCGCTCAGGCTCCACGCCGGCGATTCCAAAGAGGCGATCGCCTACTCTACAAAGGCGATCCGGCTCTCACCAGCCGACGAACTAGGCGTGGTGTTCACGAGGGCCAAGGCCGAGGCAGCGGCCGCGGATCGCGCGGCGGCGCTCAAAGACTTCGACAAAGGCTGGAAGCTCAACAAAGCTTCGATGGGCGCCGAGGACTACCGCGTCTACGCAGTAGCCCTCGCGAGCGCCGGACGAGACGCAGAGGCTTTACAAGTCCTCAGCGAGTATCAAAAGCGCTATCCCTATGAAACGGGAATCGGCCTGGTCGAGTCAGGCTGCTACGAGCGATCGGGGGACATGGGCTCGGCGATCTTGAGCGCCTTCAAGGAGTACGAGTTCGGCGCGGCACTGGCGTCCTCTCCGATTCCGCTTTCGCCGCGAGCCTCGACACGGCGGTTAGGAAGGCCGGCCCGGATCCGGCGGACCCCAAAAAGGCTTGGAAAGGCTCGCTGCCTCGTTGAAGGCCTTCGTCTCCGGCGACTGGAAAAAGGTGATCGCCTTGCCGAAGGGAGGCTTTGGCGATTATGTGGACTTGGCAGCGCGGCTCGAATCCGGTTCCGCCTCCGTCGACGGGCTCAAGCACTACATCCTCCTCGAGGCGTCCATGAAATCTTTTCAAGCCTACTACTATCACCTCTGGCAAGGCATGAAAAAAATGGCTCAGGCGGCCCCGGCGTACTCGATAAAAACCGCGCGCCCCATCCTCGAGAAGTGCATCGGGCTGTCCCTGCGTCTCCCATGGCGCAAGAGTCGCGGAGGGAACTCGGCCGGATCCTCGGGATTGGCGAGGGTGCGGGGGAGCGGCTCCTGGTACCGGCCGAAATCGACGCGATTTTCACGGATCTCGTCTCGGGCGGTTCCGTTACCCGGCTGGATCCCGTGATGGCGCTTCTGGATACTCCAGACAACGATTATCAGCAGGCGTGCCTTTACGCGCTCGGGCGGATCTCGGCCGATCCCGCCGTCGCTGCCTACTTGGCCGCGAGGGCAGCCGGCGCTTCGGGTAAGCTGCGTGAGCGGCTGGTCTACCTGCGTGCGAGGTGAGTCGGTGCGGCCGCGGGGACGGATAGTATCGACGACCTGCGCAATAGCCGCGCTCTCGACGTGCCTCTCCTGCAGGATGCGCGCCCCGTCCATGGCGGAGCTCAAGGTCTACGCCGAGGCGAAGACGACGTACGCTCAGGGCAAGCTGTCCGAGGCCGAGCGCGCCCTGGCGCCTCTCGCCCGGAGCACGAGCCTGCCCCAGGCACGCTTTCTCCTTGGAAAGACTCGCTTCTTTTTGGGCGAGTACGACGAAGCCGCGCTCGACTTCGAAGGCTTGGCCGCTAGCTTCCCGAGATATCACGAGGCCGACCTCTGGCTGGCGCGAGCCTATCTGCAGAAGGGCGATGTCGACGAGGCAGACCGCCTGGCCGAGGCCCTTCTCGCCAACGACTCGAGCGATCCGAGGCTCTATTACCTCGAGGCCATGATTCGTGTCTCTCGTGGCGACGCTAAGGATGCGCTCGGCTTTCTCGAGCTTTCCTGCGAATCGGGGGAAGAGCTGGCCAAGTCGTACCTGGAATCGGCCAGGCTGTATTACCGGTTCGGCCAAGACGACAAGGCGCTAGAGAGGCTCAGGCGAGCTCGGGCCGTGCTGTCGCCCGAGAGCCCGATGCGGGATGCCGTGGCCGAACTCATCGATCGCGTCGGGAAGGGAGTGACGAAATGAGGTTGCCTATCGGTCTCTGCGCGGCGATCGCCCTCGGGGTCGTCCTGGTCACGTCCTGTTCGAGCATCCCGCAAAAGCGGGTGGATACGATTCTCCACAACGCCTTGGCCGAGGACCTGGGCGCCGATCTGGCCGATGTGACGATAGAGGCGGGACCATCCTACATGGATTCCGAGCGGGTCGTGCGCGAGCTTTTCCCACTGGCCGCCGCCGGGGTCGGCATCTCTCCAGCCCTCCGCGAGAGCGACTCGGAGTACGCGATATGGCTGCGAGAGGAAGGATATTCGAGGGATATCGATGCCTACTCCGCCGTCCTGTGCGTCCTCAAGCTGCGCTCGAAGGAGGATGGGGCCATCCTCGCGACGACCGTCGTCTCCGACGAGACCACGCTCAACCTCAAATCCTCCGGTTATATCTACTCTCTCCTCCGTGATGCCCTGTGCTCCATGCGAGGTTCCATTGCCGCGTCGGAGAAGGCCGGAAAGGCAGCTCCAAAATGAAGCGGGCGACGCCGTCCGCTATCCTCCTCGCGGCGATGGTCCTTCCGCCCGCAACCCTCGCGGCCGCGACCGTCGATCTTGCGACGGCCGGACGGATGGCGGTAGAGAGTTCCGCCGACTTGCGCCTTCTCGAGGATCAGGCGGCGGCCGTCGGCTGCGCGCTCAACCTCGCTGTCCGCGACTACTTTCCCCGGCTCAGCCTCGGATACCTCGATTCTTCCAGCATCGCCACGGATGGTCCCGACGCCGCCTCGATCCAATGGACCGCGACAGTGAAGCAGCCCTTGTTCGACTGGGGAAGGTCGCGAAGGCAGCGGCGACTCGCCAAGGCCGACCTCGAGCTACAGCTTCGCCTCGTCGAGGACAAAAAGCGGGAGATCGTCGAGTCGGTGGACACGGCCTACCATCGCGTACTCATGCTAAGGCGCAAGCTCGCGTCGGAGAAGGACACGCTCTCGATCGCCAACAAGGAGCTGGAAATCGCGCGCGCTCAGAGGGACCTCGGCAGCCTGCGCGCGATCGATCTCGTGGAGTCCGAGCTCCAGCGCGACTGCCTCGAAATCTCGATACTGTCCAGCGAGGCCGATCTCGAGGAAAGCGGCTTCGCCTTGCGTCAGCTCCTGGGTCTCCATTCCGAGTCGGTCCTCGAACTCGTCGACGACTTCGATTCGGGTTACGAGGGTCTGGCAGTGCCCGAGGGCTCGCGCTTCCTCAAGGCTCTCGTGCGAGAAGGCAACCTCGACCTGCGGACAGCGCCGGGAAGAGCTTCTGAGGAAATTGGCGGCTATCGGCGAGTCGAGGGCCTGGTACTGCCCAACATTTCTCTCGAAGGAAGTCTTTCGTTGAGCGGGAAGCGCTATCCCTTGCAAAGCGCCTCGGTGAGCGGGAAGCTGGTCTTCGAGATTCCCGCCCCGACCTCGCCGATCGGCTTCTCCATCACCGAGGGGGCATCCACCGGCAAGCAGAGGGCGAGCGGCTCCGCTATCGATTTCAGCCCGCTACAGGACCTTGCCCCCCTGTCCGACGGCGAGGCGGCTCTGAGGGAGTGCGCGGTCCTGCGGCAGCGCATCGACGAGATGGGAGCTTCGCTCGAGTTTCAGGTCGGGAAAAGCGTCGCAGGCTACCGACGGGACCGCGCCTCGCTCGGTCTGCAGCGGCGGGACTTGGCGATGCAGCGCACGAAGGCGGAGATCCAGAAGAAGCTTCTGGATCTCGGAGAGGCTACATGGGTCGACTATTTCAAGACCCTCGTCGCGACCGCCCAGGGCGAGTCGACGATCCTCGAGTCGGTTCTCAAGCTCCGCCAATCCGAGCGCGCCATGGAGCGCTTCCTGGGCCTCGCCCCAGGCTCCCTCGAGCGCGTCTGCGCCGGACTCGACCGGAAGGAAGATTGAGATGCGCTCGCCCAAACCTATCGACGGCCTGGCCTTTGTCTGCCTCGTCGCCCTTTCCTGCGTTGGCGCGCGCAAAGCCGTCGAGGCGCCGCTTCCCAGGTACCGGGCCAAGACCATCGTCGCCAAGCTGGTGAAGTACGAGGACGAGCTCGCGAGCTTCGGGACAATCGCGTTCAAGACCAAGACCGACGTGAGCGCCACTGTCGAGGGCACTCTCGTCGAGTTGCCGGTGGGCGAAGGCAGCGCCGTCAAGGCGAACGCCCTGCTGGCCCGGCTCGAGAACGCGCAGCTGAAGATGCGGAAGGCCCAGGCGGAATCGGCTCTCGCATCGGCCGCATCTACCCTCGAGCTCGCGCGGGCCAGGCTCTGGGAGGGGGAGCTGCAAGTCGAGGCCCGCATCGCCTCGATCGCCAAGGCCCAGATCCAGATCCGGCAGAAAGAGTACGAGGTCGCCGAGCTCGAGAGCTCCTACGAGAAGAAGAAATCGCTGTTGGCCATCGGCGGCGCCACCGAGGATGACCTCAATTCCCTCCTTGTCAGCCTCAATGCCCAGAAGAGCGCGCTATCAGCTCAAAACAAGGACATGGAAATCCTCCAGATAGGCCTTCGCGACGAGGATCTCGCCATCGGCGGGCAGGCCGTCCCAAGCTCGGAGAAATCCAGACTCGCGGCGATCGTGCAGCTGAACACGAGGACCTTGAGGGCGGAGGTGGACGTGGCTCGTTCTCAGGTCGATTCCGCCTCGATGGACCTGGCTTCGGTCGTCGAGCTGACGGGCGAGCTTGAGCTGCGCGCTCCGTCCGCGGGGATCGTCGGGGCTCTTTACGCCGAGAGGGGCGAACACCTGCAGCAGAACGCGAAGGTAATGACGCTCATGGACATCGACGCGGTGTACGCAGTCTTTCCCGTCCAGGAAGTCGATGCGAGTCGCGTCAGAGTGGGGATGCCGGTCTCGCTCGGCATCGACGCATACCCCGGCCGGCTCTTCGCGGCGAAGATCGACCTCATTTCGCCGGTCCTGGACTCCCAGACGGGCGCGGTGACCGTGAAAGCCCTGATGCGGAATCCCGCGTTGCTCCTGAGCCCTGGCATGTTCGCGAGGGCGCGCGTGGACTTGGGAAATTCCCGCGACGTCGTCGAGCTGCCGGCAAGCGTCTTCGCCGAGAAGAAAGGCGCTACCGCCAAGATTTTCGCCGTCGTGAACGGGCGTGCTTTCCTCAAAGAGCTGACCCTCGGCCGGGAGCAGGGCGGGGCGTTCATCGTCGAGAAGGGGCTGCGTCCGGGAGAGATCGTAATAGACTCGCCGTCGCCGCTCCTCAAGGAAGGTGAGGATGTTTCGATCGAAGGCTAGGACCGCCTCCGACTCGGCGGCGGAAGTTGCCGTCTTCGCGCTTGCGGCGGCCCTCACGGCATGCTCATTCGTTTCCCTCGAGCGGCTGGGCATCGTCACGGCGCCGTCGAAGAGTGGCGAAATCGCCCCAGCGGAAGGCCCTCTCCGGGTCGGCTTTTCGATCGAGCCCGTCCACGACAGCGCCGAGCGAGCCTTCCGCCTGAGCTCCCTGGAAGGCAGCTCGACGGGCAACTTCGAATGGCGCGGCTCGGGCTTCGATTTCCGTCCCGTGCCGCCGCTGAAAAAGGGCTATCTCTGGACGATGTCGATCAGCGGCGCGATCCGGACAGCGGACGGGCGAACCTTCGACGCTGCGAAGTCGGTCATGTTCTACGCAGGGTCGAGCGCAGCGCTCATCACTCTCGACTCCTTTTCGCCGGCGAAAGGCGCCACCGTATCGATCTCGGAACCGATTTCTCTACGCTTTTCCCGCGCCGTGGATGCCTCGCTTTTCACGCGCAACTTCAGCCTGAGTCCCGCCACCGACTACGATCTTTCGTGGTCGGCGGACGGCCTGACGGCGCGCATCGGCCCGAAGATGCGATGGACCGCACAGTCGGCCTATACCTGGCTGGTCAAAGCCGACCTCGCCGATGTCGGAGGCGTGGGGCTCGCCAAGACCTACGATGGGGCCTTCATAGTCCAAGCCGAAGGCCACGCGCCCGGCGTCGTCTCGGTGCATCCGGCCATATTCGCGGGCGGTTATTTTTTGCCGCTTTCGACCGGTCTCGACACGTTGGCGTACGAGGACGCGATTTTCGTGACGTTCGACCAGCCGGTGACGCGCGAGAGCGTCTCGGACTCCATCAAACTGACGCCGTCGGTGAAAGGCAGAGTCCTTCAGGACGGGCCCTCGACTTTCGCCTTCGTACCGGAAGAAGGCTACGCCGCTCGCACTGAATATAGACTCTCCATCCTGTCAACGGTCGCCACTCCCGCCGGCACGCCGATGTCGGAGGACTACGCCGCCTGGTTCAGGCCCAAGGTGGCCGATATCGGCCTCGCTCGGGCTTTCGTGAACGGCGGTGCCGCGATCGAAACATTCTGCGGCGGGGTCAGCACCTCTTTCACGCCTGATCCGATCGACGAGGGGGCCATTATCGCTCTCGAGTTCAACCCGCCAATCACCGACGCGTCGCAGCGAGACCGCACGGTCACGCTCGTCTCGTGCACCAGCCTCTTCCCTTCGTCGCTTTCGCCCTCTCTCCGCTCGGCCCAGTGGGTAGGCGGTTCGAGGCTCGAGCTCAGCTACACGGGCTTCACCCCGAGTACGACGTCGACGACTTTTTTTTACAAAGTCCTCGTGCCGGGCGGCATATCGGGAATCAGCGACGGCGCCGGCGGCACGATGGAGATGGACCGATGGTTCGTCATCGTTACGCTGTAGCCGCCGGGGCGGCGATAGCCCTGCTCGTGTCGAGCTGCGCTCTCTTTGCGCCGCAGTTTTCCGTCGTGCTTTGGAGTCCGCGCGAGGCTCGGATAAGCGATCCCGGTTCCATCGAAATTTGGATTCGATTCTCCGGGCCGGCGAATAGAGAGTCGACCGAACAAGCCTTCTCGCTGACGAAGGACGGCGGCAGCGTGTTCGGCTCCTTCTCGTGGACGGGCGACGTGATGAGCTTCAGCCCCGCCGAGCGGTTCGAGCCCGGCAGCAAATACGAAATTGCCCTTGCACCAGGCGCCGAGGACGAGCGGGGAGTCTCGCTGGACGAGGAGTTCCGCTTCGCCTTTTCCACGAAGGCCGAGGACGGCCGCCCTTCGATCGTCTCGGTCGAGCCTGCCGAAGGCGCCTCGCTCGACAACCGCTTCGCCCCCATCGCCATGATCTTCTCCGAGGCGGTGGACAGGGCGAGCCTTTACGCCGCCTTTGCGTTGAGTCCGTCGGCCAGGGGCCGCTTCGACTGGACGGCGGGCGACTCGGCCTGCACCTTCGTGCCGCTGGAACCTTACGCCTGGCAGACGGATTACGAGATCGTGATACGAAACGGCCTCGTCGACCTCTCGGCGAACCCCATCGCGAAGCCCTACAAGAGTCGGTTCAGGGTCGGGGTCGATGGCGCGGCGCCGACCGTCGTCAGGGTGGCGAATGCGGTAGGCGGCGTCGAGGGCTCGGTCGCCCTGAAGGCCAGCCTGCCCTCCGACGCGGGGCAGGTTTTTACCGCCGGCTGGGAGTCCACCTGGGGCCTCGCCCTCACATTCTCGGAGCCCGTCGAGCGCGAGGGACTCGAGAGCCAGATACTCATCGAGCCCGCCTGGAGCTACGCGATCGACGATACGGCCGCCTTAGGCTCCTCATTCGTGCTGCAGCCGCGGGAGAGGCTGGTCCGCGACACTCTGTATTCGATCACCATCCGAAAAGGCCTGAAAGACGCGCGAGGCAACGCGACAGCCGAGGAAACGGTCTACAAGGTCCGCGTGGACGGCAAGCTGACGGCATCTCCGGCTATCGTCCGACTTCGCTTTCGTACGAACCCGGAGGGGTTTTGCAAATATTTTGCCTTTTGCTTTTCCTGCAACTGAACAGCATATTCCGAAAGTCTTCCTTTTTAGACATGCCGTGCTGCCCGGGAGGATAACTTCTTTTATCGAAGTATTTGTCGCTTCCGAAAATAGCATCGCCGAATTTGCGCGCAATCTTGGTGGTTGGTCCTGTATATCTTGCCATTGAAATTATTGATTAATTGATTTTTAATTTTTTTATATCTATTATTTTTGCCTACTGCCTTTTGCGACTCCATACTGCTTTATACTCTTCTTTTTTTAGGAGCCCGGCAACCATTATGAGGTATAGGCGTCGTATCGTTGATAGTTGTTACCTCAATACCACTGGTATAAATGGTGCTGATAGCGGATTCGCGGCCTGCACCCGGGCCTTTTACAAACACCTCAACTTTCCTTAAACCTGCTTCATGCGCAACATGTGGCTGCTTCGGAAGCTGCCATTTGAGCTGCATAAGGAGTGTTCTTTTTAGAACCCCTGAAACCAACGCGGCCAGCTGAACCCCAGCTTATGGTTTGGCCGGCAGTTGGTAAAGGTGATGATGATGTTATTGAAGGTGGCATTCACGAATGCCTTTCCTTCGCAGTCTACTTTTACTACTCTTTTCTTAGCTTTTGCCTTTGTTACAGCGATTGTTGCTGTGGTGTTCCTGTTGCTGTTGTTTTGCCATTTTTATTTATGATTACACAGATTTTAAATGATTACAGCATTTATTTAACTTGGTTACCATTTTTTTGTTAGCAACTGTTTTACGCTTCCTTTACGGGTACGGGCATTGGTTTTGGTTCTTTGGCCACGAACCGGTAATCCTTTTACGATGGCGAACATTCCTCGGAAAGCGTTGATATCCTGCAGGCGCTTAATGTTTTGCTGCATTTCACCTCTTAATTCGCCTTCCACTTTTAGGTGTCGCCGATGTACCGGATAATACCGTTTACCTGGTCATCGTTCCAGTCTTTCACTTTAATGTCATGGTCAATTTTATTGGCGGAAAGGATTTTTCTGCGGTCGTTCTGCCGATGCCATAAACATAGGTAAGGCCAATTACACCTCTTTTATTTTTCGGAAGGTCTACACCTGATATTCTTGCCATCTTATTTTAGTAATATGTTTTTTAGTTAATAAATTATCCCTGACGTTGTTTGAACTTAGGGTTCTTTTTGTTGATAATATATACAACACCCTTGCGTCTTACAATTTTGCAATCAACGCTTCTTTTTTTTACTGATGCTCTTACTTTCATTGATATTACTTAATGCTGCTAAACAATTATATTATTTATATCTGAACGTTATTCTTCCTTTATTCAAATCGTAACGGGCTCATTTCAACCTGAACTTTATCACCGGGTAAAATTTTAATATAATTCATCCTCATTTTACCCGAAATATGCGCTATAATTTCATGCCCGTTTTCCAATTTCACCCTGAACATTGCGTTACTCAACGCTTCAGTTATCGTTCCGTCTTGTTTTATCAGGTCTTGTTTTGCCATTCAATTACTTAAGTTCACCCCTGTTTTTCGTGTACTAGGCCTAACACCCCTTAAAAAAGGACTGCAAATATAGGCTTTATAAACAGAGTTGCAAATAGTGCGTTAAATTTCTTTAACAGAGTGTTTATCAACATTATATTTTTATCAGTTCTGGGTTTTCCTGAACTGCTTTTTCAATCGAGTCAAAAGTAGTTAGCAACTCTGCTTTATGGGGTTTTACTACTACCGTATGTTCAAAATGAACAGATGGCAGCCCATCCTGGGTAGCTATGGTCCAGTTATCACGCTTTGTGTAAACATCTTTCCTGCCCATGTTTACCATAGGTTCAATGGCAATAACGCAATTTTCGGGCAATTTCTGGCCCTCGCCTTTTGCTGCCGTAATTGGGTACCCTGGGGGTCTTCATGCAGGGTTTTCCCCACCCCATGGCCCACCAATTCGCGCACACATTTGTAGGGGTGTTCTGTACTTCGCAAAAATCCTGTATTCTCGATGATCCGCTGCCACCGCTAAGGGTAGGAATCCCACGAAACTTCTTCTTCGACGATCTCCATCCCGAGATCGCAGCCGCAGTCGAAAAAGCGATTCAGGTGATTCGCAAATTAGGCGCAGAGATACGCGATGAAGTCCGCCTCGATGTCTCGACCGACCGCACCCTCGCAAGTGCCGAGTCCTGGGCCTATCACAAAGACTTCATCGCCCGCTCCCCCGAGCTTTACCAGCCCGCAACCCTGGCGAGAATCAAATCCGGAGAGAACATTCCGCCGGCCGACATTGAGCGCGCGCGACAAGAGCTGGCCGCAGCCCGCGAAAACATCCTCAAAGTTTTCGAGGAAGTCGACATTCTGCTCACCCCCACCGTCCCCATTCCGCCGCCGTCAATCGCCAACCTGAAACAGAATCCAGAAAACCTGCGCCCCGCCGAACTGATGATGCTGCGCAACACAAGACCATTCAACGTCTGGGGAATCCCGGCCATCTCCCTCCCCTGCGGCTTCACCCAGGGCGGCCTGCCAATCGGCCTGCAATTAGCAGGCCCGCCATGGCTCCCGGATAAAGGCCTCCACCTGGCCTACAAATACGAGCAGGCCTCCGAATGGCACAAGAAAATCGCAGCGGTCCTGGGGTGAAGGTTTAAGGTCGCCAACAAATATTGTGCAGCCCAGCTTGTAAATACCTCGTGAGCTACAGTTCTCGCTCCGGGTTCTTAGAATATGGGGACACTTGTTTGATTCGAAGCCTTCTCGGTTTTTGCTTTCCCACTTGCAAGGTAAAGACTCGTTCTTCATCCAGAGGA
>CAWHFT010000203.1:0-7318 GCA_963828175.1 uncultured Spirochaetota bacterium
ACCGATCTATTACGGCGGCCTCCGCTGGAGCCTGGGAGGGGAAAAATAGCGGTAGACTTACCGGGAGGCCGGGCGGGCCGCCGGTCGCGCCTGCCCAGCCATCCTCCGCCCCGGCATTGATCTGCGGAAATCGCTTTTCGCCTCCCCTCCCCATTTCCCCCAAAATCTGTGACGAAGAATGCAGACTATGACCGTTTCAGCTCCTCAAAAATCTTTGCCGACCGCATTGGCCGGATTGAAGTCTCCGCCACCATGGCTGTGGCCGCCGAGGCCGCCAAGCTGCGCGCCCAGGGCGCCAACCTCGTCGATTTCGGCGCCGGCGAGCCCCACTTCGCCACCCCCCGCCACATCAAGGACGCCGCCATCGCCGCCATCGAGGCCAACTTCACCCGCTACACCGTCGTCCCCGGCATCCCCGACGTGCGCAAGGCCATCGTCGAGCGCCACGCCTGCGACTTCGGCTCCGACTACTCCATCGACGAGGCCATCTTCACCACCGGCGGCAAGCACGCCCTCTTCAACGCCATCCAGATCCTGGTCGACCACGGCGACGAAGTCATCCTGCCCGTCCCCTACTGGGTCAGCTTCAAAGACATCATCCAGTACGCCGGCGGCAAGGTCGTCTTCCTCGAAACCAGGAGGCGGAGAGCTTCCGCATCACCGCCACGCCATCGAGCGTGCCATCACGCCGCGCACCAAGGCCATCATCCTCAACTCGCCTTCAACCCCGCCGGCTCGGTGGTCTCCGCGGAGGATCTGGAGCACATCGTCCGCATCGCCCATGAGCGCGGCATGGATCCTGCCCTTGGGCAGCCCGAGTTCCAACACGACGTCGTCCATGCACATCTCCTTTCTTTCGGGAAACACCGCCCGTAGGCGGTTCACCGCCTTGGGGCGGTTCGGGACTCCGGGCTACCGGCGCCTGACCCTCCGAAAGGATCCGTTTAAAACCGGAGCGCCGGCCCCAACGAGGCCGGCGCTCCCGCAGACTGCGCTTTTAGTCAGCGCTTAGGCTACGGCTTCGCACGGCCTATTAGTATGGCCGTGATGCCGATGCTTGAGGCTGATAAGCTCGATACGCGTCTTCGGGTCCACTATGCGCGGATATTCGCACGACCCCGTCGATTTTGTCAATGGGGACCCGACGCCGCGTATTGCCCCCGGTGGTTCGCATGATTACTATCTTCGAATGCAAGTGGCCTTTTGGACTCGAACGTGATTGATCTTCACAGCCACTCCACCAAGAGCGACGGGAGCTACTCGCCTACCGCGCTCGTGGAACTGGCCCTCGAGAGCGGCCTCTCCGCCCTGGCCCTCACCGACCACGACTCCGTCGCCGGACTGCCCGAGGCCGAGACTGCGGCCGCGGGAACCTCTCTGCGCATGATCCGTGGCGTGGAGATCGAGATCGCGTTCGAGCCCGGCGAGTTCCACCTGCTCGGCCTTCGGCTGGAGCGCCTGGGCGGAGAGCTCGAGGACACTCTCGGCCGGCTCTTCCGCGCGCGCGACGAGCGCAACCGGCGCATACTCGGGCGGATGCGCGACGCGGGGTTCACGGCCACGATGGAGGAGCTCCGGGCGGTGGCGGGGGAGGGCACGGCGGGCAGGCCGCATATCGCGGCACTGCTGGTCGAACGCAAGGCCGTGCGGACGCGGCAGGAAGCCTTCGACAAGTACCTGGCCAAGGGCCGACCCTTCTACGAGGCGAAGGATTGCCTCGAGCTGGGCCAGGCGCTGCGGGTGGTCGGGGAAGCGGGCGGACTCGCCGTCGTCGCCCACCCCCTGTCGCTCTTCGTATCCTGGGGCCGGCTCGCCTCGCTGATGGACGAGTGGAAGGAGCTCGGGATCGACGGGATCGAGGCGTACCACCCGACGGCCAAATTGAACCATTGCAAGCGGGTAGAGAAAATGGCTCGCGAACGGGGCTTTCTCGTCACCGCCGGCTCCGACTTCCACGGGGCTATCCGCCCCGATAGGAAGCTCGGCCGGACCTCGGGTGGACTCGTCATCGGCGACGAGTACCTGGCCGAAATAGGCCTTTAGGAGACCTATAGTCAGTCGCAATCGTCCTTTCTTCTCCTCTGCTGCTCGGGCGGCGAGTGGTATGCCTGCTCGTAGAGCTCGAGCGAGGTGAAGAAGAGGATGAGAATGATGGGCCCGAGGACGATGCCGTTGAATTTGAAGACCTGGAGCCCTCCGAGGATAGAGAAGAAAATGAGGAGAGGATGGATCTTGAGACGGTCGTGGAGAAGGATTGGCCGTATGAAATTGTCCAGGGTCCAGACGAGGATGGCCGAGCAGACGAAGAAGAGGATTCCCCCCGTCAGGTCGCCGACGAAGATTTTGCTTGCCGAGACGGGGAGCCACACCAGCGCCGTGCCTACCATGGGGATGAAAGACGCTATCGCAGTGAGGGCCGCGATGACGAGGACTCCCTTGACCTTGAAGATCAGGCAGAGGAGGAACATGACCAGGGCTTGCATGGCGGCGATGGCGACATAGCCGGTCACGAGGTGTCGCCCCATGTCGCGGAACTTTCGCAGGAAGATCGACGTGTAGTTCTTCTCGATCGGGATGGCGCTGATGAGCACCTTGATCAGTTGCCGTCCGTCGAGGAGGAGGAAGAACAGCGTGAATACCATGAATACGAGGGAGAGAAGGATGCTTCCGCTGATTTTGAGGAACTGGCCCGAGAGCACGATGAGGCGGTCCGTGCGCAGGCTGAGGATCGAACTAATCTCATTGGGAATGTTCAGCTTGGAGATGTCGATCGATCCGTCGCTCAAATTATAGAGGAACGTGGCGACAGGACCGTCGGGGATATGCCGATGATGCTCGGGTTTTTCTCGATCTCCTCGAGGGCGCTGTGGAGCATACCTCCGAGCTGCCTGACCATGGTCAGGCCGAGCAAGACTGCGGGCACGGCGATGAGGAGCACCCCGCCGAGGGCGAGGACTGCCGCGATGGCGGTTCGAGCGGCGCCGGCCCGCGCGGTATTGTCCCTGCGCGCACTCAGCCTGCGATACAGCGGAAACAGGAAAGCGTAAAAGATGCCAGACCAGAGGATCACTGTGAGGAAAGGATAGAAGAGCGTCCCGACGAGGACGAACAAGCCCAGGAATACTCCGAGCAGCCCCAGCTTCTTGACTTGAGGACCTTCCATCGTTCTTCTCTCCCTTAGGAACCATCCGCGAAATTGAGGGTCATTCGCGACAGCCCGCGCAACCCAACACGTGGACGTGACGTCGCGCGGGGACACCGCCCAGGCCCGGACGCTCGAAATAGCGCGCTACCACCCATCCCTCCGGTTCCAGGGCGCGGCCGCAGACCGGGCAAATCCTGGGCATCGAAGCCCTCGCCGGCCAGCAAAAAGGACACCCGAATATGTGCATTATCCGGTCGGCCTTACCCGGGAATAGGCTCGATTTGACGTTTTGCCCAGGACTCAGGACGGAGCGGCAGAGGGGGCAGGACCTGTGGCTTTTTGTCGCGTTCGCGGCGCCGACTCGCCGGCGCGACGACGCCCGGATCGGCGATCGCGAAAGCCTGATTCGCGATCCGAGGAATGCCGCAGCAAGAAGGAGAGCCGCTACCAGGGCAGCGACCAAAACCGCCATCGAAGCACTATACATGGAAGAGGCACTATCTAGCTAGTCCGATCGGCCGGCATCCTTGACCCTCTCGCCCCACGGTCCCATACTCGCGCGCATGGGCACTCTCTGTCTCGTAGCCACGCCGATCGGAAACCTCGGGGATATCACCCTCCGGGCGCTCGAGGCTCTCAAGGGCGCCGATGCCATCGCTTGCGAGGACACACGCCACACCCTCAAGCTCTTGAGCCATTTCGAGATACGCAAGCCTCTCATTTCCTACCACGCCAATGATGAGGCCCGTGGCGCCGCGCGGATTCTCGCGCTCCTGGAGCAAGCCAAGACCGTGTCCTACTGCAGCGATGCCGGAACGCCTGGACTGTCGGACCCCGGCGCCATGCTGGCGCGACGGGCTCGCGAGGCCGGGCACAAGGTGATCCCGCTGCCGGGACCTTCGGCCTTCGCCGCGCTGGTCAGCGCCGCGGGCATGGGCGGCAGATCTTTCCTGTTCGACGGTTTCCCTTCTCCCAAGCCGGGAAAGCGCCGGGCCAGGGTTGCCCAGCTCATGAGCAGAGAGGAAGCCTTCGTCCTGTACGAATCGCCGCATCGCGTCGTCGCTTTAATGGAGGAGATCGCTCTGGCGGATCCGGCGCGCCAGGTGTGCCTCGGCCGCGAGATGACGAAGATCCACGAGGAATTCCTCTCCGGAAGCGCCTCCGAAGTCCTGGATATCCTCAAAAACAGGGGCGAGGCCCGGGGAGAGTTCTCCGTGCTTGTCGCTGGCTCGGAATTGGCGTAAACTATTCATGTCCGGACGCCGATACTTTTGTTGAAAGGCAGGGGAGCGAGATGACCATAGACCGGCTGAACTCCATAGATCCGATCCGGGACCCACAGAAGCCCTCCCCTGGCGGGAAGGCCGAAAAGGCGCGCGGAGGCGATTCCATCTCCATTTCCTCGGATGCCGCGCAGAAGGCCGATCTTTTCAATGCTCTCGAAGCCGTCAAAGCGGCGCCCGAGACCAGGTCGAGCCGGATCGAAGAGCTCAAGGCCAAGATCAACGAGCCTTCCTATATTGACGATGCCGTCGTGTCCATGACCGCCGACCGCATCATCGACCAGCTCTTCGGCTCCTAATAGTCTCCCGCGGCCAGCGACCGCGTTTCCTTTCGGTAATTCAAGGCGGGAGCGTGACTTCCGCCTTTTTTGTTGATACTGCGGAGTTTTGAAATTGGCTTGGGAGGGACGAGGTGCCCGATTTCAGCTTCCACGTACGTCCTCGCATCTGGGTCGGGCCCGATGCCCTGCTGAGGCTGCCCCTCCTGGCAGGCGAGCTATCCGGCGAAGGCAAGTCCCGCTGCATGCTCGTCGCCGACCCCCTGCTCTACGAATCGCGGACTGTCGAACGCGTACAATCGCTTCTGGAAGAGCGGGGCATCCAGGTACTCGTCTTCGACGAAGTGGGGGATCGGGCGACGAG
Source organism: uncultured Spirochaetota bacterium (assembly GCA_963828175.1). Classification (GTDB taxonomy): domain Bacteria; phylum Spirochaetota; class Spirochaetia; order Treponematales; family Rectinemataceae; genus UBA1306. The sequence continues at coordinate 5,071 of CAWHFT010000203.1, forward strand.
TCGCGTCGCCGACGACGCCCTGCGCCTCGCGCGGGGGTCTCGGTCGCCGCTCATCATAGCTCTCGGGGGCCTAAAGACCCTCATGATCGGCCGTGCGGCGGCGGCCCTCGCCTTGGGCGAGCTTGACGTCGACTCGGCCCTGGACGGCGCCGAGGTCAAGGGCGATCGGGTGCCCCTCGTCGAAATACCGACTTCCTTGCGCCACCCTTTCTTGACTCAAGACTGCGTCCTCTTGTCCGACGGCCGAGATCGGCGAATACGGCTCGCCCGAATCCCCGGGTCGGCTCCCGCCATCGCCCTCGTTGATCCTGGGCTCTCCGCATCGCTTTCACCCAAGCTCGCGGCGAGTTGCGTGATAGATTCCCTGCTCGGCACGGTCGAAGCCTATGTCTCGGCGAAATCGTCGTTCATGAGCGATCTCCTCCTCGAAAAGGCAGCAGTCTCCCTTTCCCTCGCTCTCAACGGCCTGATCGCGAGGCCCGACGATCCCGCGGCTCGGGCCGAAGGGTGGAAGGGCTCCTTCCTATCGTCTCTCGGCCAAGGCATGAGCGCTCCCGGCCTCGGCTGCGCCTTGGCTCTCGCGATAAACGCCCGTTGGCCCGTGCCCAAGGCCGCCCTCGCGGCCATTCTCTTGCCTTACTCCATGGAGCTGGCTTCGAAAAGCAGGCTCGAGAAGGTGGCCGCTCTCGCGACGCTCTTCGGCGAGGACGTATCCGATTCGAGCCCTCAAGAAGCGGCGGCCAAGTCCGTCGAATGGCTGCGCACGAGGCTCGGGCTGCTGAAAGTCCCCTCGCGGCTCAAGGACTTCGATCTCGTCCTCGACCGCCTCGTGGAGTCGGCCCGCGATGCGCGCGAGCTCGATTTCATGAACTACCTCCGCGCGCCGCCTCGGTCGACGACGTGTTCGACTTCGTGAAGACGGCTTTCTAGCGCACCGTGATTCCGATCACCAAGCTCGCGAAGCTCGCGCCTCGGCACCGCATGCGGAAAGCCGCCTTGGTGCTGAGCGAAATCGAGCGGAAGCTTCTTTTCAGCCCCGAAGACCGAACTCTCGATTCAACCGTACTGCCAAGGGCTTGCGAAGCTCCTCGTCGAGAACGACGCCCCGGCGGTTAGGCGGCAGCGCTGGAGCTCGACACGAGTAATTCGGGGGACGGAGCTCACGCGAGCGGTAGACTCGCTCAGACATGCCCTTTTCGCCGCCACGGGGCAAGCACCGGCCGATTGGGACCTCCTCGATCCGAGCACCGGCCTGCCTGATCCGTCCTCGAGGACCGTTTCCCCCGGAAGAAAGGCTTTCCTCGAGGACCTGCGCTCGCCGTTCAACGTGGGCTCGATTTTCCGTACGGCGGACGCATTCGGTGTCGAAGAACTCCTCCTCTCCCCTTCATGCGCCGACCCGCTTCACCCGCGCGCCCAAAGGAGCGCGATGGGAGCGGTCGGGCTCATGGCCTGGAAGAGAGCGGCCCTCGAAAGCCTCGCAGCCGAAACCTCGGTTTTCGCCCTCGAGCTCGGTGGTGAGCCCATCGACACGTTTTCTTTTCCTGAGAAGGGAATAGCCGTACTCGGTTCAGAAGAGTTGGGGCTATCCCGACAAGCCCGCGATCATTGCACCTACGGCACCGTGAGTATTCCGATGGCTGGAGCGAAGGGCTCCCTGAACGTCGCCGTGGCCTTCGGCATTCTCATGAATGCATGGCGTTTTCGAGATTCAGTCCTGTAATTGCGTTTGACGGAAGCTCCTGCCCCCTATATACTTACGACCACTAACATAACCCCTATAGGGAGGATTCCATGGCAAAGGTAGAACTCAAGAAGATCGGGAAGGTCTACGAAGGCAATGTTCGCGCCGTCGACGACGCGAACATCACCGTCAACGACAAGGAGTTCGTGATTTTCGTCGGCCCGTCGGGCTGCGGCAAGTCCACGACGCTTCGCATGATCGCCGGCCTCGAGGACATCACCGAGGGCGAGCTGCTCATCGACAACAAGCTCGTCAACGACGTCCCGCCCAAGGATCGCGACATCGCGATGGTGTTCCAGAATTACGCTCTGTACCCTCACATGACTGTCTACGAGAACATGGCCTTCGGGCTCAGGATCCGCAAGCTTCCCAAGGACGAGATCGACAAGCGCGTCAAGGAAGCCGCCCGGACCCTGGATATCGAGAAGCTGCTCGAGCGCAGGCCCAAGCAGCTTTCGGGCGGTCTGCGCCAGCGCGTCGCCGTCGGACGCGCCATCGTCCGCA
>CAWHFT010000204.1:0-13172 GCA_963828175.1 uncultured Spirochaetota bacterium
GACGACCGCGCCTTCGTCGAGTCGGCGGCGCTTTTCTTCAACGGCCTTCGCGAGCGCGACTCCTCCTTCCTTGCGAGGATCAACGAAGGCATAGCCCGACTCTCCACCCTCGAAGAGATCATCTCGCGCGTTCACGCCGATTCCGAGGAGATGGAGATAATCTCGCTCAACGCGATGACGGTCGCCCTCAAGTCGGGAGCCGCGGGCAAGGCCTTCTCCGTCATCACGGACGAGCTCAAGCGGCTGTGCAGCGCACGATCAGTTGACCGAAGGCGTCACACAGAGGCCGCTCGCTGCTCGGTATCTTCAAACACGTGCGCGACGCCCTCGCCGAGCTGGGAGCTTTTCCAGCGAGACTTTTCGCCCCAATCGACCGGACTCTCGGCGAGGGCTACGATGAAATGGAGCGGGCCCTCGGCGAGGCGAGGTCTTTTTTCTCGGTGCTCCTCGGGGAGGCCCGAGCGTCCGAGAGCCCGTACTTCGCGTAATGGGGAGATACAGCTCCAGGACATCGTCCGGCAGTCCCTTCAGCACGTCGGCATTCCCTCGAGGGGGCGCGACAGGCGTGCGCCGAGGACCCGAGCTTCGTAGCCGCCGTCGCCGAGTTGACGGGGAACCTCATCGAGGAAGTCGCGACGAAGCTCGACACGAGCGCCCTCTCCTTCGGCGCCGACATCGCGACGGTGAGCTCGATAGTCGGCGAGAGCGAGCGCAAGCGCCGCGAGTATCTCGCGGCCCATGCATCGGGCGGATCCCGCGCGGACGCCGGAGTCTTCGAGAAGGGCTCGGAGCGGTACCTCGAGCTCAAGCGCAAGGTGGTGCTCCTATCCTCGCGCCTGACCGATCAAGTCGCAGGACTCGAAAAAAGCTTCATAGGCCTCGCGGCCCTCCTGTCGCGTTTCCAGAACATCGTCGTCGCGTCCCGGATCGAGGTCGCCAAGACGAGCTCGCTTGCGGGGGTGGCCACTACCGTCGGCGGCATGATCGAGCTCACCGCTCGCATAGAAGCCGACGTCGGCGCGGCCATGGAAACCACCAAGGACTTCACGAGCCTCGCGATCGGCGCCCTCGGCGGATATTCCGTCCAGCGCAGTGCGTCGCGCGCGCCGGGCTCCGATGGCGAGGGCGTCGAGGACGAGCGGCTCGTGTCCACTCTTCGCGCGGTCGAGGAAGACATCGGGCGGCTTTCTTCGGACCAGGACTCGCTGCGCGTCCGGCATAGAGGGGTTCTCCCTCTATACCGAGGAATTCATCGTCCTCATAGGCGCGCGCGGGCGAGGAGCTCTCGCGGCTCCGGGCGCTCCACGAGGGATTGCAGACCGTGGGCACGAGCCTCTCCGAGTTCAAGTCGTCGATTTTGGGGGCCGACTCGGAGCGCGTCGATCAGCGCCCTCGATTCGGAGCGACTGCACCGCATGGTCGAGCGCTTCACTATTTTCACGCACAAGAAGGTCGCCGGCTCGATTGGCCGCTTCTCGGTGGAGGAAGGCGGACAGGCGGGAGAGGTGACCATTTTCTGAGCTGAGCGAGAGTTTTTCGGGCGAGTCGCCACCCTGTCTAGGCCTCGGAGGTCTTGGTGTCCTTCTTGGCCTTCTTCTCGGCGCGTTTTTCCTTGAGGGTTTTCTGGGGCTTTTTCTTCTCTTCGTTTTTCTGTTTATCCTGGGATTTCACGGCATGCCTCCTTGGCGGATTTCAAAGCATATTTTACAGCCTTCGTCTCGTTTTGGTCAAATGCTGGCTCCTTTGTCTAGGAACTGGAGCTCTATTCGCGCCAGGTGGTCGCCTTCGGGAAGGTAAACGCGGGAAAAAGGCGGTATGGAGGTCGTCAGCCAAACGTTGCCGCCTATCACCGAACCCTTTCCGATTACGGTCTTGCCGCCGAGAATGGTGGCTCCGGAGTAGATGGTCACCTCGTCCTCGATGGTGGGGTGCCTCTTGACCTCGCTCTCGCCCTTGCGCACCGAGAGCGCTCCCAGGGTGACCCCTTGATAAAGCTTGACGTCGTCGCCGATGATCGCGGTCTCCCCGACGACGACGCCCGTGCCGTGGTCGATGAAGAACCGCTTGCCGATAGTGGCGCCGGGGTGGATGTCGATGCCCGTCTTGCTATGGACGTGCTCGCTCATCATGCGGGGGATGAGGGGCAGGCCCGCCTCCCAGAAAAAATAGGCGATGCGGTGGACGACGACCGCCTCGAGTCCGGGGTAGGCGAGGATCACCTCCTCGACGGTCTTGGCGGCCGGGTCGCCCCTGAAAGCCGCGTCGACGTCCTCCATGATGAGCTTGCGGATGCCGGGAAGAGCCTCGAAGAAGTCCGAGACGAGATCGGTCGCCTCTATGTTGCAGGCGGCCGGGCAGCCGTTCGCGCCGCTCATGCGGTATTTGTACTCGAGGCTCCGCGACGCCTCGCGGACGAGCACCTTCGCGGCACGATGGGCGAGCTCGCCGGCGACGTACCCGATGTTCAAGTCGTCGATGTCTTCGTCCTCGCGGAAGCCGGGGAAGACGAGGGTCTGGAGGTCGGCGAGCGCGCGAATCACGGCCTCCCGGCTCGGGAGGTTGGGGCCGCTCGCGTGGTTGACGCCGCCCTGGCTCTCGTAGGATTCGAGCAGGAGCCGTACCGATCGTTCTATAGCGTCCATCAATCCTCCGCCTCTCCCCGCTTTACGAAACCCATGACGATGAAGGCCGCGAGCATGAAGACCGCGGCGATCAGGAAGATCGAGCGAATGCCGAAAAGGTCGGAGGATAGCCCGGTGATCGGCGGGGAGACGATCGAGGACGATTCCTTCGCCACATAATATACTGCCGTGTATATCCCCATGTTCGCGTATGTGGCCATTTGCCACAGCATGGGGAAGGAGTTGGCGACAATCGCTATCCAGAAAGCGCCGAACAGAAACATGAGGGCGAGGAAGCTGTAGAGCCGAGCCGGGGCGGAGAGGCCGAGCGCCCTCGTCGCGCTCTCGTGGAGGAATATCGCCATGAACACGGCGACCAAGGCGAGGAGGGAGCCGCGCACGACCCGCTTTCGGCCGAGCCTCGCCGCGAGGACGCCCGCTGGGACCGCGAAAACCACCATCGCCACCGCCGCCGCTCCCATGGCGAGCGAAGTCTGTCCCACCGAAACGCCGATGACGTCGAGCATGTAGGTGCTCAGGCACGGCAGGACGCCCTGATACGCGAAAAACCAGAGGAAGATCGCGACGAGGATGAGGAGGGCGCTCTTCTCTTCGGCCCCGGCTATCGCCCGGAACGAAGCCAGAACGGGGGCTCTTTCCTCGGTCTCGCCCGCCTGCGAGCCTTCGCCGGATCGGCCTTCCTTCACGAAGGCGAAGAGAAGGACGACGCTCGCGACCACGAGGACGCCGGCGATGACGAACGGGGCTTTCCCGGTGGTCGCCCCGAGGAAGGGAAGGGTGATCGAAGGATTCATCAGCGGCCCGAGGGCCAGAGTGGCGATGATGCCCGCGGCCGCGCCGGCCATATTGATGACTCCGTTGGCCTCCGAGCGGAATTGCCCGGGGATGATGTCCGGCATGAGCGCCACGATCGGCCCCCGGGCCCCCTGCTTGAAGACGTTGAGGGCGACTATCAGAGAGAGGAGGGCCGCGAAGGACGCGACGGCTGCGAAGGGCAGGGCCGCGAAGAGTATCGCGCTCAGGGGAAGGGTGACGAGGATGAAGGGCATCCTCCGCCCGATCCTAGTCCTGGCCTTGTCCGACCACACTGACACGAGGGGTATCAGCAGGAGGGCGAAGACGTTGTCGATGGTCATGATGACGTTGCGAACGCCCATCGATCGCACGTAGTTCTTCAGGAAAAGCGGGACGAAGTTGTCGTACAGCGGATCCATCAGGTTCATCGTGAAGAACCCTAGGCTGATCAGGGCCGTGCGGCCGAGGTATTTCCGGAACCCGTTCCGCTCGGCGCTCACTACAGCGGTACCCTGATGGCGCCGCGCTCGCGCACCGAGATCGGTATGACCGAGGCGGGCCCGAAGTAGCGCGTCATGAGCTCGAGGTAGCCGGCCGTGCGCTTGTGGGGCAGGTAGGCCTGGATCGTCCCCGCGAAGCCCCCGCCGTGGACTCGCCAGGCTCCGTCTCCGCCGATGTAGTTCTGGCTGAGCGAGAGGGCGACGGAGAGGCCCTGGTCGTCGGGGACGGAAGGCGCGTAGACATTCTGCAGTAGCTCCCAGGACGAGCGTCCCGACTTCCTGACGAGCTTGAGGTAGGCCTCGAGCCTGTCGTCGTCGAGGGCCTTGGCCATGGCGAGGACGCGCTCGTTCTCCGCGGCGAAGTGCATGGCCCTGAGGAAGGCGCGGTCGCCGCAGGCCTGGCGGATCTCAGGCCCGCGGGCGACGATGTCCACGCCCTTGACCTCGCCGAGGTAGCGAGCCCCGAGGACGGCGGCCGCGGCCTTCATCTCGGTCGGGATCGCCGCGTAGTCGGCGGTCAGGTCGGCGTGGTTGCCTCCGGTGTTCACGACAACGAGGTCGTAGCCTTTCTTGGAGAAGTCGTATTCGACTTGCTCCACCTTGGGCTCGCTCGGCTCGGCGAAATCGATCGAGGCGATGCCCCCCACGGCGCTGGCCGTTTGGTCCATGAGGCCGCACGGCTTGCCGAAATACTCGTTCTCGGCGTATTGGCCCATCTTGGCGATCTCCACGGCCGGGACGTCGAGGCCGGCGAGGTCCGCCATGACCGTCCCGAGGAGCACCTCGACGGCCGCGGAGCTCGAGAGGCCCGAGCCGGGCAGGACGCTGGAGCTCATACGGCCCGAGAAGCCGACGAGAGCGGCCCCGCGGCCGGCCATAGCCTTGGCGACGCCGCGAACGAGGGCCGCCGTCGTTCCCCTCTCGGCGGGAACGGGCGTGAGCGACGCCAGGTCGACGACGATCGGGTCGGGATAGCCCTCCGACTCGAGCCTGACGACCTGGTCCGACGAGGCCGCGACGCAGGCGACGGCGTCGAGCCTGACCGCAGCGCAGAGCACTCGTCCTCGGTTGTGATCGGTATGATTGCCGCCGAGCTCCGTTCGTCCCGGGGCCGAATAGAAGCGCAGCTCGGCTTTCGGGGCCCCGCTGGCCGCGGCATCGGCGAGGCCCACGTACCGCTTGAGCTGGGCCGCGGCGTCGTCGCCGTAGAGTTCCGCGAGCACTCTCTTCGCCGATTTTTCGTCCAGTCGCTGCTTCCAATCCTTGTGCTGGGACACCGTCGCTCTCCCCTGCGCCGGAATGCGTCTCGCCTTCCAACGACTTTGACTTTCAGGATTGTATCGAAAAGCCACGCGGCGTGGAATAGCCGCCTTCGCCACGGGTTTGACACGATCCCTTCGTTGCTTTAGGCTGAAACCCTGCCATGAAAAAGAAGCGCAGTCCAGGTCCAGTCTTAGCCGCGTCCCTTATCGGGGCGGCAGCTGTAGCCGGCGCCTTCTTCTTCAAGCCGCTTCCGGCCCTCGAGGACAAGAGCCTTCTGCTGTCCGATGCCGCCGTCCGCGTCGAGATCGGGCCGGCGGGCATTCTTTTCGCGCCGATCGCCGCGGCCAAGGCCTCGGGTCTTGTGTTCTATTGCGGAGCCCGGGTGCCGCCCGAGGCCTACGCCTATCTAGGCAGGGCCTGCGCTGAGGCGGGATACGCGGTCCTCCTCGCGTCGATGCCGCTCAATTTCGCGGCGCTCGACCCCTCGAGAGCCGAGCGGGCGGCGGCCGAGGATCCAGCCGTCGCTCGTTGGGTGGTGGGAGGCCACGCGCTTGGCGGAACGGCCGCAGCCTGGTTTGTCGCGCGCAACGCGTCCTCCAAGAAGGGGACGCTGGCCGTGGCTGGCCTGGTGCTCCTCGCGTCCTATCCTGGCATGGACGCCGACCTCTCTCGCGCATCCGTGCCCGTAGTAACCGTAGGCGCCTCGCGCGATGCCTTGGCAACTCCCGCCACGATCGCGGCGGCACGAGACCGCTTGCCCACCGGGAGCCGCTACGTCGAGATCGCAGGCGGCAATCACGCACAGTTCGGCGAGTACGGCCCCCAGCCGGGAGACGGAATCGCCGAGATACCGGGACCTGCCCAGCGCAGGGCAACCGTCGACGAGGTCCTGGGTCTCCTCGCGGTCGCCGAGGCAGGGGCCGGGAAATAGGAGCCGACATGCTGCTCAAATCTTTGGACGATATCCTCGTAGGGGCCGCGCCAGGCGTAGGAATGCGCTGGCTCGCCAAGCTTCGCAAGGCCGAGAACGTCGCGGCGCTCAATGGGATCGAGGACGCCGAGCTTCTGTCCATCCACTCGGAGATCATACGCAAGCTCGGCCGCTGGTTCGACAAGAGCGCGGACAAGAACGAGATCGGCGCCTTTTTCGTCATGGTGGGAAAGGAATACTGCGCCCATTCCGTTCCGCTGTCCGAGCTCACCTACTCGCTCAACCTCGACCGCAAGGCGGTGACCGAGCATATAGTCGAGGGAGAGGAGGTCGAGGGAGCCCATCGCATCTACGCCCTGATGGAAGCCCTCGACCAAGTGGGGGATTTCTTTTTCCTCGGGGCTTATTACCTGACGAAAGGCTACCTCGAGGACACATTCAAACGCATTAAGTGCGAGCAGTGTATTGACGATGAGACGCTAAACAGGTATTTTCCCGACGACTTTTTCTTCAAGGATTGATCGAGAGTGAGTATGGATGCCCTTTCCGCGCGTAGCCTCCTGATCGTCGCCCTCCTCCAGGCTTCGATTTCCCTGGCGGCCCTCCTCTCATCGCGAGACGCGGCCCTCGTCTCCGCGGCAATAGGCGTGCTCGCCATCGGGCGCTACGCGTCGTTGGCCTTCTTCGCCTCCACGATGGGCCGGGCGGCCAAGTCGAACCTTCGCGTCTTCGCCGCATCCGGCTGGATCCTCGGGTTCGCAGCCCTTGTCGCGGCGATCGCTGCAGTGGCTCTTCGCGTCCGCCCGGCCCTGCCATGGGCGGTCGCCGCCGCCGTCGCCGGCCCCTTGGGCATGTCGGCGCTCGCCCTCTATTCAGGGGTCGGCGCCTTGATCGGCGGCTCCCGTCGTGCGTCGGGCCATTCCGGCGCGACGGGACATTCGGGGGTCAAGCCGTGAGCGCGCCGGAGCACGTCATGTCGATCAGCGAGAAAATCGTCGCGGGGATCGGCATCAAGACCGTCTTCACCATCCACGCCTTCGGGTTGACGATCCCCATCTCCGATACGGTAGTCGCGACGTGGGTGGTGATGGCCGTCCTGATCGGCGCTTCCTTCCTTCTGACCAGGCGTTTCCGCGAGATCCCCAAAAAGCCGCAGCTCCTCGTCGAGTCGCTCATCGGCTTCATCAACGACTTCGTGACGGAGAACGCCGGGCACCACGGCAAGGACTTCGCGGCCTTCCTCGGCACTATCTTCATTTTCATGATCGTCGCGAACCTCGCGCCGATGCTGACGCCCATGGGTGGAACCTTTTTCGGCCACAACTTCGAGCCGCCTTTCGTCATCAAGCCGCTGACGCGCGACATCAACGTCACGGCGGCCTTCGCCATAACGGTCATCCTCACCGTCATCGTCTCGAGCATCCGCTATAAAGGCGCGAAGGGCTTCTTGAAGAGTTTCGTCACGCCGCTGCCCTTTCCATTCAGCCTGATGGAGTACGCCATCAAGCCGATGTCTCTCTGCCTCCGCCTCTTCGGCAACATCCTCGGCGCCTATATCATCATGCTCCTCGTCGAGGCGGTAATGCCCGTCATCGTGCCGCCCGTCCTCGGGCTTTACTTCGATCTTTTTGACGGCCTCATACAAGCCGTCGTTTTCGCGTTCCTCTCGACGATCTATATCGCCGAGGCAATCGAATAGGAGGAATCATGGACGTTCAATCTGCTGCGTTGATCGGGGCCGGCATCGCGGTCCTCACCGGACTCGGGGCGGGCTTCGGCATACCCCTCGCCACCGGCAAGACCTCCGAGGCCATCGCAAGGCAGCCCGAGGCTTCCGGCAAGATACAGGGAGCTTTCCTCCTCGGCATTGCCCTCGCCGAGGCCACGGCCATCTATGGCCTGGTCGTCGCCCTCCTGCTGATTTTCAAGTAGGAGACTTTTTCAAAATGCGGATGCATTTTGGAAAAGCTACCATGATTCACGCGAATTATTGGCTAGGGAGATAGATCGTGCTCAACTTTTCGGTCACCTTCTTCATCACCATCGTCAACTTCCTCGTCCTTTTTCTCGTGCTGAGGAAGCTGCTCTTCAAGCCCGTCACCAATTTCATGGACGCGCGGACGAAGAAGATCAAGGACGCCCTCTCGGACGCGGCCATCATGAAGGGCCAGGCCGAGGAGTTGGCGGCGCGCTACGAGGCCCTCATGGCCCATGCGGATGAAGAGGCGGAGAGACTGGTCAAGGAAGGCGAGGACCGGGCGAGGGAAGAGTCGAAGGCCCTCCTCGACAAGGCCCTCTCCGAGGCCGCGGCGACGAGACGTCGAGGCGAGGAGGCCGCCGAGCGCGAGCGCGAGAAGGCTCGCCAGGCCCTCGCCGGCGACATCGCCGCCCTCGCCGCAGAGGTAGCCGGCAAACTCGTCGGCCGCGCCGCGTCGGCCGAGGACGCTCGCGCCGCCGACGTCCTGGTGCGCGAGCTGGAGGCAGGCCGTGCCCGATAGGCGCCGCGCCTGGGCGCGAGCCCTTTTCCTCGCGGCGCCGGACCGCGAGAGCCGCGCCGCTTTCGCCGCCGCTCTCGAAGGCCTGGGCGAAGCGATCGACCGCGACCGCGCGATCCGTAACTTCCTCAGCGACCCCACGGTCTCCAAGGCCGACAAGGTATCGGTCCTCGCGGCCTCGCTCGCCGCCCCCAAGGTGGCGTCCGTGGGCGCAGCCTCCTTCGAGCGCTTTTGCTCCCTCATCGTCGAAAAGGGCAGGACCTACCTCCTGCCGCAGATCGCGCGCACCTACGGCGCGTTGCGCGACGCCGACGAGGGCATAGCCCGCCTCGACGTCGAGGCGGCGCGGGAGATGGCCGGCGAAGCGCTCGAGCGCGTCGCGTCGGCCTGGACTGTCTATGCGGGGGCGTCCACCACGCGGGCCACGGTCCGCATCAATCCCGAACTCATCGCGGGCTACCGCCTCAGGGCGGGCTCGCTTCGCATCGATTACTCTATCGCCGGCCGCCTCGAGCGGCTCAGGCGAGAGTTCGCGCTTCCGCTCGGAGCGTCGCCCGGCATTGCCGGGGGCGCGAGCGGGCTTCCGCGAGGAGAAGGATGACATATGCCGTTTAGACCCGATGAAGTCACCGGAATCCTGCGAGAGCGCCTCGCCGCCTTCGAGGACCGCCTCGACCGGGAGGAAGTGGGGACGGTCGTCCAAGCCGGCGACGGTATCGCCCGCGTGTACGGCCTCGACTCGTGTTCTTACGGGGAGCTCGTCGAATTCGAGTCGGGGGGCGTGGGCATGGCCCTCAACCTCGACGAGGACGACGTGGGCTGCATCCTGTTCTCCGACCAGGACAAGGTGCGCGAGGGCGAGACTGTGCGCCGCACCGGCCGCGTCGTCGAGGTGCCGGCGGGCCCGGACCTCTTCGGCCGTGTCGTGGATCCCCTCGGCGTGCCGATCGACGGCGGCGGGCCCGTGGAGGCCAAGCGCAACATGCTCATCGAGCGGCGCGCCCCCTCCGTCATCGACCGCAAAGGCGTCGGCGTGCCCCTCCAGACGGGCATACTCGCCCTCGATGCGATGATCCCCATCGGCCGCGGACAGCGCGAGCTGATCATCGGCGACCGCCAGACGGGCAAGACCGCGCTCGCTATCGACACGATCATCAACCAGAAGGGCCAGAACGTCGTCTGCATCTACGCCTCCATCGGACAGAAGGCCTCCACGACCGCCCAGGTCGTCGAGACCCTTCGCCGCTACGGAGCCTTGGACTACACGATCATCGTCGCGGCCACGGCCAAGTCGACGGCCGCCCTCCAATATCTCGCCCCTTATTCGGCCTGCGCCGTCGCGGAATACTTCATGGACGAGGGCAAGGACGTCCTCGTCATCTACGACGACCTCTCCAAGCACGCCGTCGCCTATCGCGCCCTCTCGCTGCTTCTCCGCAGGCCGCCCGGACGCGAGGCCTACCCCGGCGACGTCTTCTACCTGCACTCCCGCCTCCTCGAGCGCGCGGCGCGGATGTCGCCCGAGAAGGGCGGCGGCTCCATCACTGCCCTTCCCATAGTCGAAACGCAGGGCGGCGACATCTCGGCCTATATTCCGACCAACGTCATCTCCATAACCGACGGTCAGATCTTCCTCCTCTCGGAGCTGTTCTTCTCCGGTGTCCGCCCCGCGGTCGACGTCGGGCTCTCGGTCTCCCGCGTCGGAGGCGCGGCCCAATCCAAGGCGGTGCGCAAGATCGCCGGCCGCATCCGCCTGGACCTCGCGCAGTACCGCGAGCTCGCCGTCTTCGCCCAGTTCGGCTCGGACCTCGACAAGGCCACCCAAGACCAGCTCGCCCACGGCAAGCGGCTGGTCGAGGTTCTCAAGCAGCCCCAGTACGCGCCGATTCCCCTCGCCGATGAGATCGTGATCCTCTTCGCCGCGGTCAACGGCTACCTCTCGGAGGTCAAGGTCGAGGACATCCGCGGCTTCCTCGAGCAGGCCCTAAAATACATGAAGTACAACCACAAGAGCCTGCTCGAGACCCTGCAGGCCAAAGGCGAGCTCTCGTCAGAGGGCGAAGCCGAGCTCCGAGGCGCCCTCGACGAATATCGCAGCCACAAGAAGGCCGACTAGCCATGGAGACGATGCGCGACATCCGCAACCGGATGAAGTCGGTCCGCCAGACCCGCCAAGTCACGGGCGCGATGAAGTTGATCTCGACCTCGAAGCTCCGCAAGGCGAGGCGCAGGCTCGAGGACACGCTTCCCTACTTCGACGGCATCACGGAGGCGATGCGCGACATCATCGGCCATTCGGAGGAGAGCGGACAGAAGTGGTTCGACCCCCGCGCGGACAAGAGCGTGCGGAAGGTCGCGACTCTGGTGATCACGGCCGACAAGGGCCTCGCCGGGGGCTACAATCACTCCCTGATCCATTTCGTCGAGGAGTCCTGCCCGGAGCATTCGCTGCTTCTGCCCATCGGCAACGTGGGGAAGCGCCATTTCATGGAGAAGAACTACATCCTCATCGAGGATTTCGCGGTCTCCACCAAAGAGCCGACCGTCTACGAGGCCAAGGAAGTCGCCGCCTTCGCGGCGAGCCAGTTTCTCGAGGGCAAGATCGACGAGTTCCAGGTCGCCTACACGCGGATGCACTCCATCGTCAAGCTCGAGCCCACGATGCAGGTCCTCCTGCCCCTCAAGCTCGGGGACCTCGCGACCAGGAAGTGGGCGCCGCTCGATACGGAGACCTATCGCTACGAGCCCGACGAGGAGGGCCTCTTCGACGCCCTCGTCCCGCAATACCTGAAGGGCATCGTCTACGGGGCCCTCGTCTCGGCCTTCGCGAGCGAGCAGGCCGCGCGCATGACGGCCATGGACGCTGCAACCAAGAACGCCGATGAGATGATGGGTCGGCTGCGGCTTCGCTACAACCGGGCGAGGCAGGCCTCCATCACCAGCGAGGTCTCGGAGATAGTAGCCGGCGCCTCGGCGATCGAAGATTAAGGGAGAATATATGGGCGAAAGCGTTGGAAGGGTAGTTCGCATAACGGGGCCGATCCTCGACCTGAACTTCGAGGGCAGCGAGCTGCCGTCCATCCTCGACGCGGTCGAGATCGAGCGCAAGGACGGGACCAAGGTCCTCGTGGAGTGCCTCCTCCACACCGGCGACGGAGTTGCCCGGTGTGTCGCCATGGAGGCGACCGAGGGGCTCGCTCGCGGCCTCGTCGCGCGCGGCACCGGGGGCCCGATCACCGTGCCCGTCGGCAAGGAAGTCCTCGGGCGCATGTTCGACCTCGCCGGCAGGCCCATAGACGGAGGCCCGCCGGTCGTTGCAGCGCGCTCGCCGATCCACCGCGACGCTCCGGCCCTCGAGGACCAGAACCCCTCGGCCGAGATCCTCGAGACAGGCCTCAAGGTCATCGATCTCATCGCCCCTTACGCCAAGGGCGGCAAGATCGGCCTCTTCGGCGGCGCCGGCGTCGGCAAGACCGTCATCATAATGGAGCTGATCCGCAATATCGCCACCGAGCACTCCGGCTACTCCGTCTTCGCAGGCGTCGGGGAGCGAAGCCGCGAGGGCAACGACCTCTGGACCGACATGAACGCGTCGGGGGTCATCAAGAACACCGCCTTGGTCTTCGGCCAGATGAACGAGCCGCCGGGAGCCCGCATGCGAGTCGGCCTGTCGGGCCTCACGATGGCCGAGCACTTCCGCGACGTCCTCGGGCAGGACGTCCTCCTGTTCATCGACAACATCTTCCGCTTCGTCCAGGCGGGCAGCGAGGTCTCCGCCCTCCTAGGGCGCATCCCTAGCGCGGTCGGGTATCAGCCGACCCTTGCCAACGAGATCGGCGCGCTGGAGGAGCGCATAACGTCTACCAAAAAAGGGTCGATCACATCGGTCCAGGCCGTGTACGTCCCGGCCGACGACCTCACCGATCCCGCTCCCGCTACCACCTTCACCCACCTCGACGCGACGACCGTCCTCTCGAGGCGCATCGTGGAGAAGGGCATCTATCCCTCGGTGGACCCGCTCGCATCCTCCTCGCGCATCCTCGACCCGCGGATAGTCGGCGACGAGCACTACGCGGTCGCGACGAGAGTCCAGGAGATCCTCCAGCGCTACCAGGAGCTCCAGGACATCATCGCGATCCTGGGCATGGACGAACTCGGGCCCGAGGACAAGCTCACGGTCTATCGCGCGCGCAAGATCGAGCGCTTCTTCTCCCAGCCCTTCCACGTTGCCGAGCAGTTCACGGGCTTGCCCGGCCGCTACGTCGCCCTCGCGGACACCATCAGGGGCTTCAAGGAAATCGCGGACGGCAAGTGCGACGATATCCCCGAGCAGGCCTTCTTCATGGCCGGTACGATCGAGGAAGTCCGCGAGCGTGCCAAAAATTGTAGCGTAGGGAATGAAGCATGCCTGAGTTCAACTGCGAAATCCTGACGCCGTATCGGCGCTTCTATAGCGGCAAGGCGGAGTCCATCACCTTCGTGACCCACGACGGACAGATCGAAATCTTAGCAGCAAGACGACGGTTGAAGCGGCTACATAACATAG
>CAWHFT010000205.1:0-5583 GCA_963828175.1 uncultured Spirochaetota bacterium
CCTTCTCCCCCCAGGCTTTGCGTGCTCTCCGCCTGGTAGGTCTTGTTCACCTGAGCGATGCCCTTCGCCATCCAGTGGTCCACCCGCTCCTGCTGATCGAGGTCGAGTGTGGTTTGACGATCAGACCGTCGTTATAGAGGTCCAGGGAGCCGTAGAGCATGTCCTCGAGCTGGCGCCGGACATACTCGCTGAACCAGGGGGCCTTGTCGTCCTCAACGCGGCGGTTATAGGCGCTGGCGTTGGTCCGCGTGTAGTCGAAGTTGTCCCAAAAATCGTGGTACGAGGTGTCCGCCTCGAGCCTTGGTCGCGTAGCCAGGTTGACCATTGGTCGAGGATCTCTTGCGACCGGACGCTGGCGTTCTGGGGATGCGATAGGGGTCGTACTTGTCGCGGGACTCGAGAGCTGGATCGCGAGGATGCCGATTCGGCCAGGGTATCTTCCTTCGCGGAATGGCCGAAGAAGTACTTGCTCGCCGCCTCCACGCCGTATACCCGGGGCCCATGACCTCCGATTCAAGTATAGCTCGAGGATCTCTTCCTTCGTGTAATGGCGTTCGAGTGAAGAGCGTCCAGAGTTCGATGATCTTGCGACGCAGGCTTATGTCCTTGCGAATATCAGGAGATCACCCGCGGTTGCTGGGTTATCGTCGATCCTCCTCCTCGGTTCGTTCGAGTCAGTACGCCGAGGGCGGCCCGTATGATGCTGGTGAAGGTGAAGCCATGATGCTGGTAGAAGGATCTGCCTCGCGCGTGATGACGGCGTCGATCAGGTGCTTTGGCAGGTCTTTATGGATACGATTTCCCGTTTCTCGTCCGAGAAGAACTCGGTGATGAGCCGGCCCTTTATATCGTATAGCTTCGAGCCGAGGTGAGGCTCGGTGTTGGTGAAATTCTCGGAATTGCGGGTATTGCTCGTCGCCGCGATGGCGACTCCGGTACAAACGCCAAGCACCACTGCTACGACGACGGCGATTATAAGGAGGATACAGCCGCCTTCGCTGGCCTGGAATCGGGCGACATGACGCAAGCCTACGCCATGCCCGGCATCTTGGTCAACTCGGCGTTTGGACAAAAAAAGGCCGGTTTTGGGGAAAACCGGCCGCCCGTTAAGGGTGTCGGACGTACCATAGTAGACTGGGAGGGGAACTATGATCGGATCCGACAACAATACTATCGGCACCGGGCTTCTATTATTTTACTATCTTTCGCGATGCTTTTAAAGCCCTTCTCCGCGAGATGCACTTGAACTATGATGCGCAGTCGTTGACACGCAAGGAGTTTTTTCAGTAAGGTTTCAATATAAAAATATAGAATCAGGCGACTACATTTAGGAGGATTCGAATGAAAGTAGCGATCAACGGATTCGGGAGGATCGGCCGCCTCGTCTTCCAGGCCATCGTGGACCAGGGCCTCCTCGGCAAGGACAAAATCGATGTCGTAGCGGTTGTCGATATCTCGACCGACGCTGAATACTTCGCCTATCAGCTCAAGTACGATTCGATCCATGGCCGGATGAAGGCAAATATATCTGCCAAGAAGAGCGTCAGCACACTGGCAGAAGCCGATACCCTCGTCGTCAATGGCCACGAGGTCAGGTGCGTGCTGGCCGAGAAGGAACTCAAGAACCTCCCTTGGGCCAAGCTGGGTGTCGAGTACGTCATCGAGTCCACGGGCCTGTTCGCCAACGAGAAGTCCTGGGGCCACCTCGAGGCCGGCGCCAAGAAGGTCATCATCTCCGCTCCCGCGAAAAGCGCCGACGAGACCAAAAAGATCCCCACTTTCGTCATGGGCGTAAACCATGAGAAGTACGATCCCGCGAAGAACGACGTCGTCTCCAACGCCTCCTGCACGACCAACTGCCTCGCGCCACTCGTGCACGTCCTCCTCAAGGAAGGCGTCGGCATCGACCGCGGCCTCATGACGACGATCCACTCCACCACTGCGACACAGAAGACGGTCGACGGCGTTTCCAAGAAGGACTGGCGCGGCGGGCGCGCTGCGTCCAACAACATCATTCCCTCGACGACAGGCGCCGCCAAGGCCGTCGGCGAAGTCCTCCCCGAGACCAAGGGCAAGCTCACCGGCATGTCCTTCCGCGTGCCCACTCTCGACGTGTCGGTCGTCGACCTCACCTTCACGGCCGCTCGCGGACAGCTCCATCGAGGAGATCGACGGCCTGCTCAAGAAGGCATCCGAGATCCTATCTCAAGGACATCCTCGGCTACGGCACCGAGGAGCTCGTGTCAACCGACTTCATCCACGATTCCCGATCGTCGATCTACGACAGCCTCGCAACCAAGCAGAACAATCTCCCGGCGAGAAGCGCTTCTTCAAGGTCGTGAGCTGGTACGACAACGAGTGGGGCTATTCCAACCGCGTCGTCGACCTCCTCAACTACATGGGAAAGAAGAAATAAGAGGCTCGAGCGAGACGAAGGGCTGTCCGGGAACCTGTCCCTGGGCAGCCTCTTTCATTACTGCGAACCGAGGATTCATGGAGGCAATCATGATCAAGACGGTTAGGGACATCCAGGTCAAGGGCAAGCGCATCGTGATGCGCGTCGACTTCAACGTGCCGATGAAGGACGGGAAAGTGCAGGACGATACCCGAATCGTCGCCGCGATTCCGACGATCAAGTACGTTATGGACCAGGGCGCTAGGACGCTCGTGCTGATGAGCCACTTGGGCGATCCCAAGAAGGACACGAAGAAGGCCAAGGAAAAGGCGGAGAAGGACGGCAAGGCCTTCGACGAGGCCAAGTACCTGGCGGGGAAGCACCGCATGGCGCCGGTCGCCGCCTATCTCGCCGAGAAGCTCGGGCGGCCAGTCGTCTTCGCGGGGGAGGATTCCTGCTTCGGCAAGAAGGCCTTCATCGAGGCTCAGAAGGACGGCACTATCGTCATGCTCGAGAACACCCGCTTCAACAAGGAAGAGACGAGCGAGGATCCTGCCGAGCGCGACAAGCTCGCCAAGGAACTGGCCACCTACGGCGAAGTGTTCGTCAACGACGCCTTCGGGACCGCGCATCGCGACCATGCCTCGACGGCCTCTATCGCCAAGTTCCTCAAGGTGTCCGTCGGCGGATTCCTGATGGAAAAGGAGGTCAAGTACCTCGAGCCTATCGTCACGAATCCGGTCAAGCCTCTGGTCGCCATTATCGGTGGCGCCAAGGTCTCCTCGAAGATAGCGGTGCTCGAGTCGCTCCTCAAGAACGCCTCCGCACTCGTGATCGGTGGTGGCATGGCCTACACCTTCCTCAAGGCCCAGGGCCATACCATCGGTAAGTCTCTCGTCGAGGACGATCAACTCGAAACGGCGAAGAGCATCCTCGCCGCCGCTAAGAAAGTCGGAGCCGAGATAGTCCTGCCGGTAGACCACGTCGCCTCGGAGAAGTTCGACGCGGCCTCGCCTCCCGTCGCCATCGACGGCCTCGACATTCCCGACAACCTCATGGGCATGGACATCGGACCCAAGACCCTCGCAAAATACAAGGCGGTCCTCGCTGGCGCGAAGACGATCGTCTGGAACGGGCCCGTCGGCGTCTTCGAGTTCGACGCTTTCTCCAAAGGCACGGGCGAGGTGGCCAAGCTAGTCGCCGAGGCGACGGCTCGTGGGGCGACCACGGTAGTGGGTGGCGGCGACTCGGTGGCCGCGGTCAACAAATTCGGCCTCGCCGACAAGATGAGCCACGTCTCCACCGGCGGCGGTGCGAGCCTCGAACTCCTCGAGGGGAAGAAGCTGCCAGGCATCGAGGTCTGTCGATAAGTCGACCATAATTTGGCCGATCCGCTATCAATTGAGCCCGCGGCGCCCAGCGAGGCGCCCAGGCCGATACGGGGGGAGCAGCATGCGTTCGTACTATATCGCCGGGAATTGGAAGATGCACAAGACTATTTCCGAGTCCGTCGCACTCGCGAAGGATCTCAAGGAAAAACTATCCGGCTGCCGTGAAAAGCTTCTCGTGGCTCCGGCCTTCACCTCCCTCGCAGCGGTCGCGGACGCCCTCAAAGGCTCCAACATCGCCGTGGGCGCGCAGAACATGGGGCCCGAAGAGCAGGGCGCGCATACCGGCGAGGTCTCGGTCCTCATGCTAAAGGACCTTGGCGTCAAGGCGGTCATTCTCGGCCACTCCGAGCGCCGCCACAGCTATCTCGAGACGGACCAGCTCATCAACAGGAAGATCCTTCTCGCCATAAAGCACGGGCTCGAGCCCATCCTCTGTGTAGGCGAGACCCTCGACGAGCGGGAGGGCGGGAAGCTCGAATCCGTCGTCGGCACGCAGCTCCGCGAAGGCCTCAAAGGCGTCGACGCGAGCGCCCTAAAGAGCGTCACGATCGCCTACGAGCCCGTGTGGGCGATCGGGACCGGCAAAACCGCCACTCCCGAGGACGCCGACGCAGTCCATGCCTACATCCGCACGGTGCTCGTGGACCTGTACGGGGACGCGGCGGCAAAGTCCATGTGCATCCAGTACGGCGGCTCAGTGAAGGCGGATAACGCTGCCGCCCTCATGGCCAAGCCCAATATAGACGGCGCTCTCGTCGGTGGGGCCAGTCTCAAGGCCGAGACCTTCATCCCCATAGCATTGTTCAAATAATCGCCGATTTTTGTTCGGGACCGTGTTGCACAAGGCCGAGCATCGCGGATAGGATAAGGTATATGGCTGTTTATTTGGAGTGGCGCACATGGGCATATTAGGAGTTTTCCTTCTCGTGATCTTCATAATCGCATGCATCCTTCTCGTCCTCATGGTCATCATCCAGGACAGCGACTCCGATTCCCTCGGAGGCATATTCGCGGGCGGCTCGGGCAGCGCCTTCGGATCGCGCTCGACCAACGTGGTCGTTCGGTTCACCTACGCCTTGGGCGCCATCTTTTTCGTCTGCGCTTTCTCGCTTGCCCTCCTCAACAAGTCGTCCGTCGGCAACGTGGAGAAGGCCGCGCAGAGCCAAACCAAGGATACGTCCTCCACGGAGTGGTGGAACGCGAAGCCGCAGTCCGCGGCTCCCGATTCGCTGCAAGGCGCGCCCGGTACCGGCGCGCGGATTCCCGCAGCGCCGGAAGCCCCGACCGCGCCGACCCCGTCAGGCAAGTGAGCCCTAGCATCATTAGATAAAGAGGTTTGCGAGGGGGCCGTCAATGCTTCTTCAGCAAGTCTTCGCTCCAGGCAGAATTAAGATAGGCCTTGAGAGCGTGGACAAGGACGAGCTCTTCGAGGAGCTCGTCGACATGCTCGCGAGGGAGGGGGGAAGCGATTTTCCCCGCGCCTCGGTCCTGGCCGCCGTTCGGCAGCGCGAGGACAAGATGTCGACGGGAATCAAAAAAGGTATCGCTCTCCCGCATGGCAAGACGG
Source organism: uncultured Spirochaetota bacterium (assembly GCA_963828175.1). Classification (GTDB taxonomy): domain Bacteria; phylum Spirochaetota; class Spirochaetia; order Treponematales; family Rectinemataceae; genus UBA1306. The sequence continues at coordinate 5,354 of CAWHFT010000205.1, forward strand.
AGGGCCTTTCGGGGCTCAGCGGAACTCTCGGCATATCGAAGCGCGGCATCGAATACGCTTCCCTCGACGGAGAGCCCGTCTACCTGGTATTCATGCTCGTCTCGTCTCCCGATGATTCCGAATACCACCTCGCCGCGTTGAAGCGGTTAGCTATTTTGCTGGACGACCCGGCATTCTACACCGATCTCCTGCGAGCGGAATCACCGGACCGCGCGCATGCAATAATTAGG
>CAWHFT010000206.1:0-10637 GCA_963828175.1 uncultured Spirochaetota bacterium
GCTTTCCTGCGAGGAGGAATTTTCATGAAGATCCTCATGGGCTCGAGCGAGGCCGCTCCCTTCGCCAAGGCGGGGGGCCTGGGCGACGCGGTCTCGGCCCTCTCTCGGGCCTTGTCCAGGGCCGGCCACGAGGTTCGAGTCCTCCTCCCGCGCTATTATTCCATAGACCGCTCGAAGCTCGAGACGGTCGAGGCTCGGATCGCTTCGCGCCGACCTCCAAGAGCGAGGAGTCCGCCGAGGCCTCTACAAGTCCGACCTGCCGGGCTCCGCCGTCGAGGTCTACTTCCTCGACCACGAGTCCTATTTCGGCCGGGACGGGATCGACGGCTCCAAGGCCACGCCTGATTTCGCGGACAACCCCGAGCGCTTCGCCTTCCTCTGCCGGGCCGCTTTCGCCCTGTGCCGCAAGCTGGAGTGGTATCCGGATATCATGCACTCTCACGACTTGGCCGTCCGCGCTCGTCCCGGTATACCTCCGCGCCGAGGACCAGCGCGACCGGTTCGCCAAGACGGCCTCGGTCCTCACCATCCACAATCTCGGCTACCAGGGCGTCTACCCCAAGGAAGCCTTCCTTGCCTTCGGCCTCCCCTGGGAGCTTTTCCACGATGCGGGCTTCGAGTTCTACGACCAGGTGAACCTCCTCAAGGCGGGCATCCGCTGTGCCGATTGCCTCACTACGGTGTCCCCGAGCTACTCGCGGGAAATCCAGACCCCGGATTACGGCTTCCCCGGCCTGTTGCGCTTCCGATCGGCGGATCTCGTTTTATATCCACTAGGATGAGCACGAGAGACTTAGTATTTTTAATAAAGTATATGGGAGGTACCGGATGCGTTCAAGTCGTCAGTTCCTTACTATGATGTTTGGCCTGCTATTCTGGTGCCCGAGCCTGTGGGCACAGTTGGATATGGCATCGCCCGCGTTGTTGGGAACGGTTTTGTCGCAACCGGAACCTGCGGCGGATTTCTCCCTCGTCGACCAGAAAGGCGACACCTTCCGCCTGTCCTCGACGAAGGGCAAGGTCGTCGTCCTCAGCTTCATCTATACGCACTGCGCCGACATTTGTCCCTTCATGACGATGAAGCTCGTGGCCGCTCGCGATCTCTTGGGCGCCGACTCGAGCAAGGCCGTTTTCGTGGCGATCACCACCGACCCCGAGCGCGACACGCAGGCGATGGCCGCGAGCTACAGCAAAGAGGCCGGGCTGTACGACTACTGGCACTTTTTGACCGGCTCGCCCGCGGAAATCGCGAAAGTCTGGACCTCCTACGGCGTCGGCGTGCATAAGGTCACGCAAACCGAAGCGACGATTCCAACGGCGCAGGTCGGGAATGGAGCTGGACAATACGCAGGGCTTGAGCAAAGCCGAACTCGACACGGCCCAGAAGATAATCAAGGATTCGCCGGCGGATACGACGTCAGCCACACCGCGCCTTCTGGATAATCGACACCGAGGGGCAGCTGCGCGCGGTGCTCAACGCCGATGCCCTCCCCGCGGACATCGTGGCAGATCTCAGGGCGTTGATGTGAGGCGTTAGTCCAAGGTAGGCGGGTCGGACTTTCGGGCTCGTCTTTACGCGCGGCGGCGCGCTGCCGCCGCCGGCCCGAAAAAAACAGAAAGGCGACGAAGACGAGGCCAGCAGAAGAGTCGAGGTCCCGGCCACTCGCAAAGTCGCGAAGACCAAGCGGTGGCTGGCCGGATCGGTCTTGAAGCAGAAGCGCAGGATCTGGGCGATCGTCGGCGCAACGGTACCGACCGGCGCTCAACAGGGACAGCTTAACGTCGGCCGGCAGGAAATCCGCCCCATACATGTAGTGGGTGATCTTGCCGTCGGGCGCCAGGAACATGATGGCCACCGGATGGTCGAAGCCGCTACCGTTACGCCGAAACGAAAGCCGACGGAATCGGTAGCCGCTCTATGGAAGGCGCGTCGCCGGTGAGGAAGCGCCAATCCTCGGGCGGGAAGGGCCGCTCGATCGTCTCGAAGGCGATCCTTTTGGCTCGCCGCGCATCGGCGGGGGTCTCGGTTTCGTCGATGCTGACCGTGACGACGCGGTAATCCTTCCCGGCGCGGCATCGAGCCCACGGAGCATGCCCGCGATTCCGGTCAGGAGCAGGTCGCAGACGTTCGGGCAATTGTAGTAGACGAGAGCGAGGATGGTCGGCGCGGTTACGAGCCTCCCGAGGACGATCTGCTGGCCATCCTCGTCGTGGAACTTCAAGTCAAACGGAACTTTCTCGCCGAGTTTCTCATCGATGCCGACAATTCCTGAGCCATCGATCGAGAAGCTTTGGACAGGGGTGCCGGCCGAGAAGGCTGGCACAGCCACGAGCAGGGCAAGAAAAACGGCTCTCGAACAGTGCATCTGGTTTAGGCTAATATACTATTGATTCCATTTTTTTGACGCTTCAATGTTGTGCAGAGGTTTTATGACGAACTTGGAATTCTTCAACGGGATGGCGGGCCGATGGGATGAAATCGCCGTTCATCCCGTCGAAAAGATTCGCTATATCTCGATTTTGGCTACTCCTCATCGCGGCGATTTCGTCCTCGACGTCGGCTGCGGTACGGGCGTCATGCTTCCAGCGCTGCTCAAAGCCGTCGGTCGCGAGGGTAGCGTCATCGCTTTGGATATCGCGCCTTCCATGATCGAGATTGCACGGAGGAAGAACGGCTCGCCGAACCTGGCTTTCGTCGCGGGCGACTTCATGGAATATGAGTCGACTGACGCTTTCGATCTCGTTATGGCCTATTCCTGCCTTCCCCATTTCGAGGACAGGCGCGCCTTCCTTGGGCGCGCGCGACTACTCCTCGTCCAGGGTGGCCGACTCGTGATAGCTCATAGCGAGGGGCGCTCTTCGATCAACGCCCTGCCAGCTCACGTATCCGACGGCCCGCCCTCGGAGCCGTTGCCCCCGATAGAGGCGCTTTCGCGGGAGGCCGAGGAGGCCGGCTTTCGGATAGAGTTCAGCCGGGACGATGAGGACTACTACATCCTTGTCGCCGTGGCGATTCCCTAGCGGCTCATCATCAGCGGGGCGGGATCGATGGCGACTCCGTGCCGCCTCGTCTCGAAGTGAAGGTGGGGGCCCGTAGACATCCCCGTAGACCCCACCAGTCCGATCGTATCCCCGTTCCTTCACGCTCTGTCCCTTGACCGCGAGGATTTTGGACAATGCCCATAGAGCGTTTCCCAGGTCGCGTATCATGGACGACGATGACAAAGTCCCATAGACATCGCTGTAGCCCGTTGATTCGACTCTGCCCGAGCGAGCCGCATAGACTTCCGTGCCGTAAGGGGCAGCGATGTCGATGCCCGTGTGGAAGCGGATCGACTTGCCGGTGAAGGGGTCCAGCCTCGAGCCGAACCCCGAGGTAATGACGCCTTTCGGCAGGGGGAAGCGGAAGCCGGCGACAAGGAAGAAAGTCCGCTCATTGGGGTTGAATTCCGCGCCCGGATAGAAAAGGAAATCGGCTCGGCGGCCGTCGACGAAGGCCCGGACCGGAACGCCCGGGTGCTCGCCTCGAAGCGGAGGGATTTCACGAGGAACTCCAGGTCGCTCTCGGGAGACTGCGCTACGAAGATGCCGGGCATGGAGGGTACGAGGAGCGTCCTACCCTTGGCGATCGAGTCGGCACTCGTCAGGCGATTCAGCGTGGCCAGGCGAATCGTAGGGCAGCGATAAAGCGGCGGCGAGCGTAAAGAGGTCGATGTCTTCCGAGGGCGTGTACGCATAGAAGGAGAGCTCTGAAGGGGCTTTGCCTGCCTGGTCGCCCCGATGGAAGCTTTCGACGGAATCGGATAGCTGCTCGAAGATCAGGTCCTCGGGCCCCAGGACTCGGATCGTCGGGTAGGCGGGCGACTGGGATCCAGCCGTCACGGCGAGAATGAGCAATGCGGCGAGAGCGATAGTGCGCCGAAATAGTAAAGCGTGTCGCCTTACGATCGAATGCCTCAGTATGATCCTGCCAACGGCCATGTAGTTCTATTATCCAGTATATTGTGCTAGAAGGATATCGTGCCAGCCGCGAAGCCAGTCGCCGCCCTCGCCTCCTTGGTTTTCTGTTTGTCCTTTGGTCCCGCGGCAGCCCAGGAAAGCCCATCGGTCGGATCGGAAGCGGCAGGGCGTACCGAGCCTATTCTCTCATATCAGGTCGGGGCCTTCGCGGTAAAGGAAAACGCGGATCGCCTCGTCGCCGAGCTTTTCAGCCGAGGTTATTACGGCACCGTCATTCAAAAGACCGTGAGAGGAAAGGCCCTTTGGTGCGTGACCATAGAGACATCGCCGAACCCTTTCGAGGACTTCCAAGCCGAGTTGCTCGCCGCGGGCTATCCCTCGTTCCCGCTGCGATAGCCTGAACGCGGCCAGGCTCAGGCGCCTCCCTTGCCCAACGGAACCAGAAGCAGCGACGTTCGAATCCGAGCCGCGACTTCCGACGCCACGCTGCCCTCCCAGAAGGCCTCGGTTCCCGCGCGGCCGTGGGTGCCCATGACCACGAGATCCGCGGAGACGCGGCGCACCGCTTCCATGATGGCCGCGGCCGGATCTCCGCGCGAGATCTCGGTTTCCGCCGAGATCCCGGCCTTGGCCAGCTCCTCGGCCCGCCGGTCGAGGTAGCTCCTGGCGTCCGTACTTCTCATCTCTAGCTCGGTCCGGGTGGAGCCCGGGAGCATGATCGAAACGGCGACTTCCGGGCCCGTCAGGTTATGGACTTTCGGCACGACCATGAGGAGACGCAGCCGGCACGCGAGGGTCTGCGCGAGGCTTGCCGCGATCGGCAGGCCGCGTTCGTGATCGGGGTCTCCGTCGATCGGGGCGACTATGCCGCCGATCCGCCACGCAGCCGCCTCGGCCCCCTTCTCGGGCGAAGGGTGAACGATCAGCACTGGCGTCGTGCCGAGGGTGATGACCTGCTGGGCGATGGCGCCGAACAGGAGCCTCCGCATCCCTCCCCGGCCGTGCGCGCACATGACGATGAGGTCGGGCTTCAGCTCGGCCGAATGCTCGAAAATGCTGCGCGCCACGTCCTTCACCTCGACTTCGTGCACGTGGGTTTGGACGCTCAGGCCCGACAACGCGGGAGAGCGCGAGACTTCTTCGAGGTAGCCGATCGCCTCTTCCCGCGTCACCAAGTGGCGGTCGCTGTGGACTGTCGAGGGCGCGTTCCGCTCGATGATGTGGATGAGGGTGACCTGAGCCCCCAGCTTACCGGCGAGCCATCCCGCGGCGGAGAGAGCCGATTCGGCGAGCCGCGATCCGTCAAGGGGAACGAGAATATGCCGGAACATCTTTTCACCCTCCATTTTGCCCTCCGATGCTGATCTGCCCGCCGAAAGTCTGGTACAAGAGTATGAAATTGAGGCCGAGGATGACTACCGCACATAGTATCGCGAGCACGGAAGTGATCCGCCTGTTTACGAGGACTCCCATGAGCTTTCGATCCATCGTGAACATGATCAAAGTAATTACGGGAATCGGCAAGGTGAAACTGAGTATGACCTGGCTTATCACTAAGGTCCTGGTAGGATCGAGGCCGAGGGCGATGGCTATCAGCGCGGGGACCATCGTGGCGATTCGGCGGATCCAAACCGGGATGCGGAAGCCGACGAAGCCCTGCATGACGACTTGTCCGGCCATGGTGCCCACGTGCGAGCTGGAGATGCCCGACGCTACCAGCGAGATCAGGAAGATCGCGGCCGCTCCGCCGCCCAGCAGGGGCGTGAGGGTCTGGTAAGCGGTCTGGATCTCCGCCACGTCGGCGTGGCCTGTGAGGTTGAAGACCTTGGCGGCCATGTAGAGCATCGCCATGTTGACTATCCCCGCGACCCCCATCGCCACGGCCACGTCGATCTTCTCGAAGAGGAAGATTCTGCGCTTGTCCTCGTCGTTTCGCGGGACGATGCGATGCTGCGTGAGGCTCGAGTGCAGGTAGATCGCATGGGGCATGACGGTCGCCCCGACGATGCCCACCGACAAGAGGAGCGCGTCGGTGCCCGGCAGGCTCGGCACGAAGGAATGGACGAGGATCTGGCCCCAATCGGGCTTGGCCAGGATGGTCTCCGCCACATAGCACAGCGCGATCACTCCGGCGGTGCCGCCTATGAAGAGCTCCAGCCCGCGGAACCCGCGCTGAGTCACGGCGAGAATGGCGAAGACCAGGATTCCCGTAATGACCGCCGCCAGCAGCAGCGGAATGTGCAATAGCAGGTTGAGCCCCACCGCCGCTCCGAGGAATTCCGCGAGATCCGTGGCCATCGCCGTGATTTCCTGCGTGATCCACAGGATGTAGCAGACCCATCGCGGGAAGCGGATCCGGCACATTTCTGCCAAGTTCTTGCCCGTGGCGATGCCCAGCTTCGCGGAGAGGCTCTGCAGGAGCAGGGCCATCAGGTTGGCCATGAGGATCACCCAGAGCAGGGCGTAACCGAACTGGGCGCCCCCCTGGATGTTGGTGGCGAAGTTGCCGGGATCTATGTAGGCGATCGAGGCGATGAAGGCGGGGCCGAGGAAGGGCAGGACGGCGAGGATCCCCCTGCGCCTGCCGCTGATCGACTCGCGCGCGGCCGCTTGCAGCTTGGGATGGGCGGGCGCGACTTTCGTCTCGGAAGCGTCGTTTTCGGGCATGTCATTCTCCTCCGCATCCTTTCGACGAGAATCCGCTTCGCGGCGTTCCGTCCCAGCACCTGCTTCTTCCCGGCGACGAGGATCGTAACGAGCCCGTCGACGCGGCTCTATCTCGAGGATCTCGATCTCGGCAGCCAGGCCCAGGTGGAGGCCCGAGAGACGGGTGAGCAGGCCCGGCTCCCGATCGTCGACCTCGACGATCCGGGCCCGAGACGCCCGGCGGCACGTCGGTGAGGCGCAGCCGGGCGGGCTCACGTATCGAGCCGATTCGGGGCCGGGAATAGGGGAGCCGTGCGGGTCGCTCGACGGATGGCCGAGATATTCGTCAATCCGCTCTTCCAGATAATCCGAGATGGCGTGCTCCAGTCTCTCGGCCTCGTCGTGGACTCTGTCCCAGGGGACGCCGAGAGCTCGCGCGAGAAAAGTCTCCAGGAGACGATGGCGCCGTATCACGTCCAGGGCGGCAGCCCTCCCCGAGGTGGTCAGCCTGACGCCTTGATACGGCCTGATAGGTGACCCACTGGCGGCTCGCGAGCTTCTTGAGCATGCCCGTCACCGTCGGGGCCGCTTGGCCGATTCGCTCGGCGAGCATGGAAGTGGTGACTTCCTCGTGATCCAATTGAAGTGCGTAGGTCTCTTTCAGGTAGTTCTCTTCTGCCATGTTCTTCATTTAGGCCACCTTCACTTATAGTTTAGGTAACCCTAAATTATAAGTGAAGCTCAGAGTGAGTCAAGAATAATACGCGAGCGAGCCGGCTTTGTGATTTTCTCGGCTATGCCGATATTCGATATCGAGGTCGAATGAAGAACAGGCGAACGAGCACAGGCTTCGGCGTCAAGCCATGCCTCTTGATGGTGGCCCTCCTCATATCTAGCCAATGGCGAGAGGCCGCCGCCGTTTCCGTCCCCGCCGATGCCGGAGCCGTCGACTGGCTAAAACCGACGGGCGGGCCCTATCCTCAACTCGAGGCCGGCGCGAGAGTTTGGATCAAAGTCTCGCTCGAGCTCCAGCGCGTTTACATCATGGAGGGCGACCGGCTCTTCTACACGATGATCGCTTCCTCGGGGCTCGACACCCCGTCCGACGACCGGACTCCCACAGGAACCTTTTACGTCCAGCGGGAACGCGGCCTTTCGTTCTATAACCGCAAAGAAGGCGAAGGCGCGCGCTATTGGGTCTCGTGGCTCCATCACGGCGAGTACCTCTTCCATTCGGTACCCATCGACAAAAAGGGAAACATCATCGTGAATGAGGCGCGGAAGCTCGGAAGAAAAGCCTCGCACGGCTGCATACGCTTGAGCCTGGCAGACGCGAAGTGGATCTACGACAACATTCCGTATAGCACGAGAGTCGTCATAGGCCGCTGAAAAGTCAGAGGCGGCTCGTGGGACCCGGACGGAATTGGCTGAACCGCGCCGGCCGGAGTACTTTTGGCTCATGCGATATCCAAAGGTTCTTTTCGAGACTCTGAAAGCGGCGACCATTGGCGCGGCTTGCTTGCTGATCTCGGCCTGCTATGTCACCGAGCAAGGCACCCGTTATCTCTCGATCAGGTCGAAAGCGATTCCGGTCGCCAAGGCTCTGGCGGACTCCAAGACTGCACCTGAGGTTCGTGCATTGCTCGAGCGCGTCGCGGAGGTGCGGGTTTTCGCTTCGGAAAAACTGGGACTGAAGCAAACCAAGAATTACACGTCCATCGTCATGACCGACAGAGATCATCTGGCGGACATAGTCTCGGCATGCGCCGAGCTGTCGTTTAACCGCTATCTCTGGAGTTATCCCCTTGTGGGCAAATTGCCGTACCAAGGGTATTTCACCTTAAGCGAGGCTCAGGCCGAGAGCTCGCGGCTCAAGAAAAAGGGCTTGGACACCTTGGTGCGTCAGGTCGACGCGTTTAGCACACTAGGCTGGCTAAAAGATCCGCTCTTCTCGTTCATGTCAAGCTACAGCGAGGCTGACATAGCCGACTTGATCATCCACGAGAGCACGCATGCGACCGTATTCGTAAATGGCTATACCGATTTCGACGAGGAGCTGGCAGTCTTCGTCGGCGGCCAGGGGGCTCTACTCTGGCTCGAATCGAAGTACGGGAAAGACTCTCCCCAGGTGACGGAACTTCGCAAAGACCGCGCTGATGACGCCGCGTTCACCGCATGGCTGCGGGGCACGGCTGCGCAGCTGGAGAAGCTCTACACGACGAGAATGGATGATGCGGAAAGCGGAGGCAGAAGGCCGCGATCATCGCCACGCGCGCGGAAGCGTTCAAGTCCGAGTACGCCCAAAACTTTAAAAGCGACCGATACAAAGATTTTCACATGGAGAGGATCAACAATGCCTACCTCGACCTCTACCGGCTCTATGAAGGAGAACCCGAACTCTACCATGACTATTTCGAGAAGCTGTGCGGTTCATCGATACCACGCTTCATGACGCAGATGGCCAGAGTCGCCAAGCTCGGGGGCGATCCTCGCGACACGATGCGCAAAGAACTCGCTGCCGCAGGATAAGCATCGTCAGCCGGCGGCCGGTTTTCCTCGACATTCTCTGCAGAGCCCGGAGAGGCTGATCTCGTGGTCCTCGATCGTGAAGCCCTCGCGCCGCCCGATCGCGTCGATCTTGGCTTGAGGGAGGCAGAGCTCGAACTCGACGACCCGATGGCAGATCCTGCAGGTCAGATGGTGGTGGTGCTCTTCGCTCTCGCATAGTCGATACGCGCTGGAGCCGTCCGCGAAATCGATGCGGTCCAGGACCTTGAGCTGCGCGAGCTTCTCGATCGTGCGGTAGACCGTCGCTCGTCCTATTCCCGCATCGGATTGCCGAAGCTCCTCGAGAAGGGTCTCGATCGAAAAGGCCTCGCCGGCCTCGCCGAGCTCCACGAGCTTATCGGCGATCATCTGCCGAGGCAGAGTACTCCGCTCGCTGAACTCCTTGAACGCCGCCAATATCCTGTCAGCCTTGGTCATGGCCATGCCTTTCCTCGCCCATGATTTCCTTTCCGGCATGCATGCCCTCTCTGATCCTGCGGCGCCTGCTCCTCCTGCCTAACGCGTAGGCGGCGAAATACGCCGCGGCGGCTAGGGTCGAGATGGAGAAGCCGACGGGTGGATGCTTCCATGGGCCCACGAACGAGGCGAGGAGGCCGCCCCAGACGACGACCAGACCCAACACCGCGGATAGGACGATCGCAGTGCCGGGCTTTCTCGCGACGCGCAAGGCCGCGGCGGGAGGCGCTACCAGCAGCGAGAGCGCCAGCAGGGCCCCGATAGTCAGGACGCACATAGCGACGGTCAGCGCGAGGACGAGCATGAACGAGATCGTCAGCAGGGGCAGCGGCAGGCCCAGGGCCCGCGCGCCGATGGGATCCACCGTCGCAAAGAACAACGGTCGCGAGATCGCCGCGAGGACGGCGACGGCAACGGCGGCGCAGATCATCATAAAGCCGAGATCGGCGGGCCTGACGCTGAGAATCGAGCCGAAGAGGAGGCTCATCCCCGCCGTGGCGTGCGAGGCGCTCGAGCGGGCATAGAGGCTGACGAACAAGACGCCGAGTCCCATGGCCATGGAGAGGGCCATGCCCGTCTCGACGTCGTGGCCTTTTGCCCGTTTGCTCAGAGCTCCGAGGCCGAGGGCCCCCGCGACAGCGAATGCGATCATTCCGAGGAGGGGGTTGAACCCCGCGAGTGCCGAGCCCGCCGAACCCGCAAAGCAGATATCCGTTAGCGCCTCGCCCGCGAAAGCCTGGGCCCTAAGGACGACGAAGTAACCGACGAGAGCGGCCGTCAGGGCAGCGATAGTGCCCGCCGTCGTGGCGTTTTTGAAAAGGTCGGATCCTAGCAGGTCGAGCATCATTTCACCCAGAGCCGAACCGGCAGGTACACCGCGAAGGCGATCGCGGAGATCATGAAGCTGACCGGGAGCCGCCCATTGAGCGCCGCCGCGCCGATGCCTATCCACACATAGGCCAAGCCCAACAGCGCCGCTATCGCGATAGCCCGACCTGGCCTTTTTG
>CAWHFT010000207.1:0-15397 GCA_963828175.1 uncultured Spirochaetota bacterium
GCGCGGCCTTTCTCCCCGTTCATCCACAGCCCGTCGAGGGAGGACTCGGGAACCACCGCGACGAGGGGCAGGGCGTTGTCCGACGCTGCCTTGACGAAGGCCCTGGCGGTGTTGCCCGCGGAGGCGACGACGAGGGTCCGGCCGTACTCGACGGGGAAGCGCGCCAGGACGGAGCCGGCCTCGCAATCCTTGAAGGTGCCGGTCTCGGTGCTCGCGCCGATCTCGTCCCAGAGGCCGTGGAAGGTGACGTACAGGCGCGACAGCCCGAGGCGCGACCCGAGCCGGACGCTCCGGTACGTGACGGGCGCCGCGAAGCTCGCGAGGGTGCCCGAGATCGGCAGCCAGTCCGAGTAGCGGTAGATCCCGTGAAGCGAGCCGTCGGGACGGAATTCCCTGCGCGGAAAGAGGCTGCGGAGGAGGGACTCGCGGCCCGAGCCCGGGTTTCGGAGGATGAGCCCGTCGTCCTCCAGCTCGGAGCCGGTGCCCAGGCAGAGCAGGCGATGCTTGAAGGCTCTTCTCGTGTCGACGGTTCCGATCGCGGCTTCGGGTGATTCGATTTTGCGGCCTCTCTTTCAACCGAGCGGGCTGGCTACGATGCCCCCGAAGAAGAGGTTAGCCAATATGCAGCCCAGGATCAAGTTTACCAGCACGATGACGGTGAAGGCGACGATGGGCTTCGCGCCGATGGCGCGCATCTCGCCGAGCCGCGCGTTGAGGCCGACGCAGAGGAAGGTCAGCGTGAAGAACCAGGTTCGCAGGGTATTGACGACCCCGATGACATGGGCGTCGACGAAGGCCTTGCCCATGCTTCCGGTGAGCAGCGTCACGAGGGCCGAGGCCACGAGGAAGGCGAACACGAATTTCGGGAAGCGGTCCCAGATCATCTTCGCGCTCGGCCGGGCGCGAGTGGCCGCGACTGGAGCTGTCCATCGCGCAATGGCGATCGTGGCGAAGATGAAGGACAGGAATCCGATAAATACGTCTCGATTCAGCTTGACGAGCGAGAAGGCGCTCACGGCCTTCTCTCCCACCATGGACGCCGCGGCGAGCCCGGCCGCGTCGGCTAGCTCCGAGCCGCCGATCCATGCCCCGATGACGACCTGGCCGAAGCCGAGGAGCCGGCCCAGGAAGGGGATGGCGAAGATGAGGACGAGGGCGTAGACCACGACGAGCGTCACCACGTAGCCGACCTTCTTCTTGTCCGCGTCGACGCTGGAACCCACGGCGATCGCCGCGGAAACGCCGCACACGGATCCGCCCGCCCCTAGGACGGCGATGAAGCGCTTGTCGAAGCCCATCGCGCGGCCGATCAGGAAGGACACCGTGAAGCCCGAAGCCACGATGACGAGCGCCTCGAGAAAGCCCCAGCCGCCGCCCTGGACTATCGTCGTGAAGGGGAAGCTCGCCCCGAGCAGGACGACGCCGGTCTTGATATAGAGCTCCGTGCGACCGGACGCGGCCTTGAACCACGGCGGCAGCTCGAAAAGGTTGCCGATGACCAGGCCGATCAGCAGGGCCCAAAACGGCGACTCGAGGCCGTAGGCCTTGAATGCCTGCTGGCTTCCCAGGATGAGAACGCCCGCGGAAGCCACGAAAAGGATCGCGAAGGCGCCGGCATACTCTTTGAGCTTCGCTCCCATGGACTTCGCGCCGAGTCCCGTCGCGGCCAGAATCAGGACGAAGACGGCCAGGTAGGCCGGCCATGCGGCGGCCAGGCCCGGGATGATCGGCTTTAGAGGCCAGGCAGCGGGGATGGCGCCCTTTACGAAGTCGAATGCCACCCCGCTAGCCGCGCCGATCGTCGCCGCGGCCACGATCGCGAGCCCAATGAAGACCGCCCACCAATCCTCGCTGGTCAGTAGCTTGCTTTTCTCAGCCATGACACCAAGAAGATCATCGCCCCGTTTGCCTCATGTTCGGTATCGATGAGAAAATGGTTAAACGGTGGGCTCGGTTTCGGTTTACAGTCCTGTGGCGCTCGAGCCTCGCGGCGGCCGAGGCCGGGCGCCCGGATGAGGTCCTCGGCCGGCTGGCCGAGCAGCCTCTCGACGCGCGTCGCGGCATCGTCCTCTCTCCCCCCAACCTGCCCGGCTGGGACGGAATTCCCGTCGTGGATTTTTTCAGGCGGCGCTACGGCGTCCCGGCGAAGCTGCAGAACGATGCGAACGCCTGCGCTCTCGCCGAGTGGCGCTACGGGGCGGGACGCGGGCTGCGGAGCCTCGTCTTCCTTACGTTCGGCACCGGCCTGGGGGCCGGCCTCGTCCTCGACGGCAGGCTCTACGAGGGAGCCTCGTTCATGGCGGGAGAGCTCGGCCACGTCAGGCTCGCCGAGGCGGGACCCGTCGGCTACGGCAAGGCCGGCTCCTTCGAGAGCTTCTGCTCGGGCGGCGGCATCGCGCAGCTCGCGCGGGAGGCGGCGAGCGAGGGCCTCGCGGCGGGAAGGCCGGCAGCCTACTGCCCGCGCGTCGAGGACCTGCCGCGCGTCGACGCGAGGTTCGTGGGCTCGGCCGCCCGCGCGGGGGACCCGGCCGCGAGGGCCGTCTTCGAGGAGAGCGGACGCTATCTGGGCAAAGGTCTCTCCCTTCTCATTGACATCCTCAATCCAGAGGCTATCATCCTTGGAGGCATATTTCCGAGGTGCGAGGAGCTGCTCAGGCCTGCAATGGAGGCGGAGCTCTCCCGCGAGAGCCTGGCCCCGAGCCTCGCTGCGTGCAGGATCGTCCCCGCCGGCCTCGGCGAAGGGGTCGGCGACTACGCGGCGCTCGCCATCGCGTTCGGAGACCTGCCGAGGAGTTAAAATGAAAGCAAAAGTGGGGGCGATAGCCCAGGACCTGAAGCGGCGCTACCCGGAGCTCGAGGCCTGCTCGGCCGATTTTCGCGCCGCCTACCACCGGCTGGAGGCCTGCTTCGCCTCGCAAGGCAAGCTTCTCGTCTGCGGGAACGGAGGCGGCGCCGCGGACGCCGAGCATATAGTCGGCGAGCTGATGATGGGGTTCCTCGCCCAGCGGCCCCTCGGCGCCGACAAGGTCGCCGCTCTGGAGCGCGCCCTTCCGCAGGAGTGGAAAGCCTTCGCCTCCTCGCTCCAGGAGGCCTTGCCCGCGATCTCGCTGGTCGGCCATCCCGCGTTGGCGACGGCCTTCGGCAACGACGTCCGCGCCGACATGGTTTTCGCGCAGCAAGTCCTGGGGCTGGGCCGCCCCGGCGACGTCCTCCTCGCGCTCAGCGCGTCGGGCGACTCGCGCAACGTCGTCAACGCCGCCTACGCGGCCAAGGCCTTCGGCCTCGACGTCGTCGGCCTGACCGGCCGCGGCGGCGGGGCGCTCGGCCGCATCGCCGATTTCTGCATCAGGGTCCCCGCCGACGAGACCTACCGCGTCCAAGAGTTGCATCTGCCCCTCTATCACGCTCTCTGCGCGATGCTGGAGGAGCATTTCTTCGGCGAGAGCGCCTAAGAATGGAGAAGGTCCCCGAGAAACTCCCGCTCTGGAAGCTCGTCATCTTCGCCCTCGGCCAGCTCGGGTGGTCGCTCGCCTCCTACAGCGTCGGGTCGCTGATCATGTACTTCTACATGCCGCCGGAGACGGCCCAGGCGACGCGGATCTTCCCGCCGTTCATCTTCGAAGGCGCCGTCCTGGGGCTGTTCACGGTGATCGGCATCATCAATTTCGTCGCGCGCCTCTTCGACGCCGTCACGAACCCGCTCATCGCCTCGTGGTCCGACCGGTCCCACGCCAAGATGGGCAGGCGGCGGTTCTTCATGGCGATCAGCGCGGTCCCGTTCGCCTTCTTCGCCTATCTCGTCTTCCTGCCGCTCAAGCGCTTCTCGCAGTCGCCCAGCCTCGGCGCGAGCTGGATCAACATCGTCTGGCTCTGCGGCACCATTCTCCTGTTCTACTTCTTCTACGTGATGTACTTCGCGCCCTACAACGCGCTCATCAGCGAGCTCGGCCACAACCCCAAGGAACGGCTCATCATCAGCACGGTGATAGGCGTGACCTGGTCCCTGGGCTTCGCCACGGGGAACTTCATCTACGATTTCCAGAGCATCCTCGAGAAGACGGGCATGGGCTCGGTCGACGCGTTCCAGCGCGTGCAGGGCATTTTCGCCGTCGCGTCGGCGGTGCTGATGCTGCTGCCGCCGATCTTCATCGACGAGAGGCGGTACGCGGCCTACTCGGTCTCCGACGAGACGACGATGCAGGCGCTCAAGTCCTCGCTGGGGAACAAGAACTTCTTCCGCTTCATCGTCTCGGAATTCCTGTACAACATCTGCCAGACGATCATCCAGATGGGCATCGTCTATTACGTGGTCACGCTTCTCGGCCTGGACAAGGAGCTCACGTCGATCCTCATGATGGTGATGTTCGTCCTGTCGTTCGTTTTCTACCCCTTCATCACCGCCGCCGCGGTGAAGTGGGAGAAGAAGCGGGTCGTCATCTTCGGCTTCGCCCTCCTGGCGCTCCTATTCGTCGTGTTCTCCGTCTACGGAGTCCTCCCGGTCTCGCCGTTGATCCTCGCCTACATCACCGTGGGCGCCGCCGCCATTCCCATCGCGATCTTCACCATAGTTCCCAACGCGATCGTCGCCGACATCGCGGAGGCCGACGGCATCGAGACCGGCAACTTCAAGGCGGGCATGTTCTTCGGGGTGAGGTCCTTCGAGAGCAACCTCGGCGTGTCGGTGGCGAACATACTCTTTCCCTCGCTGCTGCTCCTCGGCATGAGCGTCGAGAATCCCTTCGGCATTAGGATGAGCGCCATCGTCTCGGTCCTGATCTGCCTCGCCGGCCTCGGCGTGTTCTTCCTTTACGACGAGAAGGCCGTCCTCCGAAGTCTCGCCAAGAAGGAAAAACTGAGCGCCGGGGAGCTGCGCGGCATCCGGGCCGACCCCGAATAGGCCATTGGTACCTTTCGTTCCAGGATTTCCGGTGGAAGCTGGTCGGGACGTTGGACGGTGTCGTCGATACGCTGAAGGCCCTCGCCCTCATGGCGCGGGGGCTGCGGGAGTACGAGATAGAAGAGCGCGAAGGCGACGGCAGGGCCAGGGCTCCCGGCTCTCGCCGCAGCGAGGTCCGGTCTTTTGGAAAAGTGGGCCGACTATCGCCTGCCCCTCGAGGCCGCGACGCAGCCGGCGCATCCCGGCCGGCTGGGCGCGCGGTCCAGTCTTCTCGCGCTGGAGGCCGAGTCTCTCGTCTTCAGCTCGCTACGCCGCTCGAAGGCAGGGGCGCTCAGCCTGCGTTTCTACGACGTGCTGGGCACGGCTCGGAACGTCAAAGCGAAGGTCGGCGTCGACATCTCCTCGGCCACGAAGACGAGACTCGACGGCGAGGTTCTGGAGAAACTCGAGCTCGGCTCGAACCGTTCTTCCTTCGCCGTCAGCGTAGCTCCGAGATCGCGACGGTGGAGATCGAAAGACCCTGAAACACTCGAAGTTTCGTATATTTGAGTCGAGGCCTTCCGATGAGATCGCGTTTTCCCTCAGTCTGCCTGTTCGCCGTCGCCCTTTTACTGCTCGGCTCGGTTAGCCCTGCCGCCCAGAGCGCCTCGCTCACTTTCCTCAACGACATTCTCGACGGCGCCCAGTCGGCCTCGACCAAGAGCTCGGAACGGCTCTCGAGCGGTCGGATCCTCCTCGCCGACGATCCGGCGAACAGCGCCGTCTACGCAGAGCTCGAAGGCCAGGTGCGGGCGATACGGGCAGAAATCGGGAACGAGGCGGACATGCTCTCCTACTATCGGTTCATGGATGCCATCCTCGGCAACTTGACCGACATCGCGCAAAGGATCCGCGAACTCCTCGTCCAAAGATCGAACGGACTCCTCGACAGCGCGGCATTGGACGCCATCGACGGCGAGATCGGCGAGCTGTACGACGAAATGGGCCAGACTCTTCGGGACGCCGAGTTCAATCGAGTGAAAGTATTCGCCGACCTGGTCGACCCGCCCAGGCAGGCCTTCTTCCGCGACTCGAAGCACTACGACCTGGGCGCGGTCGGCGACATGCTCGACTTGCTCATAGGCGATCGCAGCGCGATCGGCGCCAAAGTCGAGGCCCTCGGGTTCACTATGTCCGGCCGGGAGAGCGAGAGCCTCAACGCCGAATCGGCCCTGAGCCAAGGCGACACCGACTTCGCGAAGGAGATCGTCGAGCTGGAACGCAGCCAGCTCTTGGTACTGGCCGACCTCCTCATGCTCAGGCGAGTGACAAGTCCTTGACTTGACGGATGCTTGCGTTAGGATTGAGGCATCAGGTTCCGGGAAAGATGAATGAGCCTCGCCTCGCCCTCTCCTCGGCCGCGTTCCGATGCGGAGCAGGCGCCTGCGGGCTGATAGCCGCCGCGCTCTCGGCGATCGCGCTCGCCGGCCGGCTCCTGCGCCTCGACGCGCTCGCAGGATTGCCGAGCAGCCTCCTCGCCATTAAAGCTGCCACGGCCGTTTCCTTCACGCTGCTCGGCATCTCGCTGTTCTTGGCTACGCTCGGTACGGCAAGCTCTCCGCGAAGCGCGCTCGTCGTAGGCGTGTCGCGGCGCGTTCTCGCCGGCGCGGTGGCCCTGTCCGGGGCGGCCACGCTCCTTTTGTACGCGCTCGGCCTCGGTTTCGTGATCAGTCGCCTCCTCGCGTGGGACTCCCGCGCCTTCAACGGCCTGTTGGCCCAGCCGTTTGCGCCCAACAGCGCCTTGACATTCACGCTGCTCGGTCTCGCTTTCGCGCTCGCTCCCGGGCGCGGACGGCTGCGCGCCCTCGTCGGAGGTCTCGACCTCGCGGCCCTCGCCCTCGTCGGGCTCTCGGCCCTCGCGCTCGCGTATTCCCTCCGCCCGAGCTGGGGCGTAGCCCCGAGCGCACTGATGCAACCCAGGACCGCCGCGACTTTCGCCCTCTTGGGACTCGGCGGCCTCGCCCTCGATCCAGAGCGCGGCCTCATCGCCCAGCTGCGGGCCCTTTCGATCGAGGGCAGCATCGCTCGCAGGCTTCTGCCCGCGGTCTTCTTTGTGCCGATCATCGACGGCTTCTTCCAGGTCTACGGCTTTCGACGGGGATTCTACGAGCCTTTTTACGGGCTCGTGTTTTCGATTGTCTTCGATATCCTGATCCTCGTCGCCCTTGTCGCCTGGAGCTCCCGGTCGGTCGGGCGCGCGGACCGGGACGCCCGGCTCGCCGAGGACTGGGCCGCGGCCGTCCAGCGCGAGAGCGAGCGGACGATGAGGCTTTTCGTGGAAAACAGCCCGGCCTCCATCGCGATGTTCGATCGAGACATGCGCTACCTGCTGGCGAGCAGGCGCTGGCTCGAGAGCTACCATCTGGAGAGTCGCGACCTCACCGGCCTGTCCCACTACGACGTCTTTCCCGAGATCGGCGAGGACTGGAAGGCGGTGCACCGCCGCTGCCTCGCGGGAGCCGTGGAGAGCCGCGACGAGGACCCGTTCCCGCGCGCCGACGGCAGCCTGGACTGGGTCCGCTGGGAAGTCAGGCCTTGGTTCGTCTCGGAGGGCGAGATCGGCGGGATCATCATCCTCTCGGAGCTGATCACCGAGCGCAAGAAGGTCGAGCTCGCCGCCCGTGCGAGCGAGGAGCGCTACAAGAGCCTCTTCGAGAACATGGTCGAGGGCTTCGCCTTCTGCAGGATGGAGTTCGACGGGGACCGGCCGGTCGACTGGACCTACCTCGACGTCAACCCCGCCTTCGAGCGCCTGACGGGCCTCGTCGGCGTCGCCGGAAGGAATGTCACCGAGGCGATACCCGGAATACGCGTTACCGACCCCGCGCTCTTCGAGATATACGGCCGCGTGGCCTCGGGGGTGCGCCCGAGCGCTTCGAGATGGACGTCCGCGCCCTCGACCTGTGGTTCTCCGTTTCCGTGTATTCCCCCGAGAAGGGCTACTTCGTCGCGGTGTTCGACGTGATCACCGAGCGCAAGCGCGCGGAAGAGCAGGTCCGGCGCCTCAACGAGGAGCTCGAGGAGCGGGTGAGCCGGCGGACCGCCGAGCTCGAGGCCGCCAACGCGGAGCTCGAGTCCTTCTCGTACTCGGTCTCCCACGATCTGCGCGCGCCGCTGCGCCGTATCGACGGCTTCGTCGATCTGCTGGAGGAGGAGGCTCCGCGCCTCAGCGACTCCGGGCGGGAGCATCTCGGAAACGTTCGCGAAGGCGCGCGGCAGATGGGGCGGCTGATCGACGACCTCCTCGAGCTCGCCCGGATCGGTCGCATCGAGCTGGGGCGCGGGACCATCGACATGGAAACCCTCGTTAGGTCGGTGCTGGACGAGCTCGTGCCGCGCGACGGCGAGGGGAGGGTGGAGCTGGCCGTCCTTCCCCTGGCTCCGGCGGCGGGGGACATGGGCCTCATCCGCCAGGTCTGGAGGAACCTCATCGGCAACGCGCTCAAGTTCAGCTCGCGGAAAGAGCGCGCCACGGTCGAGATAGGCTGCGAGACCTCCCGCGGATTCGCGACGTATTACGTCAAGGACAACGGGGCGGGCTTCGACATGCGCTATCGGTCCAAGCTCTTCGAGCCTTTCCAGAGGCTGCACGGGGCGCGCGAATTCGAAGGCACGGGCGTCGGGCTCGCCATCGTCCGGCGCATCATCGAGCGGCACGGCGGCAGCGTGGATGCCCGCGGCGAAGTCGGCTCCGGAGCGACGATATCCTTCGCGCTGCCGAGGGAGGACGAGGATGGAAGCGAACAATGAAGTCGAGGTCCTCTTGGTCGAGGACAATCCGCAGGACGCCGAGCTGGCCATGCGAGTCTTCAAGAAAAGCAAGCTCGCGAACAGCATTTTCTGGGTCGAGGACGGAGAGGCGGCGCTCGACCTGCTATTCTGCCGCGGGGCCTACGCCGACCGGGCGCGCCTGCCCAAGCCGAGGGTCGTGCTGCTCGACTTGAAGCTGCCCAAGGTGGACGGTCTCGAGGTCCTCGCCGCCATCAAGGGCGACGAGCGGACCCGCAGCATACCCGTCGTCGTCGTGACTTCCTCGCGGCAGGACCCCGACGTGGGAAAGGCCTACGCTCTGGGCGCCAACAGCTATGTCGTGAAGCCGATCGGGTTCGATTAATTCACCATCGCGATGTCGAGCCTCGGATACTACTGGCTCCTCGTGAACGAGCTTCCGAAACAGCTTGGCTAGGAGCAGAGTGTTGAAAAGGCTTCAACAGACTGCTAGGGAAGGGGCAGCGAGAAGCTGAAGCGAGCGCCTTTGCCGACCTCTCCCTCGGCCCAGACGCGTCCTCCCTGCCTGATGATCGCCCTCTGCACGTAGGCCAGCCCCATGCCCGATCCTTCGAAGTCCCGGGCGGAATGGAGGCGCTGGAAGATCCCGAAAAGCTTGGAGTAGTACTTCATGTCGAAGCCTACCCCGTCGTCGAGGACGCTGAAGACGAGCTCGCCGGTCGCGCGTCGACCCTCCACCCAGAGGTGCGCGCGCTCGCGCCCGGAGGAGAATTTCACCGCGTTGGAAATCAGGTTGGCCCAGACCTGCCGGAGCAGCCGCGGGTCGCCGTTGGCACCCGGCATTGCGGACAGCGTGAAGTCGATCCGCCCCCGTGATCCCTCGGGGACCGACTCCTCGAAGGCCGTGAGGGCGAGGGCGGCCATGTCGACGGCCACTCGCACGATCTCGGCCTTGCCCAGCCGGGCGAAGGTCAAGAGGTCCTCGATCAGGTTTTCCATCCGCGAGACGTTGCCCCTGATGGCCCCGAGGATCCTCAGTCCTTCGGCGCTCAGCCGAGCGCCCTCCTCCTCGGCGAGAATCGTCGCGAAGCCCCCGATGGCCCGCAGCGGGGCCCGCAGATCGTGGGTGACTGCGTAGAAGAAGGACTCCAGCTCCTTGTCGGCCGCTTGATCGCGGAGAGTCCGCACGGCCGCCATTTCCTCCTGGGCGAAAATCGCGTCGCCGATCGGCGGAGAGGAGCGGAGGGCAGGCGCGGTCCTGATCTCCTCGGGGCGCCGCTCCGACTCGGCAGGAGGCGTTCCCTTCTCCGCGCCGCGTTCTCCGACCTCTCCGGGCGCGAGCTCGACGACGACGCGCAGGCCGTTCCCGACCTCGCTGACGACGCCGCCGAGCTGCCGCACGATGATCCAGGCGAGGTCGAGGTTCTTGGTCGGCGGCTTCGCCTCGGCATCTGCCGACTCGATGTACTCGACGCGCCAGCCGCCGCGCCCGGCCTCGGCCTTCCACGCTCTCAGAGCCGCCGAGACATGGCCGCCCTCGATCGTACGCAGGGCCGATCGAGAGTAGAGCTCGCTGACGATGATGCCGAGGGTCACGGCGCTCTCCAGCGGCACGAGGAGCCCAGCGCACTCGATGACGGGCGCGAACGTTCTCGTGTCGGCGCCGACGCTCTGGGCCACTCGCAGGGCGAGCTCGCGCGCGTATTCGTCGAAGTCGATGCCCGTGAAGTCGCTGCGCGAATAGAGCATGTCGTGGACGAGCGCCATGGACCGGATCTGGCCCTCGAGGTCCAACAGCAATTCCTGCGCCTCGCCGGCGGAGCTCCGTCCAGCCTCGAGGGAGAGAAGCCCCGCGATCGCCGCAAGGTTGTTCTTGACCCTATGGTGGATCTCGCGCAGGAGCTCGTCCTTTTCGGCCATGCTGGCGACGAGGTCGCGTTCGGCTTTGGTCCGTACGAGGTAATCGAGGAAGACCGCGGACGCTTGATCGAGGAGAGCCTCGGTTTCGGGATTCCGCAGCGCCTCCGGCGACAGGAAGAAGGCGAGGCTGCCCAGGTCGCCGCCGGGGCTCTCGAGCGCCCGTCGGAGCTCGCCGCCCTTTTCCTTTCTTCCGGCCTTCCAGCTCTCGAAGATCGGCAGCCCCGATCTCTCGTACCGGAGGCCGAACAGGGCGGGGACGGCGTTCGGCTCGAGCAAGGGAGAGAGCACCTCTCCGGGGCCGACGGGCGCCCCGCCGGGCAGCGCGCGGGAAACCGACGCCGAGAGCATGGAATAAAGGACCACTCGGGCCCGCGCCTCGGAGAGGAGTCGCTCGTCGGCCTGCCGCTTCTCGCGCCCGGCGCGGTGCCGCGAGACGGCGGCCTGCAGCGCGTCGCCCAGCCGGGCGAGGCGATCCTTGAGCAGATAGTCCGAGGCGCCGCGCTTGATGCAATCGGCGGCGAGCTCGTCGTCGAGCGCGCCGGTGACGACGAGGGCGGGAAGATCGGCCCGCCTCCCCTCGAGTATCTCGAGCACGCGGAGCGCGCTGAAGGAAGGCATCTTGAAGTCCGTGATGACTGCGTCATAGGACTTGGCGAGGGCCGCGATAAAATCCGGCTCGTTGTCGACCCTCGTCCACCCCGCATCCACGCCCGAACGGCGCACGACCGACTGGATGAGCTCGGCGTCGTAGGGATCGTCTTCCACGAGGAGGATCTCAGCTTTTGCAACGCGGCCGCATCCTTCGCATTGATGCTAATTCTATCTTTCTCGCGCTCGCTGTCAAAGCTCTCAGGCAACGACGCAATCGGATTGTATAATTCTGCGGGCGATGTTATAAGCCGAGTGCCATGGAGGTCGACTTATGCGGAAAGCCGCGCTCATCGCCGTCGGGCTCGCTCTGCTCCTGTCTCTCGCCGTGGGGCAGCGGAAAGTCTCCATAGCGGCCGCCGCGAACGTCAGCGCGGTCGCTCACGCATTGAGCGAGTCCTTCGCCAAGGAGTATCCGGCCTATCGGGCCGAGTTCACCTTCGGAGCCTCGGGCGCCCTCGTCACCCAGCTCATGAACGGTGCGCCTTTCCAGCTCTTCATGTCCGCAGATACGTCCTACCCGCAAAAGCTCGTCGAGTCGGGCAACACGGACGGCCAAGTGAGCGTCTACGCGATAGGCGCCCTCATCCTCCTGACGACGAAGGATCTGGACCTGTCCAAGGGTCTGGCCGTCCTCGCCGATCCCGCGGTGACGCAGTTCGCGAACAGCAATCCCGAGACGGCCCCCTACGGGCGGGCGGCGCAGGAAGCTCTGGTCAAGGCCGGGCTCTTCGACAAAGTCAAATCCAAGCTCGTCACGGCCCAGACCGTGACGCAGGCCCTGCAATTCACGCTGACGAGCGTCGACGCCGGCTTCGTCGCCAAGTCGGCCCTCTATTCGAAAGAAGTGAAGCCCTACGACCGCGAAGGCACATATTGGATCGCCGTCGACCCGTCGCTCTATTCGCCGATCGCACAGGGCTATGTCGTCATGAAGGGCTCGGGCTCTGACCCGGCAGTCCAAGCTTTCGCGCGCTTCCTCTTCTCGCCCGAGGCCCGAGCCGTCTTCGAGGCTTTCGGGTACGCCGGTCCGTGAACGCCGACCGCGTAGCGTCGGGTCAGTGAGCCTCCCAGAGCCTCGTCCCGAGGCTCTGCTTCAGCTGGAGCTGGCTCAGGAACTCGCGGTAGGTAGCGCCCAGGTTGTTGAGCTTCGCAAGCTCCAAAGAGGTCTGCGAATCGAGGTACTCGAGGTTGGTCCCCACCCCGATGTCGTACTGGACCTTGGCCATGTTGAGGGCCTCCTGCGCCTGGTCGAGCTGGGCGAGCGAGTTCTCGGTCTGCTCGTGACTCGACTGGACGTCCTGCAGGGCCTGGAGGACCTGCGTCGCCACGGTTCGCTTGAGAGCTTCCGTGCCGCTTCGGGCAGCCGCGAGCTTCGCGTCGGCCTCGGCGCTGCGGCGCTCGGTGAGCAGGCCGTCGAAGATGGGGACGCTGACTACGACGCCGAAGTCCCAGTTGAACAGGAGATTGTCTACGTCGGTGTTGGTGAAGGTAAGGATACCGTTCTTGAAGCCGGCCTCGGTATGCGCTGCGATGGTCGGCATGTGCCCGAGCCTCGCCAGGCTCGAGGCCAGCTGGGCCTGCTTCTCGGCGGAAAGGGACTGCGCTATATCGGAGCGCTGGGCTATCGCCGAGGCGAGGACAGCCTGGGCGTCGCCGGGGCTCGCGGCGAGGGTAAAATCGCCCTTGATGTCGAAGTCATCATCGGGAGCGAGGCCCATGAGGTCACGCAGCGCGATCCTTTGCTTGGCGTACTGGCCCTCGGCGTCGATGCGCTGGCTCTTTACCGACGCGAGCCGCACCTGGGTCGTGAGGACGTCGTAGTGGGTCGAAGACCCGGTATCCTCGCGCTTCTGGGTGTCCTCGAGATGCTGCTGGAGGGTGCCCAGCTGCTCGTCGATGACTTTTATCTCGGAACGAAGGAAGAGCAGGCCGTCGAAGACCTGGGCCGCCTGGAAGGCGATGCTCGTCTTGATCTGGTCCACGCCGATGCCCGCGGCGTCCACTCCGGTTTCAGCGAGCTTTACCTGGAGCTCGCGCTTGCCGAAATCGTAGACGAGCGCACTGGCCCCGACCTGGAAGTCAAATACATTCGTGGGTGCCAACGCCGCCTGGATGTCGGGCCCGTGGAGGGCGGATAGATCGATCGCCATACCTTCCTGCGGCCAGAGGTAGACGTAGGAGGCCTCACCGGAGACGTTGGGCAGGTAGGCGCACTTCGCTTGCGCCTCCTTGGCCTGTGCGGCCGCTACGCTCGCCTCGGCCTGGAGAATCAGCGGCTGGTTGGATACCGCCTTGGCGATCGCATCGTCGAGGCCGAGCGCGGGCGCAGCCGGAGCGGAGGCTCCCGCGCCCTGCGCGTACGTGAGCCAGGACGTCGTTGCGAGCACGACGAGCGCGAGCGCCAGGGATTTCTTGAGTTCCATCGTATACCTCATCGAATTTCAGGAATCGGCGTCAATCGATGACAACCGGTTTGGGGCCGCCGGCCTTTCGGTGGCTCTCCTTGAGAAGGAGGACGGGGATGACGGCGACCGCGGTGACGAGCGCGGCGATCGTGAACACGTCGCCCACCGCCGCCACGAAGGACAGCTTGGCGAGCCGCTCCATGAGGAGGGCCTGCGCCTTTGACATGGCGTCGCCCGCCGTGCCTCCGGTGGTTTGGATCGCGAAATGCGAAAGCCGGGCGATGACCTGGTTGAAGCTCGGGGAGTAGAGGCTCACATCCTGGCCCAACGAGCCGATGTGGAACTTCACCCGCATGGTGAGCATCGTGCCGAAGAGGGCGATGCCGAAACTGCCGCCGATCTGTCAGGATATTGGTGAGCCCCGAGGCCTGCGCCATCTTGCGCTGCGGTATCTGGGAGATCGTGACTGCCGAGAGCGGCGCGAAGATGAAGCCCATGCCGAAGCCGCGGATGCAGATGGGGACCATGATCTGGCCGATTTCGGAGAATAGGGAAAGGTACCTGTTGACGAAGAGGCTGAACGCCATCATCGAAAGGCCGAACATGATCGGGACGCGCGCGCCGATGCGGTCGTTGATCGCGCCCGCCAAGGGCGCGGAAATGGCCGTGAGCACTCCCATGGGCAGGAAGACCATGCCCGCCTGCAAGGGCGTATAGCCGAGAGAGGACTGGAGATACAGGGGCAGGAGGAAGGTGGAGCCGAACATCCCGAGGCCGAAGATGAAGAGCACGAGGTTGCCCAGGGCGAAGTCCTTGTCCTTGTAGAGGCTCAGGTCTATCAGAGGATGCTCGGCGGTGGACTCGATGACGAGGAAGACGACCAGGCCGATGGCCGATGCGCCGAAGCACCCCAGGATGAAGGTCGAGGTCCAGCCGTCGGTGTTCCAGGCCGCGTTGCCGTCGGCGAGGGCGAGGTTGAGGCCGCAGAGGAAAAGGGTCATCGCGAGCAGGCCCAGCAAGTCGAAGGAGCGGCTCTTGTCGCTTTTGTGCTCGCGCAGGATGATGAAACCGGCGATGAGGGCCAAGATGCCTACGGGCACGTTGACGTCGAAGATGGTGTGCCAGGAGTAGTTATCGATGAGGTAGCCGCCGATCGTGGGGCCGAGCGAGGCCGAGGCCGCCGAGGAGATGGACCAAAATCCCAGGGCTATGCCGCGCTTCGCCGGAGGGAACTCGCGCATGATGAGCGCCATGCCGACGGGCATGATGACGCCCGCCCCCAGTGCCTGAAGCACGCGGAAGAAGATCAGGCTCGATATGTCCCACGAGAGGCTGCAGAGGAAGGAGCCGAGGGTGAAGAAGAATACTCCGCCCAGGAAGGTAGCCTTGTAGCCGAGATGGTCGGCGAGCCACCCCGAGGCGGGAAGCATGACTCCGAAGGCGAGCATGTAGGCGGTGAGGACCCACTCGGTGACGTCGGTCGAGACGCCGAATGCGACGGTGAGCTTATTGAGCGCCACGTTGACGATCGTCGAATCGAGGACGCCCATGAAGGTGGCGATACAGGTCGCCACGAGAACCAGCCAGGGATAGCTCGCGTGTTCCGGCTGGAGCGAGGGTGTCGAGGCGACGAGCCTGGCGCGCAGGCCGGATATGCCCGAGAACATCGTGCTACCTCGCTCCGGCCTCGACCCGCACTTCGACCGACAGGCCAGGCACGAGGACCGCATCATCCTTCGGATGATCGTCCTTCGGA
>CAWHFT010000208.1:0-6433 GCA_963828175.1 uncultured Spirochaetota bacterium
CCTATCTCTTCTACCCGGACAAGCGAGCCCTGTCCGAGCTCGCGATGAAGCGGCTGCAGATCATCTCGGACTTCACGGAGCTCGGCTCGGGCTTCAAGATCGCGATGAAGGACCTCGAGGTGAGGGGCGCAGGCAACCTCCTCGGGCGCGAGCAGTCGGGCGACATCTACGCCGTGGGTTTCGACCTTTACCTGAAGCTGCTCGACGACGCCGTCCAGAAGCTCTCCGACTCGGGCTACGAGGCCGAGGATGATACCTATCTCGAGCTGGAGTACGCGGGCTACATCCCTGACTACTACATCTCGCTGCCGACGATGAAGATGGAAGTGTACAAGAAAATCGCCTCTATCACTGAGCCAAGCCGACCTCGACACCCTTTACCAGGAGCTGGCCGACCGATTCGGTCCCCTGCCGGAGGAAGTGCTCTCGCTGCTGTCCTTGGCCGAGATCCGCGTCATCTGCAAGAGGCTGTCGATAGCCAGTCTCAAAGAGCGCGGCGGAAGCGTCACCGCAGAGTTCTCCAAGGTCGCCAAAGTATCGGTCGAGAAGCTCCTCCGGCTGATTCGCGAGGGCGGAGGAAGGATCAAGCTCGATCCGCACAGGCCGAATGTACTGGTGATCACAACTGGGGCGATCGGGCTCCGCGAGAAAAGCGAGTTCATCCGCGAGAGACTGGCCTCGCTTTTGGGATGAGGCGAAAAAAGGTATGGAAAAGCCAGTATGGATGAATTAATATAAAATCCGTGGCCAGAACTCCGGGATCGCAACAATGAAAAGCACGACGCCGCTTCGGATCTTATGCACGGCGAGCCTGCCGGAGAACCGCCTGAATCTGCATCCCAACGAGGGCGCCGATCTTGGTCTGATGATGGCTAGCCATGACGTCGATTTGGGTGGAGGCGAAAAAGCCGAAGTCTTCCTTCTCAATGAATGCCCAAAGGAAAGCATGGAAATCGGCCTAAGATTCTGGGAGAGGCTCGGAAAACCCAAAAAGGCCGTGCTCAGCTACGACGGCACCTACTTGAAAATTGACAAGGCATAAGGCCGGCCATCGCGAGCTTTACGCCCGCCGCGCGGCGATAGTGGCGGCGAAGAAATAATCCGACAGTAGATCGCATATCTCCGGCGAAAAACCAATAGAGGCGACTATCTTCTGTACGCCCGACGGGAGCCGCGAGGCGGTGACAATAGTGCCCGTCACGCTGAACCTGTACTTCTGAAAATAGAGGCTGAAGGCGACCGATTCCCCCTCGGGGATATCGGGCGAACGCATCGGCATGAAGAACTCCAGTCGATTGACCGCGATCATATAAAGGGCGAGCTTGAACTGATCCGGCCCGTGGATCATCACCGCATAGTTGTTGTAGCCGAGTTTCCGCGAGCTATCGGGGTTCACCGGGATGATCTTGTCGCGGAGATCCTCCCACTGGATGCGCAGCCTGTCGAGATGAAGCAGGTGCTCGCCCAGGAGAGAGGCTAGGGCCGGCGGTATGGGCTTGAAATCGCATACGATAAGGCCGACCCTGTCTCTGCCCTTCATGAGCCCAACCGCCGAGATCTGGCAGCGGCAGAATACCTTGTCCGGCTGCTTGGATGTTCCTCCCTGGACAGTCAGCGTCAGTCCGGCGAGGGCTCCCTTGAACCGCTGGAAAAAAACAATCTCGTCTTTCGTGAACGCGCCGATGAGGATCGCCTTAGACATCGAAAGCTGGTAGGGAACGCAGGCGAGGGTATACGTGTCGACCTTGAGGCTCGTCAGCGACTGGATTATCCCCGTCGAATAGAGCGCGAAGGGGCTGAAGGATACGACGACATCCTTGTACTGCTCTTCGTAGTTAAGGGTCTCCTGCTTTTGCACGCTCTCTCAATATTGACGACGGGCCGCCGATCGGTCAAGGCCGAGCGGGCCCGCGATGCCCGCGAGGAAGATCGCCGGCTCTTTGCCGAGGACCCATGGAGCCGCTCTCCAGGCTGCTACCGTATCCGAGCGTATCCGCTCGGCGGGAGAGCACAAAGAGGCCGCGATGCAGAGCTTGGTCTGCGGAGAAAGCATGCCGAGGCAGTCCTCGAGTAGACGGCCGTTACGGTAAGGGGTCTCGATGAAGATGCGCGTAGCCCCGTCGGACCTGATGCCCCGATCGATCGCGGCCAACGCGGCTCGCCGGCCTTCTGGCGCTTGGGGCAGGTAGCCGAGGAAGTTGAATGCTTGGCCGTTCAGGCCGGAGGCCGCAAGGGCGAGGATCACCGACGAAGGACCTATCAGGGGAAGCACCCGAAAACCTCGGTCGTGAGCCAGCGCCGCCAAGGCGGCTCCCGGATCGGCGACGCAGGGCATGCCCGCTTCCGAGATGAGGCCGATGTCCTCGCCCGCCTCGAGGGGTGACAGCAGGCCGGGCAGCTCTTCGGCCTTCGTATGCTCATCGAGCCGTTCCAGTCGCACTTCGGCGGCGCTCGCCTTGTCGAGTATGCGCCCGAGGAGCCGCCACGCTGCCTTATCGCCCTCGACGACAAAGCGCCTCAGCTTCCGCACTCGCTCGATCGCGGTCGCGGGCAAGGTCGCCTCGGGGAGGGAGTCAGGATCGAGGAGATTGGGGACGAGATAAAGGACGCCGCGGCCAGAGCCCATAGCTACCTCGAGAGCAGGTCGAGCGCGCCGTCGACGAGCGCCCCGAACTGCAGGGCGAGGCCTTCGGGGAGGATGGCCGCCAGGGCTCTGTAGCCTTCGGCTATCGTAGCGGCCTCGCGCGCGGACAGGGGAAGCGTCCGGCCGATCATGGACGATTCGAGGGACTGCGAACGCAGGGCGGTCTCGCCGGCGAAGGCGATGCGGACTTCCGCGAGGATGCCCTTCTCGGCCCTCGCCGCGAAGGCGAACACGGCCGTCTCTGCGGAGGGGTAATCGCTCGGCCCCACCTTGCGGAGCACTTGGGCGTCCCACCTCTCGATCGGCACCCGGAGTCGGGTGACGAGGCCGCCTACGGGAAACGCGGGCTTGCCTCCCTCGCCCATGAAGCGGTTGACGTTCATCCAGGTGGCGCCGCCCCTGTCGCGAAGCTCGACGAGAGCGTCGAGGCAGGCGAGGGCCGGCCAGCAGTCCATGTAGCGCTCGCGCGAGGCGATATTGCCCCCTATAGTGGCGAGGTTGCGTATGGCCACCGTGCCGATCCCGCGGGCGGCCTCGGCGAGGAGGGGCGGCAGCGCGCTCTCTCCCAGCTCCAAGAGCTCGGCGATGGTTACCGCTGCGCCCATCTCGAGGAAGCGCTCGGTGAGGCTCGTGCGCCTGAGCTCCGGTATCTCGCGCACATACAGCACTTCAGCGGGAAGCGAAATGCCCCGTCCGCCCTGCTCCCGGAGTATTCCCGTGCCTCCCGCGAATACGAGTATGCCAGGCCTTCTTAGAAGCTCCAGGGCCTCGGCGAGATCCTTGGGGAAATGGACGTCACTGGCCAGCACGGCGGTAGATCCTCTTGGCCCTTCTCTCCACGACCGCCTCGACGGCCTTCACTATGGCGTCCGGGTCGGTGCAGCGGCACGGCACGGCGGACATGTGCGCGAGTATCTCGCGTGGGCTCGGACGCGGCTTGCGCTCGAGGAGATCGGCCATGGCCATCATCTTCGGAGATTCGCAGAACCCGCAGCATTCGACGCCGGCGGTCTTGAAGCCTTCCGCGATGTCGCGGTATTCCTCGGTTTGGGCGAAGCCCTCGATGGTGACGATCTCCTTGCCGCGTACGCTGAAGGCGGGGACGATGCACGAGGGCGACGAGCCGGCCGTCGAGGAAGACGAAGCATCGGCCGCAGCGGCCGCAGCGGCAGTCGGAGCGCAGGCCGAGGAGGCCGAAGGCTTCGCGCAGCAGGTCGGATAGCCGGTCGACCGAACGGGCTTGGACGCTGACGTCCTCACCGTTGAGTATGAACGAAACGGTCACGGGGCGCCCAATGCGCCGATGAGGCGCGAGGCGGGAACCGGCAGGCACGAGAACGCGGCGTCGGCGGCTTGAGACAAGGCCGAGACGAAGGCCGAGGGGACGGTGTTGAAGGGCAGCTCGCCTATGCCTTTGACGGGGGCGCGACGGTCCGGCTCGATGAACTCGATGCCGATCGGCGGCAGCTCGTCGAGGGGAAGCAGGCCGTAGCGAAAGTAGTCCGACTTCCCCGCGCCGCCGCCGGAAGGCTCGAAACGTTCGTTGAGGCAGGCGCCGAGCGCGTCGGCGACGCCGGAGCGGAAGGCAGCGGCGGCGCGTTCGGGGGCGACGACGTGGCCGCCGTCGATGCAGAGCCAGACCCCGAGCGGGCGCGGCTCGAGGGTCCAGGGATCGAGCTCGAGCTCGAGGACGGCCCCGGCCCAGGAGGCCGTGTCAAAGGGCGAGCCGCTCACCTGACCGCCCTCCCACTTGATCGGCCGGGAACGCGGTAGACGGCGCGCGCGGTGAGCGGCAGGGGATCGCGGAAGCGCCGCTTCTGGATGGTCTCGGCAGGCCCTCTCGACTAGGCGGTTCACGACGGAGACGTTGCGCGAAAGCGTACTGGGCCCCGAATCGGGGACTTGGTCCGTTTCGGGAGGGGCGATGGAGACGCTTTCGATGCCGACGCCCAGGATAGCCGACGCCGAGCGGCGCCAGATGTCCATGACCCCTCCCGCGCCCCCCGCGGCGCTCGTGAGGATCCGGACGCGGAGGTCCTTGTCGAGTGTGGCCTCGACGGTATACGAGTTGGAGGCCTCGCCGGAGAGGAAAGGACCCGCTCCTTGGTAGGCGAAGGAAAGGCCTATGCCCCGCAGGGGTCCGTCGGCGCGGCCGGAGCGGCGCTTGCGGACGAGCTCGTATCCGGCGTATTTCCTGCGGTAATCGCTCACCGCCTCGAGTCGCGCGAGGATGGCGTCGTAGGGCACCTCCTCCTTGAGCGGCTCGCCGGTGAGCAACCGGGATCCTTTGCGAAGGACGTTGCGCGCCTTCCAGTCGGCTGGGTCCTCTCCGGCCGCTATCGCCAAGCGATTTGCCTGAGCCTCCACGGCGAAGAGCGAGTGCGAGGCTCCGAGGCCGCCGAAGGGGCCCATCGGCGGGGTGTTCGTAAGGACCGCATAGGCCTCTACCCGGAGATTGGGGCAAGAGTAGGCGCCGGTGCATGCGAGGGCCGCCTGGCTGATTATCTCGTCGGCGAGGGGGCCATATGCTCCGACATTGATGGCGATCCGCACGTCGAGGGCAGAAAGCATCCCGCCCTTTCCGAGCGCGGCCCTTACGCTTACCGAGCTGCGCGCCCTCTTGGGCGTGACGCGGAAGTCCTCTTCGCGCGTCAGCAGCACCTTGGCGGGCCTGCCGCAGGCGATCGACGCGATCGCCGCGTGACAAGCGAGCAGCGAAGGATACCAGAGCTTGCCATCGAGGTGGACACCGAGGCGAGTTGGCCTCACCGACACTTCCTCGGCCCTGCAACCGAGGGCGAGGGCCACCGAGTCCCGGACGTGGTAGGGCCACTGCGTTGCGCACCACACAGCGATTTTGTCGTAGTCATACGCGGCGGCGGCGCCCTGCGGCTCGCTGTAATGATGCTCGATCGCTCCGCTCGTGTAGACTTCCTCCTGGACCGAGGAGGCTATCGAGAAGGCAAGGTCCGGGTCGCCGACTACGGCCACTCGCTTGGCGGCTACCTGATCGGAGGAGAAGCTCTCCCAATTCAGGACGGGCTCCTCCTCGTCGCAGATGACTTTCGTGGCGGCGACGAGCTCTTCGAGCAGTACGGGGTCCGGCCCGGCGATGAGGGCGAGGGGCTCGCCCAGGTAGGAGACGCGCTCGTGCGCCAGGATGGGCACCTCCGCCCCGAAGGAAATCACGCAGTTGCGTCCGGGAATATCGGCTGGCAGTATCGAACGGTAGCCCGCGGGCAAGGCCGGGAAGCGGATCGATCGCACCACACCTCTGGCGGCCGGCGATCGCACCGTGGCTACGCACAGCATGCCCTCGGCCTTGAAATCCGTGACGGCGGACAAGGCCTGGTAGGGGACATCCCGACGCCTCGGGCTCACTTCAGGACTTCCTGAGCAGTCTCGAGGACGGCGTGCGAGACTCGCTCGACCTGCGCATCCGTCATCCCCTGCCAGATAGGCAGGGATATCGTGCGGGAGTAATTTCTCGAATGCCTCGGGGTAGTCCGTCGGGGAAAGCCCATAGCGTTTGGACCAGTAGGTCATGATATGCAGTGGAATGAAATGGACCGAGATCCCGATGCCCGCCGACTGCAGTCGCCCGGCGAATTCGTCCCGTCCTATCCGCAGGCGTTCGGGCTTGATCCTCAGGTTAAGAGATGCCAGGCGTCGTCGGGGTGAGCGGGAGGGTTCTCGAGCGCCGGATGGCCGGCGAAGGCCGCGAGATAGCGCTCGGCGATCGACCGTCGCTCCTCCAGGAAGCGATCGGCCTTCTTGAGCTGCTCGCGT
>CAWHFT010000209.1:0-11790 GCA_963828175.1 uncultured Spirochaetota bacterium
GCGCTTACGGGGTTGCCAGAGCTGCTCCGGTTCGCCGCTCAGGTGAATGCGCTGGAATGCCGCGAGCTGTCGAAGTCCTTCGAAGGCGTGCACGCCGTCCGCGATCTGGAACTCTCCGTCGGCGAGGGGGAAACCCTCGGAATAATCGGGCCGAACGGCGCAGGGAAGACGACGCTCTTCAACCTGCTCGCCGGGTCGATCCGGCCCGACTCGGGTACCGTGGTCCTTCGGGGCGAGGATGTTTATGGTTATAATCGAACACAAGCTGCCGTTGATCATGCAGATCTCGGATCGTATCATCGTTATGGACGAAGGCTCGGAAATCGCGGAGGGAAGGCCGGAGGACGTGGTACGCGACGCCCGAGTGATCGAGGGGGAAGGCGTCAATGTCGACGGCACTGCTGACCTTGAAGTCTATTGATACCTTCTACGGACCCGTCCAAGTCCACAATGCCCTGAGCCTCGAGGTTGGGGCGGGAGAGATCGTGTGCCTCCTGGGCGGCAATGCCTCGGGGAAGTCCACGACCATGAAGGTCATCCTCGGGCTGCTCGCTCCCCGTTCGGGCGACATCCTCTGGGAGGGCACGAGCATCTTGCGACTCGCGACTCCGGAGCGGATCAGGCTGGGCTTGGCCAGCGTCCCGGAGGCGCGGCGGATCTTCGCGGACATGACGGTCGAGGAGAATATCCTCATGGGCGCCTACCTGCGCCCCGGCGCCTCCCGCGAAGACCGGCGCGCGATCAAGCGCGACGAGGAGCGAGTCCTGGAGCTATTTCCCCGCCTGCGCGAGCGCTTGCGCCAGGCCGGCGGCACGCTGTCCGGAGGCGAGCAGCAGATGCTCGCCATCGCGCGCGCCCTCATGGGCAATCCCCGCCTCATCTGCATGGACGAGCCGACGATGGGCCTCTCGCCGATCTTCGTCGACACGGTCCTCGAGACTATTCGGACGCTGAATGGCCAGGGCCTCGGAGTCTTCATGGTCGAGCAGAACGCCTTTCAGGCGCTGGGCATCGCGCATCGCGGCTACGTGCTCCAGGGAGGGCGCCTGGTGCTGCAGGGCGACGCTCGCGACCTCCTGAACGACCCGCGAATCCGCGACGCCTACTTGGGCGGCGAACAGATGGCCGGGATCTAGAGAATCCAGAGCCTACGCCTCGGTGGGCAGCCCCTCTTGGACCCAGGCGCCCATGCCTCCCTTGACGCTCTTCACGTTCGTATAGCCTTGGGCCTTGAGGAGAAGAAGGCCGTAGATCGATCGCTTGCCTTTCGCGCAGAGGGTGAGGATCGGAGTAGACCTGTCCTCCGGCAGGCCGTCGAGCCCTCCCTGGGCGAGCTTTCCGAGGGGGATGAGGGTCGCCCCGGCCACCCTCATCTGGGCGTACTCCTGAGGCTCGCGGACGTCAACGATGATCGTGCCCTTCTCATGGAGCTTGAGGGCCTCCCGCGCGCTTACCAGGTCGGGAGAGGCCTCCGCGAGACCCACCGCCGCCCGCAGATGATCGCCGAAAGGATCGGCTGCGGGAACCTTGGGCACGGGCGGGGTGAGCGGATCGCCTCGCGCCTCGGCCGGAGGCCCAAAGAGCTCGGGAAGGTGTCTGCGGTAAGACGATATGTACTTGAAGGCGTTGTCGGGGAAAATGACGACGGCGAGCACCCCGGGCTCGTCGGGAACCGCCTTGAGCGCCCCGGCCAGGGCCAGGGCGGAGCTAGGTCCTGCTATCAGGGACTCTTCGAGAAAGAGGCGCTTGTTCAGGGCGTATGTCTCGGCATCGCCGATCTCGAGGATGCCGTCGTATTCCTCGGGGTGGAAGAAATCCGTGAGGGCCAGGGCCCTGCGGCTCCGCACGCCCGGAATGTCATGGCCGTCGGTAGGATGCACGCCGATGACCTTCACCTCGGGTCTCTGGCTCTTCAGGAAGCGGCCGGCCCCGGTGATCGTGCCGCAGGTCCCCAAGGCTGCGACGAAGTGGGTCACCGTCCCCCCGGACTGGCGCCAGATCTCCGGACCGGTGGTACGGAAATGGGCCTCGGGATTCGCCGGGTTTTTGTATTGGTTGAGCGAGTGCCAACCAGGCTGCCGCGCGAGCTCGTCGGCCTTGGCCATCGCTCCCTCGGGGGCGCCCGGCATGGGACAGAGCGCGTCCTCGAGCTCTAAGAGCTGGGTGCCGAAGAGGCGCAGGGCGCTGCGCTTCTCCAGGGGGATCGCGCTCGAGATAGTCGCCGAGAATTGATAACCCCTGAGGTTCGACAGCAGGGCAAGGGCCATGCCCGTGTTGCCCGAGGTCGGCTCGACGAGGTGAGCCAGGTCCACGCCCCGCTCCTCCGCGTCGCGGATCAAATTAAAGGCGACCCTGTCCTTCACAGCCCCGAAGGGATTGTACCATTCGAGCTTGGCGTAGACCTTCGCGTGCTTGAACGGGACGGTCTCGCCCAGGCGGACCAGGGGGGTGGGATTATCGGCGCTCGACATCATGTCGAGAAGGGATTCATAGACGCGGAGGCTCGGATCGGACATGGCGGCTCCTTGACGAAATCGAGACCAAAAATAAACTAGAGTAAGTTGACCATCTAAGTCAAGATTACCATGTGGTAGCCGCCTTGACTATTTCGATCGGTAAACAGTACTCTCATCTTAAATGATTGTAATTGGGTCTAATTAGTCGTATTTGATGGAGGTTGAATATGTCGGATTCCCTTCGGCCGGTAGATCATAGAGCTCTCGCGACTAATCAGATCATTGTCATCGCCCTGAACCTGCTCGCCTTCATTCTCAACGTTCCACTCATAGCACTCGGCGTCGGGCTCGTGATGGCTCTGGGCACGATCTTCGGCAAGCCCGGCTTCTACCCGATCTACACCGGAATACTCAAGCCTCTTAAGTGGGTGAAGCCGGAGGTGATCCTAGATAATCCCGAGCCGCACCGATTCGCCCAGGGTTTCGGCACGGTCGTCCTGCTCGGCGGCTCGGCCGCCCTCCTGGCTGGCCAGCCTATACTCGGCTGGTTCCTGGTTTGGCTCGTGATCGTCCTCGCCTCTCTCAACGCCTTCGCCGGCTTCTGCGCCGGCTGCTTTGTCTACTACCAGCTCGCGAAGCTCAAGTTTCCCGGATTCTCGAAGAACGCCCCCGAGGGCGTCTTCCCGGGACTCAAGCCCAAGGCTTCGATCGTCTCTACCAAGGCCTAGGCGAGGCAATAGATGCTTACAGAAATGGCCGCGCGGGCGATTTTGGCCATGGTCGTCGGGGTGGCCTCCTTCGCCGCTTGGAAGCTCCTGGGCCGCTTCGTGCTCGCGAGGGCGCGGCGGGCCAGCGATGGCAGCCGAGGTGTGCCCGAGGGCTTCGTCCTGGGCAGGCCTGCGCTCCTCGTCTTCGGCTCGCCCCATTGCGCCCCTTGCGTTCATGCGCAAAAGCCCGCTGCGCATCGGCTCGAACGCGAACTCGAGGGGGCGATCCAAGTCATCGAAATAGACGTGACCGAAAAGCCGGGTATGGCGGAGCGCTACGGCGTGGTCAGCCTGCCTACTGTTTTCATTTTCGACGCGGCGGGCGCGCCGCGTCGCGTTAACCACGGCCTCGTTTCGGCCGAGGAACTCCGCAGGCAGATCAGCCCCTTCCTCGCCTGAGGGCGATGATCGACCGGCGGTGTCAGGCTCGAGCTTCTTTATCGAGGACGAGCAGCGCTTAATCCGGGTTTACTCAATTCCTGCTCAAGGCTATTATCGCCGTATGCAGGTTAAGGTATCCATCACCCGTTGTCCGGAATATGAAATTGCGGCTGTCGAGTCCGCTGTGAAGCAGGCCTGCGACGATGCAGGGTTTCCCGATGTTGCTGGGAAAACAGTCCTTTTCAAGCCAAATATCCTCAGGGGGGCCGAGCCTGACACGGCGGTATGCACGCACCCGCTTGTGCTCCGCGCCGCCATTCGGTACGCACGGGCCCATAACGCGGCTCGCATCATCGTCGGAGACTCGCCGGGATTCCATGTGGGGACTTCGACGTTTCGTAAGAGCGGCCTTCTCGATGCGGCCCTGGAAGAAGGGGCCGAGTGGGTTGATTTTTCCGATGGAGTACCGGTGGACAATCCTGAAGGGAAAGTCGTCAAGAACTTCATTTTCGCTCGCGAGGCGGTGGAAGCGGATGTTCTTGTGTCACTCTGCAAACTCAAGAACCACACCCTCATGTACTTCACCGGCGCGATGAAAAACCTCTTCGGCTGCATACCGGGACTCCTGAAGCCTCAATTCCATATGCGTTTCCCCGACCGGCGGTTTTTTGGCCAGATGCTTACCGACGTCAACGTAGCGCTTAGAAGCAATTTCTCGCTGATGGACGCGATCGTCGGCATGGAGGGGCCCGGCCCTGGTTCAGGTGTACCCAGGAAAATCGGAGCAATCCTTGCCTCCATAGATCCCTTGGCTCTCGACCGTACTGCTTGTCGAATCATCGGCCTCGATCCCGATCTCGTCCCCAACCTTGAGGATGCGATCGGTCGAGACTTGTGGATTACCTCGGATGAGGACATTGAACTAATCGGTGCGAACCCCAACGATATTCGGATCAACGACTGGAAGCAGATTCCCCGTGAAAGCACGGGCAAGCGTAATATCCCCCCCGCCCTTCGGAATCTCTTTGTCGGACGGCCCTTCTTTTCCAGGCGGTCCTGTATTGCTTGTGGCGCCTGCGTTGCCATCTGTCCCGAAAAGGCGCTTGAGCTCTTGCCCGACGCGAGGGGCAAGGTAAAACAGCGGATTGATGTCGATTACGACAAATGCATTCGTTGCTACTGTTGTCACGAGGTCTGCCCTGAAGATGCAATAGTCGTCAGGCGAATGAAACCCTTGAGGGCAAACTAAATCGGCGGTACCTTTACCTTATGCGTCCCCTTCGGTATTCCATCAACGTCACCTTGGATGGATGCTGCGATCATCGCGAAGTGTTTGCGGACGAAGACTTGCATCGTCACGCGGCCGAGAACCTCGCCCAGGCCGATGCTCTCCTCTTTGGACGGGTGACCTACCAAATGATGGAGGCAGCATGGCGCACGTGGACTGGCGAGTGGCCTGATTGGATGGAACCTTTCGCCCGGACGATCAGCGCGGCAAAGAAATATGTGGTGTCGAGTACCTTGGACCGGGTCGATTGGAACGCGGAGTTCCTGCGCGGGGATCTGGGGATGGCCGTTCAGCAGCTCAAACGGGAGTCGGGCAAGGGACTGCTCGCGGGAGGAGTGAAGCTCCCCCTTGCGTTGGCTGAGCTGGGATTGATCGATGAGTACGAGTTCGTGGTGCAGCCCAGGATAGTGGGCCATGGACCGACCTTGTTCGCGGGGCTTTCAGAGCGTGTCGACTTGAAGCTCGCGAGCCGGCTGGAGTTCGGCTCGGGGACGGTGGCGATGAGGTACGAGCCTAGAAGATAGCCATAGGGTTATTATTTTTTTGGCAGGATATTTCTCAAGAATCTCAAATAAAAGGCTGCAAATACCAAGACAATGCCGACGTTCACCATCAGACGTTCCAAGATTCGATGCCTAAAGAACAGTAAATCCAAGCTAACGATAACGGCAATCATCACAACAGCGTACAACGCGCCAAGCATGTTCCGGTTCATATTAATCTCCCTTTCAGATATGTCGACGAATCTCGGTTGTCTACTCGCCGCCGGTCGTCGCCGCTAACAATCGAACATCGACCAGCATATCCCGTTGCGCAGCCGCTGGTCATCCAGCACAAGATCGCGAATCGCCTCCGGCAGTTGCTCACGCTGCCAACGACACTCCTCGCGACCGGTCCGATCGCCATCGACCATCGGAGCGGCAGCTCGCGCTGCCTTGATCGCATAGGCGGCCGCGCCGAGCTCATGGGCGGCCACATGGGCGACCGCCACGGCCTGGCCGGCGGCGTGCGCCGCGTGTCTCGCCGCTCCCGATAGCTCTCTGGCGGCGTCATTGGCTTGGCCTGCCGCCGAGCGCGCTTGGGTCATCGTTATCTCGCCGCGCGCCCAGGCCCTAGCCTGCTCCACGGCATGACGCGGCCTCGGATCCGAGGGCTGGACCGCCTCGAAGAGAGGCAGGACATGTTCTGCGCAGCCGGCCGCCCATTGAGCGAGGAGTCGATGGTGGGAGTCTTCCAGAGTGCCACCGCGACGGATGGTGATGAATCTAGGATCGCGCTCCTTGGGAAGAATCATTGCTTTGCCCATATTCTGTCCCCGATTCGCCGAAAAGGGAATACCGTCGGTGAATCCATTTTCCAACAGAAGTTTTTTTGACTATTTTCGTCCTAGCAATTCCCGTAAGGAGAGAATCGGTGCAGATGACTAGTTCACGGGATGGGACGCCCATCGCCTTTGAAAGGCGTGGGGCGGGGGCTCCGCTCATCTTAGTCGGCGGCGCCTTGAGCGATCGGACTTCTGCGGCACCTCTCGCCTCGCTTCTCGAGCCCAATTTCACTGTCATTTCCTTCGACCGTCGCGGCGAAGCGGTGAAGTATTTCCTCACCGTCGGGGTCCAGTGGATGCGCAATTCCGCCGCGACTCTGGCGAAGGCCCTTTCCAAAGGCCAGCATCGCAGTCTGATTGGCCAGACCCATAGCGCGGATCCCAGTGTCTTGGCCCCTGCGCTGGAGGCATTTTTTAAAAACAAATCGTAGGCGGATTGTTTCTTGGACAGCGCTGTCGCAGTCTAGAAAGGAGATTCCGATGGTAGTTCGCTGTTCCTGCGGGCGTGTGGAGTTCGAGGCGAAAGGCAAGCCCATCCTGACAAGCGTCTGCCACTGCGACGACTGTCAGCGGGCATCACGGCAGTTGGAATCGCTTCCAGGCGCGCCTCGCCTCCTCGGGGAAGATGGAGGGACTTCCTACGTCCTCTACAGGAAGGACAAGGTCGCCTTCCTGAAAGGTAGAGAATTGCTCCAGGACCACCGCCTAGAGGGAGAGCCATTTACTAAGAGGGCCATAGCCTCGTGTTGCAACTCGGCGATGTACCTCGATTACGAGAAAGGGCACTGGCTCTCGCTCTACCGAGACAGACTAACGGGCGAGATACCGCCGGTTCAGATGCGCGTCCAGACCCGGTTCAAGCCCGAAGGCGCGGTCCTTCCAAAAGACGCGCCTGCCTTTAAGGCGTTCCCGCCCAGATTCATCGCGAGGCTCCTCTGGGCGAGGCTTGCCATGCTCATAGGGCTTTGACATCGAGGACCGGCATCCTAGGCGGGTTTACCACATGTATCGGCTTGCCTCCCCCGTGCCCATACGAGCACGTCCATGCCGAAGGGGATTAGCGTTCGCCGAAATCGACTAGGTAGATTGCTGAGAGCTCGGCTTTCGTCATCGGGAAGCCTGCAGCCTTGAGCTTCTCCGCTGCGTCGGCCTTGCTGAGCTGCGGATTGGCCTTTTTTAGCTCATCTAGCTTGGCGGCCGAGGCATCATTTTCCCACTTGCCGCCGTTGAGGGCGGCGAGGATCGCGACACGAGCCCTACTCCATGGCGTATCACTCGCTGATGACTGGCCTATCGTTGAGGGGCTGGTCATGGCCTCGAGTGCGCCGAGCCGTACAGACAATTGGTCGAGCCGTTTTTGGATATAGAGGGGATCGCGGGCTTCGAGGAAGGCGGCCGGATCCTTGAAAGCGGAAATTATTGCGGCATCCAAGTCGTCTTCATTGGTATATACGCTGTTTAGACGAACGATGTATTCGCCCGACATGACCCTGAAATCGTATTCAATCGCGGAATCGTAATAGATCTGAATGCCTTCGGGGACCGCATGCTCCAGGTCGACCCCTTGGACCGCGAAGGAGCTCGGGACAACGACGATCCGCAGGTTCGAGGCCGTATTGGTTGCCTTAAGGTCGGCGACCGCGAGGTTCTTCCATGAACGAATCTCCGTAACGACCGACTTGAGCGCCCCTAGTCGCTCAGGGGACGGATCGACTTCCATGTCGAAGAGGAGCTTACTTCCCGTTTCGTCGACGAGTGTGACGGTCTTCGAGCCGGAGACTCCCCCTCCCTCCTGGATGAAACCCGATCCGGTGAAATCAAAAGCCGCTATGGAAAAAGCCGTGAGCGTCAGCACGAAGGCGAGCACTGCTCTTTTCATTGTGGTCACTCCCTTCATTTCGCGGCTTCAGGAGGAATAGCCGCGACGAGAATCGAATCGAAGGCCTGAGGGGCCTCGCCTTCCGCGACCTGAATGACTTTTGCATAGACGATTCCGTCGACGAGGGCGAACGAGACGGTCGCGACGGCCTTGTCGCCACGGATCAGATAGCCAAGGTACCCATCTTGCACGGAGGCTCCTGGGTCGAGGCACACGACGAGCTTGGCGCTGTCGTGGGCGTCGATGACGAAGCCGCTCTCGCGGCTGCCGCGAGCATAGGCGATGACCGCGGCTCGATATTGCGCCAAGGTCGTCTCGGCCGCCTCCGCTCGCGTGGTGAGGGCGGCTATCTTCTTGTCTCGATCCTCCAGCCCGCTTCCTGCCGCCTGCAGCGCCTTTCTGTAGGCGGCGATCGACGACTCCGCCTCAGTCGCGATCCGCGACAGTGCAGCCGGCACGGAATTGATGTAAGGAACGGCCTGAAGCTCGTTCGACAAGAAGCTCAGGTCGCTATAGGACTGATCGAGCGAGGATTCTGAGGCAGAATCAAGCACCCCGGCGGGACCAAGGTAGGGATGAAAGACCTGCGGCGGGGTCAAGGACGGAGCCTTCCAGCCCGAAAGAAGCGTGGCCGAGCGCGCGTCGGCGAAAGTCGGATTGTAGCGCGCGGTTATCGCGGCTGCGAGATCGTTCTTCTGGCGGGTCAACGCGTCGATGTCGCGTTTCCTCGCCGCCTGGAGGTCTGCGATTCTCGCCTCGTAGACTTGGACCTCCTGCTGCTTCTCGATGTCGAATGCGGTCCGTTCGTTCGCGAGGGTGGACTCCTCCGCCTTGGCCCGCGCGAGGGATCGGCTATCATATTGATCAATCCGCTTCTGGATTGAGACAATCTCGTCGCGCTTCTTAGCGGCCGCAGAATCGTGGTCGGCCCTCAGTTTTTTCTCCGCCGCGTCCCAAACTGCGGCCGCGGCGGCGACTTGCTGGTTCTCCTGGGCTTTGGGAAGCGCTCGCATTCGAATCGACTCGACGGAAGCCTGATAGTCTCGATCAGCCGACGCCAAGCTCGAACTCAGGTCCGAGTCGATCTGCGACAGGGCGAGCTTGGCCTGGGAGAGGTCGTCCTCGTTGCGTTTCGACGAATCGAGGAGATCCTTGAGGTTGAGGTCATCGAAGGCGGCGACGTCGACCGGCGTCCTCGCGACGCTGCGCTCGATCATCCTCGTAACGGCGATCGCGGCTATGCCCAGGATGAGAATGGTGATCGCGCTGGCCCCCACCACGACGAAGGATCTGTTGCGGCGGGTCTTCGCGAACTCGGCCTGGAAGTCATAGGCTCCTCTCTGGGCCTTCGCATAGACTTGAGCCTTCTTAAGGAATGATTCGGACTCATGCCTAACAAGCTGCTTTATTTCGTTGTCATTGCCCATACGCCATTCCAATCCGCGGGAGCCTCGCGGCTCTCGATGCGGTCCTTGAATACTTCGACCAAGGGTAGCGTCACGTCCTGCCAAGCCTTGGCCGCCGAGTCCCATGAACCCGAATAGTAATGCGCGAGACCGACGCAGAAGGCGTCGAGCTCGGCGGAAAGCGTGGAATCGATGGTATCGCGCGCGAGAGGCCAGAATATCCGCTTGCCTATCGTCTTCCCCTTGACTTGGACCATATCGATCTCGACGAAGCGGTAATCCGTGCTCTCGGAGAGAACCTCATCCTTGACGAACTCGGAGACCACGATGGGCACTCGGTAGATTCGCGTAAGCCCCTCCAGCCTGCTGGCGGAGTTGACGTTGTCGCCGATGACCGTCGTTGTCATCCGCTCGTAGGAGCCGATATTGCCGTAGAAAACGTCGCCGCCGTCGATGCCGACGCCGACCTCGAGCAGGACGGCCTTGTAGACTGCCTCTTCCGCCTCAGTGAGGGCGCCCCGGCGCTTGACGATTTCCTCGCGGAGGGCGTGCATGTCCTTCCTGAGGCCCGCTGCGACCTCGTGGATATTGAACGCCGCGCGAAGCGAGTTCAGGGAT
This sequence comes from uncultured Spirochaetota bacterium, assembly GCA_963828175.1. Taxonomy (GTDB): domain Bacteria; phylum Spirochaetota; class Spirochaetia; order Treponematales; family Rectinemataceae; genus UBA1306. The sequence goes on from CAWHFT010000209.1 coordinate 10,120, forward strand.
TTCTCTCGCGAATCGCCTAAGTTCCCGAAAATGGCGAGAAGGGCGTCCCCGATGATCGAGCCGACGACGCCATCCTTCTCGTGGATGCGGCCTATTGCGCGCTGGTAGTGGAGGTTGAGCACGTCGATGATGTCCGTACCGAGGGTCTCCGTCATGTAGGTGAAGCCCTTGATGTCGGAGAAAAGGATGGTCAAATTCTTTGTAGTGCCTTCGAGGCGGATCTCGCGTTCTTTATAGGCGCGTTGGGCGATATCCTCCGTCACGAAGCGGCGGAATATCGACATCAGGTTGTCGATCGTCGACGATAGTTGATTGAGCGAAGCTCCAAGGTAGGAGATCTCGTCGTTTGGAGCGCCCGAGAGATCGATGAGCGTGAGCTGCTGATCCGTCTGCATCTTCATGATGCTTTGCGTGATCTTTCCGACATAGCGAAGGATTCGGCTCACGAGGACAGCGCCGACCACGATGATTATGGCGGTCATCGCGAGTATGATGCCCACGATGCGCCAGAAGATCGCATCGGTGTCTTTTTGGAACTCGCGAGTCTCCTCCGCACGTACGATGTAGGCCTGCCATTTCTCGTTGTACTTGAATACCCCGAAGTACGACGAGCCTGCGATGTCGAAGTTGAGCTTGCCCTCGCCGGTCGAATCCGCACCGATCCTCTCGAGGATGCCTGCTATCGCTTGGGCCTGCGGCTCGGACTGTTTCGATGCCCAGAAGAGGATGCTGCCGTCCTTCTTGATGGCGAATGCGGCTGAGTGGTCTCTCGTCAGATTCTTGGCGGCGCTCTTCGTTATGGCGCTCACAGCGTCGGTTAGGTTTCCATTAAAATCGTATATCTCGTTTTGCGTCGATGCGAAGCTGTACAGCTCGGCGAGATCCTTGACGAGAAGACGATTGGTGAGGCCGAGAAGCTCGCCCCTGTTCATCTCCAGGTTAATATAATTTGAGCCGAAACTGAGCACCAGGAGAAAGACCGAGAATAGGGCCACGATCTTCGTTACGATCGGTACAACGCGCGTATCGCCGGACTTCGAACCTAGGACCGATTTGATGGGGTTCATATCGAGCCGCAATTCCCCGTTTGACAGATTGTTGTCGGCACTTATTCCCGCGCCTCTATCCTAAGTCCATAAGAATACGATCATGGAAGTTGAGCATGGACCCTCCCAATGAGTCTTCAGGGGCAAAAGTTATAAATTTGAGGCCCGAGCGTCCAATACCAATTATTTGCCACCCTATACCTATATTGTATGGGGCTTCTGACTTCTGTGGCGCGCCATGAGGCGCTTGAAATATCAGCTGGTTTAAAGTCCAGCCCGGCCAATTCGTCCAAGGTGCATCTAAGCCAGGCTAGATCGAAGTCATGCTGGGTGGTATAATAGTTTCTTCGATGAACCCCAATGAGTCCTCCGAAAAAAAACAGCGCTTCCTCGCGAAATTCGGCGGACTCTTTCCTGACGGCGAATGGCCTCCGGCAGAACTCGATCTTTTCCTTGACTCGCTTCAGTATCGCGTTCTCGAGGCGGGGACGACAATCCTTCGGGAGGGGCAGACATGCGCGAGCCTGCCCTTCGTGCTAGAAGGAGCCATCCGAGTCTTCAAGACCGCAGAGTCTGGTCGCGAGATCACAGCAATACGATGAGTCAAGTGGTGCTGCAAGAAAAA
>CAWHFT010000210.1:0-15050 GCA_963828175.1 uncultured Spirochaetota bacterium
CCAGGGCCTGGTCCGGCGCATCGTCAAGGCGGCGATCGCCGAGTACGGATCGAAGGTCGAGGACGAGCTTCCGGCCTTCCTGCGCGAGAAGAAGGCCATCATGCCCAAGCGCGAGGCCCTGCGCGCCGTGCATTTTCCCGTCGGCGGCGAGGAGCTCGCGGCGGCGCGCGCGAGCCTCATCTTCGAGGAGCTCTTCTATTTCCAGGTCGCCGTGGCGCGGAGGGCGATGCGACGCCGAGAAGTCCAGGTCGAGCGGCGCTCTCCGCAGGGCCTGCTCAAGCGACGGCTGATCGAGCGCCTGAGCTTCGAGCTCACCGCGGGCCAGATCGAGGCGGCCTCCGAGATCGCGGCGGACATGGCCTCGCCGCGGCCGATGGCGCGGCTCCTCCAAGGCGACGTCGGCTCGGGCAAGACGCTCGTCGCCTTCCTCGCCTGCCTCGACGCCATCGAGGCGGGCGGGCAGGCCGCGATAATGGCGCCGACCGAGCTCCTCGCGCGGCAGCACGCCGCGACCGCCGCTCGCCTCCTCGAACCGCTCGGCGTCCGGCTCGCCTTCCTCTCGGGCAACGTCGACGACGCGGCCCGAAAGCCGCTCCTCGCCGCGCTGAAATCGGGCGAGGTCGACCTCGTGCTCGGCACTCAGGCGCTGTTCTCCGACGACGTCGAATACAAGAGCCTGCGCCTCTGCGTCGTCGACGAGCAGCACCGCTTCGGGGTCCTCCAGCGCCTCGCCCTGTCGCGCAAGGGACCCGTGCCCGACCTGCTCATGATGACCGCCACGCCCATCCCCCGCACCTTGGCCCTCACCGTCTTCGGCGACCTCGAGCTCTCCGCGATACGGACGATGCCGCCCGGCCGCAAGAGCGTCGTCACCCACCTGGCCAAGGCGGGCAACGAGACCAAGGTCTACGAATTCGTCCGGCGCCTCCTGGCCGCCGGGCGTCAGGCCTATTTCGTCTATCCGCTCATCGGCGAGTCCGAGAAGCTCGAGCTGAAGAACGCGATCGCGATGGAGGAGAAGCTGAAGACCGAGGTCTACCCCGAGTTCAAGGTGGGCCTTATCCACTCGAAGATCAAGGAAGAGGAGAAGCGGGCGACCATGGAGGCGTTCTCGCGAGGGGAGCTGTCGATCCTCGTCGCGACGAGCGTGGTTGAAGTCGGCGTCGACATGCCCAACGCCGCTGCCATGGTGGTGGAACATGCCGAGCGCTTCGGGCTCGCCGCCCTCCACCAGCTCCGCGGCCGCGTGGGGCGCGGGACCGAGCAGTCCTACTGCTTCCTCGTCTACTCGGAGGACGTGACCGAGGAGGCCAAGTCGAGGCTCAAGGCGATGCTCGGCACGAGCGACGGATTCGCGCTCGCCGAGGAGGACCTCCGCATCCGCGGCCCCGGCGAGATCGCGGGCACCGCCCAGTCGGGCTACCTCAGGCTGTCCATCGCCGACCCGATCCGCGACGCCCTCGTGCTCGAGGAGGCTCGGGCCGAGGCCTTCGCGATGCTCGAGGCCGACCCGGGCTCCTGGATCCGCATAACGCGCCGGTGCGCGAGGTCCTCGCCAGGGCCGATCCCTTCGGCGACGCGCCGAGCTCGTGAGACGGGAACGAGGAATCGATGACTCAATTCTTTTCGCCTTGGCGGCCTTGCCGGGGGCCCTGACCGAGGCACGGCGCGCAGGCGCGGCGGCGCGCTTCTTCGCCCTCGCTGGCGCCGACGGTTTTGCGACCTTTGCCCTCGGCGCCGGCTTCACGCCAGAGCCGGGCTTCTTGGCTGCATGGGCGTTCGCGCCCTTGGCCGAACGAGTCTTCGCCTTGGGCTTGGCAGGAGCGGTCGAACGGGCATGCGTGAGCTCCTCGACGGCTGCCTTCCCTCGCGAGAGGACGGACTCGGCGCGCAGCAGGTACTCCACCATCTTACCCTGCGAAGCTCGGGCGCCGAGGAGGGACTCGACCCTGCTCAGCTTGCGCCTCATATATTGGATCGAGGGGATCGGTGGCGCCGAATCGCTGGGCGAGCTCCCAGTCCTTCTGCTCGTAGCGCCCATCGGAGTCCTTGTGGTTGAGGCCGAGGAATTCCGTCACCAGGGCCTGGTCCCAGTGCACGGTGGCGCCGCTCGAGTAGTCGTGCGCCGCGAGGCGCCTCCGCGTGCGCTCCGCGGAGCCTTCCATCTTCTTTCGTTTCCAATACGGGTGGCGGTTGCGCGCGCGCAGGATGTCCTCTTTCGTATAACCCGTCGCCTCCATCCAGCGCCTCGCCAGCTTCGCCTTGGCGGCGGGGGTGAGTCGAGCCTTGAGAGAACGGTCGATATAATCCTCGGGCGTCTTGGAGCCGAGGATCGATATTTCGGTCTTGGTCATACAACAATAATAGTATCGTGCAGCCGTCAATGCAAATTCTCGCGCGCCCATCGCGCGCCAGGCTACTGACTGCGCGCCAGGGACTGGCGACTGGCCCGGCGCCGCCGACGCCGTCTTGCTAGCGCCCCTTTCGCCAGGCCATGGCGATGGCGCCTTTCTTGCGCTTCTGGCCGACGAGGCTCCAGCCCGGTCCTCTTCGCTTCTCGAGCCTCGCCATATCCGTCGGCGAACAGTACGCGACATAGAGGCCGCCGGCGCGGAGGAGCCGGTCGGCCTGGGCCCACGCGGGCCCGATCCAGTCGCTCTCCGGCACGACTTCCGGGCTCTCGGCGACGAAGTCGAAGCTGTCGGGCGCGAGCTCGTCGACCCTGAGCGCGTCGATGGCGCTGAACTCGGGCCGCGAGCGCTCCGGCAGGGAGGATAGGTTGACCTCGACCGCCCGAAGCGCCAGCTCGTCTCGCGACGCCGCGACGACGCGATCGAACCCGAGGGTCCGAGAGGCCCACAACGCCAGGTGCCCCGCGCCCGGCTCGAGGAACAGGGCGTCATGAAAAGCGTAGGCCTCGAAGACCTTGCCCGCGAGAACCCGCGACACCAGCTCGGCGGCTACGGACGAGCCGAAACTGGGAGTGTCGAACTCGGGCAGTCCCCAAAAGCCCCGAGCCCGGTAGCTCTGGTCGGCGAGCCTGAAGCGCGACTCGCCGCGGGCGTAGGCCGAGAGGTCCTTCGTCTCGGCGTTCTGCCTCGACGCAGATCTCGGCGTTCTGCCTCGACGCAGTCTCGGCGTTCTGCCTCGACGCAGTCTCGGCGTTCTGCCTCGACGCAGTCTCGGCGTTCTGCCTCGACGCAGTCTCGGCGTTCTGCCTCGACGCAGTCTCGGCGTTCTGCCTCGACGCAGTCTCGGCGTTCTGCCTCGACGCAGTCTCGGCGTTCTGCCTCGACGCAGTCTCGGCGTTCTGCCTCGACGCAGTCTCGGCGTTCTGCCTCGACGCAGTCTCGGAGGGGCGCTCGAGGATGAATGCGCGGTGCATGCTGCCGCGCTGGGTCGCCACCGTCGCGAGCCCGGCGTGCGCTATCCAGTCGATGGCGGCATCGGCTAGCGGATTGACGATGACGACTCCAGCCCTTCCGCCCGGGACGAGGAGAGGAAGCCCCTGTCTGCCGGAAAGGCGATCGAAGAATCGCGCCAAGACCGGGGCGCCGGCCTTCGCGGGGAGGTTCGAAAAGACGAAATCGTAGGGCCCGCCCTCGCAGCCGTCCCCTATGAGACCCCACCCCGCGCAGGGAGCCGGTCTCGCCAGGCGCTCTTCGCCGGTCTTCGGGTCGGTCCAGGCGGTGGTTCCTCGAAGCTTGTTGGCCAGGCGGTTGCGCTCGGCGAAGGCGACTGCGAGGCTGTCCCGGTCGCGGAGGACCACATCGGCCTGTGGAAAGGCCTTGGCCGCGCACAGGCCGATGACTCCGACGCCGCAGCCCTCGTCGAGGATCCGCCGCGCCGAGGCGAGGACGGGATCGCGCGCCGCAATCTTGAGAAGGAGCCGCGTACCTGAGTCGATGCCGAAGGATGAGAAGAGGCCATGGGACAGGTCGAAACGGAGTTGGGCTCCGTTGAACTTGAATTCGACCGTCTTGTTTACGTAGTTGTCGAGATCGATCAAACTGCTCGCTCCTCCTCGGCCTCGTTGTAGCTCAGGACTTTATTGCGGCCCGTCTCCTTGGCCCGATAGAGCGCCCGATCAGCGTTGCGGACAAAGTCGTAGGGGCCGCGGCCCTCGGCCGCCATCCGCGTCCAGCCCAGGCTTGCGGTTACGGCGATGCCCACCCCCTCTGACGTGAAAGACTCCCCCTCGACATCCTTCCTGATGCGCTCGCAGAAGGTGCCGACTTCCTCGTCGCCGCGGGCATCCATTATGACCGAGAACTCCTCGCCGCCGTAGCGCCCGGCGACATCGCCTCCCCGCACGGACTTCTCGAGAATTCGCGAGACGCCGCGCAGGACTTCGTCGCCGGCGAGGTGGCCGTAGGTATCGTTGACTTTCTTGAAATGGTCGATATCGAGCATGACGAGAGTCACCGACTCCCCCGAGCGGCGCTTGCGCTTTATCTCCAGTTCGAGAAATTCCTCGATGCGCGCGTGATTGTATAGTCCCGTGAGGCTGTCCCGCGCGGCGGTGTCCTTGAGGCCATCCTCCCTCGTCTTGATGGCCGCCACCATTCGGTTGAAGAATTCTACCAGCTGATCGAGCTCCGTTCCGGTGCGGATGCGTATCGGCTCGAAATCCTCCCCCCCTATCACGCCCTCAGTGGCAGCAACCAAGCTCCGGATGGGCGAGACCAGGATAAGGCTCAAGTAGGCGGCCACGAGGACAATGGCGGCGATCATGATGACAAAAAAAAGAAGGCCCGAGGCCAGCAGAGAGGAGACGGGGCTCAAGGCGCGGCTACGCGAAAGCTCGACCACGAGGCCGAGGCCTATCGGCTTTATCCCGCGTGAAGGCGCCCAGCACCTTCGAGCCGTCGCTGCTCAGGTACTGTCCCGAGCCTTCGCGTCCTGCCTTGAGCTGGTCGGCGGCGTAGTTTTGCTCGGGGCTTCCGGCGGCCTCGGGGCCGAGTTCCTTGTACCGCTTGAGGAAGGCCGGCGAGATCACCCGACCGTCCTCGTCCAAAAGGTAGGCGACTCCTTGGCTGCCGAGACTCACTTCGTTGGCGAGGGCGACGATCGTCTCGAGCGGCAGGAAGGCGACGACGATCGCCGATCCACCGCCGCCGGGCTCTATGGCGGCGGCCACGGCTATCTCGGCGGCCCCCGACCTCCGTCCGCGGATGAAGCCGCTGACGTAGGTGGCACCAGCGGTCGCGGCCCGGAAATACTCGCGGTCGGACACGCTGGTGGGACGGACCGGTAGGCCCGACTTGCTCGCGATGACCTGGCCGTCCGGGGCGGCGATGAACGCGCTGCTAAATACCGTCTCGACCCTCGAGAACAGGCTTATGCGGGCCAAAGCCGTCGCCGGTTGGCGGTAGGACTCGGCCTCGGCCTCGAGACTCCTCGCGAAATACTGCACGTCGTCGACCCGCTCCGAGAGCCAATCGCCGATCCGCGAGCGCAGCTCGTCGCGATAGGCCACCGTCAGCATCATCTGCTGGGCAAGGACCGCGTTGCTGGTCTCGAGGATTATGACGAGGCTGGCGGCGCCGAAGAACAGGACCGTCATGAAGAAAAGGGACAGAAACTGCCGGCGAAAGATGCCGCCAGAGTAGAACCGGGGCTTTGGTCGCTGCATAAAATAATTTATAACTCGATCCCGCAGAAATTGATACGGGCTAGACGCTCACCGCCTCGGAGGATCGTTCCTCGCCGGCTGCGAGGAAGGTGATCTCCTGCGCATTGAAGATCAGGTCGATGTCGAGGATGATGATGAAGAGTTCGTCCTTCTTGCCGACGCCTTTTATGAACTCCGCGGCCAGGCGCGTGCCGAAGCGGGGCGCCGCCTCGATATCGGCATCCTCGATGTCCACGACCTCGTGGACCGCGTCGGCCAGCGCGCCGACGACCACGTCGCCGTCGCCGCCTTCGACGTCCATCACGATGATGCTCGTGTCCTTGGTAATGGGCGTTTCCGGCAAGCCGAATTTCAGCCTGAGGTCTATGACCGGCACGCCGGCGCCTCTGAGGTTGATGATGCCCTTCATGAAATCGGCCGTGCGCGGAAGCTTGGTGATTTTCGTGTATTCGAGGACCTCTCTCACTTTGGCTACGCTAATGGCGTATTGCTCCCCGTCGAGCGTGAAGGTCAAATATTGTTTCGCGTTCGAAGCTCCCATCGTGTCCCCCTACGAACAAGTGTCGCGCCCTGGGAATCGACAGTCAAATGGGATTGAATGCGAGGCGCGCGTTTCTTTTCAAGGCCTCGACCGATATCCAACTCATGCCGAGGACGGTTTTCTTGAGCGCTGCCCGTATCTCCTCCCCAGGACACGAGATGAGCCACTCGGCGGACAGGCCTGGCCCCAGGAGCCCCCGAGTCGTACCGGCCGAGGCGTCGGGCAGGAACTTCGGGCAGGCTTCCTGGCAGATGTCGCAGCCGTAAAGCCGGTCGCCCCAGGCCTTCTCGATGCGGCTCGGCAGGATTCCCGGGATGGAGCTCCAGTGCTGGAGGCAGAGCTCCCTGGCGAAGCTCCCGTCCTCGGATAAAGCTCCGGTCGGACAGGCGGCGACGCAGCGGCCGCACCCTTCGCAAAGCGCTGATATCCTCGGCTCGCTTTGCGTCCCGGAATGCGTCGGGTCCGGCGGAAACAAGAACGAGGCGCTGTAGGGCGCGAGGAGCAGTCCGAGGACCGCCGCGCTGCCATGGATCGGCAGCATGACCAGACCGTGGAGGCCGAGCTCCCCCAAGCCGGCCTCGAGCGCGAGGCGTTTTTCCGGCAGGGCGGAGTTCACGAAGTAGCGCCACTCGCGCGCGCTGCCCGGATCGCGGCCCTCGTCGCTCAAGCGCCGGCGGATCCTCGCGGCGGCGTCCTTGAGCCTCGCGGCCAGCTCGGCGTACCAGTTCGCCCGCGCGAAGCGTGCCAGGCGGGCGAGGGGTCGCCCGGCCATTTCGCCCCACGCGGCGCCATAGTCGAGCCCGTCGCTGTAGGTCAGGGCGGCCACAATGGCCCCGCCGGCCTCGCCCAGGCCCAGGCGCTCGAAAAGCGATGCGGGCATTCCCTCGCAGGCGGCGAGCAGCGCGGCGCGGCCGACCAGGCCATGCGCCGCGATGCCCGCCTCTCGCAGGGCGTCGTAGAGAAGTTCGGATTGGATCATCGGTCTTGGATAGGTCTCCGGCTATCGGGCGAGCTGGGCGTCTTTCCTCGATTTCTCGATCTTCTGCATCTTGCGGAAGTACTCGGTCTGCTTTTCGATCTCGGTCACGTCCATGGCCATGATCTTGTTGTCGACGAGGCGGACCTTGTTGTTCTCCAGCAGCTTGTGCAGGACGAGCGTGCCCTCGTTCATCGGCAGGCCGACCATGCCTATAAGCTCCTTGGGCCCGAAGTCGAAGCCGTAGGCCGAGCCCTGCTTGAGCGGCACGCGGTTCTTCTCGAGCTGCATAAGGAGAGCGTCGTAAAGGCGCCCTACCGGGTCGGTGAGGAGGTGTTGGCGAGCTGCTTGTAGATGAACCAGATGCGCTCCGCCAAGAGGGTGGTGAGCCTGGTCACGATTTGGGGCTGCGTGGACACCATCCGCTCGAAGTTGGCCTTGTTGACGGCGAGCAGGTACGCGTCGTCGAAAGCCGCCGCGTTGGCCGAGCGAGGCTTGTTCTCCAGCAGGGCCATCTCGCCGAAGATGTCGCCGGACTTGAGGACCGCGAGCAGGACCTCGTTGTTGTCCACGATCTTCGTGATCTTGACGGAGCCCTTCTGGATGATATAGAGCTCGGAGCCGGGCATCCCCTCGGTCATGATCATCGTGTCCTTGGGGTAGTGGCGGTTGAACTCCTCGGTGGAGCCGTCGAGGTACACGGCCTTGGAATAGGGCTTGATCTTCTCGAGCCGCTCCTTGGCCGTGTCGACGTGCTGGCCGTGCGGGCAGAACTTGAGGTACTGGTAGTAGGCGTAAAAAGCCTGGTTGTACTGGCTCTGCTTGGCGTAGAACTCGGCGACGCGAAATAGGTGCGAGGGATCGGCCTCGGCGGTGTTCTTGAGGGTGAGCCGCGTGAGCGCCTCGTCGAGGTACCGCATCCGCTTGGAGAACGCCATGATGATCTTCATCGCGACCGGAGTGTTCTTCTCGATGAGCGGCCCGTACTGGTCGCGATGCACGGATATCAGGGTGCAGTCGGTCACCGCCTGGGCTGTCTCGATGTGGCTGTGGTTGGACATCGTGGAGACGACGCCGAAGGAGTCGCCGGGACCGAGGACGTTGCCGCCCTCCTCTTCTACTACCTCGACTTCCTTGGCGATGCGCACCTTGCCCGATCGTATGATGAAGAAGCGATCGGCGTTCTGCTTCCCCTCTACGATGATGTATGAGTCCTTTTTGAAGTTGACGAACGAGAGCTGGAGCGGACTATCCATCGTATATCCTGGCGCTAAGTATAGGATCGGCCTCTACGCGCTGTCAATTGAAGGTTCCGTGATGATTTCTGTCCGCGGGCCTATACTTCGAAGCTCTGCTTCGCTGCGGAGCTTCGCAGCGGAGCTTCGCAGCGGGGTCGTTCATTTCACGCGGCTCTCGTTAATTCGCACAGACTTAAGATATCACCTTCGGAGGCCTATCCCCTACTCCGATTCGCGAAATTTATCTCCTTCCCTCCGCGTCACTTACGGCAGCGGGAACCTGGCCGTGAGCCGAAGGACGCCTTCCTTGACGCCCGCGATCGCCTTCGCGTCGCCCTTCGCCTTCAGGACTTCCATGATATAGCCGGCTATCGTCTCCATCTCCGCGGCACCCATGCCCCTGGTCGTGAGTGCCGGCGTGCCGACACGGATGCCGGATGTGACGAAAGGATTCTTCTGGTCGAAGGGAATGCCGTTCTTGTTGGCCGTGATGTTGGCCGTATCCAGCCAGGACTCCGCTTCCTTTCCCGTGATCCCCAGAGGCGTGAGGTCCACGAGCATGAGGTGGTTGTCGGTGCCGCCGGACACGATGCGCGCTCCTCCCTCCGACAGCGCCGCCGACAAGGCCTTGGCGTTCTTGACCACGTTTCCGATATAGGTCTTGAAGCCGGGAGACTGCGCCTCCTTGAGGGCCACCGCCTTGGCGGCGATTATGTGCATCAAAGGGCCGCCCTGGATGCCCGGCATGATCGAGCTGTCCAGCAGCTCGGACCAGAGTTTCGGCCGGTCGCCCTTGGGCGTCATGACCCCGATCGTGTTCTCGCCGTCGACGCCGACGAAGACCATTCCGCCGCGCGGCCCGCGGAGGGTCTTGTGCGTGGTCGTCGTCGTGAAATGCGCGTACTTGATCGGGCTCGGATGGAAGCCGGTGGCGACCAGGCCCGCGATGTGCGCCATATCCACCATGAGCAGGGCGCCGACTTCGTCGGCCACCTCCCTGAAGCGCTTGAAGTCGATGACGCGCGAATAGGCGGAGGCGCCGGCGACGATGACCTTGGGCTTGGTCGTCCTCGCCACCCTGGCCAGCTCGTCGTAGTCGATGGTCTCGCTTTCCTTGTCCACGCCGTAGCTGACGATGTTGTACATCCGCCCGGAAAAGGACACGGGAGAGCCGTGCGTGAGGTGGCCGCCGTGCGAGAGGTTCATGCCCAGGATGGTGTCGCCCGGCTTGATGACGGAAAAATAGACGCCCATGTTGGCCTGGCTGCCCGAGTGGGGCTGGACATTCGCGTGGTCCGAGCCGAACAAGGCCTTGGCCCGGTCTCGGGCGAGGTTCTCGGCCATGTCGACGAACTGGCATCCGCCGTAGTAGCGCCTGCCCGGATACCCCTCGGCGTACTTGTTGGTCAATACCGAGCCCGCCGCTTCCATCACGGCGCGTGAACAGTAGTTCTCGCTGGCGATGAGCTCGAGATTGTCGGTCTGCCTCTCGGTTTCGAGCCGCATCGCCTCGTAAAGCTCCGGATCGTTCGATTGAATCAGGGACATGGGGCCTCCTATCGGGCGCGGCCTGGTGGAAGGATGCGGCATGATACCGGAAATGTAGCGTCGCCACAATATCCTGGAAGGCAGAACGAGTTAGTAGATGCCAGTCACCTCGATATCGCCCCAATAGGAGCTGTAGGCCGCGAGTGCGCCCGTGGCCTCCTCGTAGAAGCTCTGGAAGGACCAGCGACGCGTCTTGGAGACGCGTCGGCCCCCCGGGCTCATCGGGGCGAGCTTTTCGTAGCCGCGAGAGAAGGCGAGATGGCGCGAGTCGATGCCGCCGAAATACCGCGCGCGATCGGACCAGGCCGGATTCAGGCCGCCGGGTGACGCGCCCGAACCGAGGATCGGATCGAGGGGCACCCAACCGAGGCCGAAGAGATAGACTTCCACCCAATAGTGGCGCGCGACTCGCCTCGACGGATCGATCAGGTAGCCGGCCACGGGAAGGCACGGCAGGTCCGCCGCGCGCAGGAGGGCGCAGGCGATGACGGCGTAGGAATAGGAATCGGCCCGCCGGTCCGCCAAGGCGTCGAGCGCGTTCGGAGACTCGGCGCGATTCGTCCACGAGAGGTCCTTCAAGAGCCAATCCCACACGAGCCGAGCCGCGCGCCAATTGCCCCGCTCTCCCTGCAGGATTTTCCTCGCGAGCTCCCTAACGGCGGGAGCGTCCGAGGGGACGAGCGCATCGGGCGCGGAATAGGCCGCCATGAGGGTAGGCGGGCTCTTGGACCGCTCAGGCTCGGCCTCGGGATCGATCTTCGCCTCGACCGCGAAGACCTGCACCAGAAAGGATTGGCTGACCGAACGATCCCTCCCCGATCCGAGGTCGGCGAGGCGAAAGATGGAAGTCCCGCGATAGTCATCCAACATGGGCGGGGGATTCTTGGCCAGTATCTTGACGAGCCGCTGCGAGGCGGTTTGAGCCGGCTGGGGAATCCATAGGAAGAGCTCGCCGGAGCCCGAAGCCTTCGACACGCTCACCGATTGGGAAAAGGAATAACTCGTCCCGGAGGAATAGGTCTTCGAGCCCGCGGCATCGGAGACATGGAAGAAAATCCCGTTGCTGCTTCCTTTCGCGGGAGACCAGGAATACCGAGCCCGAAACCGCCCCGTCGGGAACGCGAACGAGAATCTCCTTGTCCGACCAGGCTTCGTAGCCCAGGTCGGAATCGGTCGGCTCTACCGTCGTCGGCAGAGTTCGATCGCCGAGCGGCAAGCCGCCTGCATCGTCGGCGCTCCAGGCGAACTGGACCTTCGAGCTCTTCTTCTCCTCCCCGAATCCCGCGCCCGACAATGTGACGAGCGACCCGATCGGCCCTTCTTCGGGCGACAGGGACGCGATGGAAGGCGCCGTGCCCGCATTTACGCCCGAAGCGAGGATCGGCAGTCGCCCCCGATTCATGAAGAGCAGGGGATTGGAGGCGCCCTTGCCGGTGACGACCCGGAGGAGACCCGAGTCGAAGTCCGCCGGAAGCCGCAGGCGAATGCGCTCGCCGCCCCACGACAGGTACGACGACGCGGTCGGCGCGAGGCCGTCGACGTCGATCCAGGAGTCGTCGCGCGCGTCTCCGAAATTCCGCCCCTCGAGGAGGACCTCTCCTCCCGGCTCGCCGATGCTCGGCTCGAGCCGCTCGAGCCGGGGCCGTTGCAGGAGGGACAGGCCGTAGTAGCCGAAGAAGAGGACGGCCGCGAGTCCCGCCGCCCCGGCGATCGTGGCGAGGCCGACTCGCCTATGCGGCCTGCGGCGCGCTCGCGCGGGCCGCAGGCTCGAGGCGGGCGGGAGCTCGAGGCTCAATTGCCGGCCTTGTCGTTCGCTGGGCCTCCATCTTGGCCCGCGTTGGGCGCGCGCACTACGGATATCTCGAGCTTCATCGGAGCGTTGCCGCTGCCGTCCACCCCGAGGGGGAAGAAGAGAACCGTCTCTCCGTAGTCCACCGAGAGCGATTCGATCGTCGTATGGTACGACAGCCCGCCCTCGGCCGGTCTCACCCAGACCTGGCCCTGGGCGATGAGGGTGACGCCTTTGCCGTCCTCGCGCTCGAAGGGGGTGATCTGGACGATGATCGCGACATTGGACCCGACCAGCTTGAAGGGCACCGGCGTGCCCGGCACGGTGTACTTGGAGCTTTCGGCCTCCCAGGGCTGGCCGAGGTTGGGGCTCTGCGAGGCTTCGCCAGAGACCGCGGCCGGGACGATGGCGTTGACGCGAACGACGAGCGCCTTGTCCTTCAGCGCCTCGGGCAGCTCTTGGCCGCAGACCGCCAAGGGGTGGGCGCCCAAACCGGCCAGGACCACGACGGCGAGGATGTGCCTCAAGGCGAGCTTCCCCCACGGTCGTCCCGCGCACGATTTGGCCTGAGCGCATGATGACCGGCTTGCCCGCGGTACCGAAGGTCTTCTCGTTGGGCAGCTTGATCGTCAAGGTGACTTGCCCGCCCTGCGCATCGAGGTAGCGGAGGAGCTCGTCCATGCTCGCGGGCTGAGAGCGGACCTGGGTCGGGGGAGGCGCGATCTCGCCGGAAGCGACGGCCTGGATCTCGGCCGGCCTGCTCGGCTTGATCGCCACTATGGCGGCGGCCCCGCCGATGAGCAGCGCAAGGAGCGCGGCCGCGGCGGCCACGGGAAGCGGAAGGCTCACGGGGCGCCGCCACGCAGCGAGCGAGCGGCGGGGATCCGCGTCTCTTCGCCGAGCCGAGCCCGAGCCGTGGGGACGACAGCGGGCGCCGCGTGGCCGTGGCCCTCGAGCAGGGTCTCCAGCCTCGAGCGGCCGCGCGCGAGGGCGGCCGACTCGTCGCCGACGAGCTCGCCCCGGAGCCGATCGCCGAGAGCTTTGTAGCTCGCGGCCAGGGCCGCGCAGTCGGGGCACGCGGCCAGGTGCTCTTCCAGGCGCTCGCGCCAGGGGCTGGGCACTTCTCCATCGACGTAGGCGGACACGAGATCGCGGTCAGGACACATCCTTGGAACCCTCCCGAAGCCTATTGTACAAAGCCTCGCGCGCTCGGAAGGCCCGGACCTTCACGTTGCCCTCGCTGATTCCCAGCGCGCGCCCAATCTCCTTATAACTCAAGCCTCCGTACTCCTTGAGGACGAGCACGGCCTTGAGACCTTCGGGCAGGGACTCGAGCCCCCGCTTCAGCTCTTCGGAGGACTCGGCCCTCAATACGACCTCGTCCGCTCCTCCCGAGCTCTCCTTCTCGCCCCGCCACCAGCGTTCGTACGCCTTGGCCTCACGGCCCTTGCGCTTGGCGTAGTTGAGCGCGCCGTTCTTCGTGACCCTGATGAGCCAGAACTTGGCGTCATCCATCGTCGGGAAGGGAATGCCTTTCTCGACGAGGCGGGCGAAGGCGTCGTGGACTATGTCCTCTCCCGCCTCGGAGCTGCCGGCGATCCGCGCAGCGATCCTGAGAAGCAAGGGAGCTGCCGCGTCGTAAAGACGGCGGATGTCCTCGGGACCCGGTGGCCCGCTACTTGAAAACAAATCCGTATCCTCCGGGTTACGGTAGGGCTCGCCCGAGGCTCATCCGAGTCTCCAGACAGTGCCGGCGGGTCCATCCTCGACGAGGACGCCCTTGTTTTTGAGTTCGGCCCGGATCGCGTCGGCTCGAGCCCAATCCTTGGCCTTCTTGGCGGCGCCGCGCTCGGAGACGAGCGCCTCGATCTCGACGGCCAGAGCATCGTCGACCGCGCGAGCCTCGGCCCGCCTCGACTCCGAGAGGCCCAGACCCAGCACTTCGTCCATCCGGTACGCGGCCGAAAGCGCCTCGACCGGGGGCACCTCGTTGTCCCGCAGGAGGCCCCAGAGCTCGGCCAGGGCCCGAGGAGTAGCGATGTCCTGGCAGAGATGGCCGGTGAACGCTTCGACATAAGAGGAAGCCTTCTGCCCCAGCCTCACAGTCGAGACGAGCTTCTCTTCATTCGACGAGCGAAGCTCGTCGGGCGACGAGCGAAGCTCGTCGCCGAGGCCCGCTTTTTCCTTCAGCGCGACAACTCGCTCGACTAACGCCTTGCGCGACGAGCGGGCCGAGTCGAGTGCCTCCAACGAGAATTGGAGCTGCGACCGGTAGTGAGCCCCGAGAAGGAAATAGCGGTAATCGAGGGGCTCGTAGCCCGCGTCGACGAGGGACTGGAGCGTGAGGAAGCCGCCGGCCGATTTGGCCATCTTGCCTTTGTCGATGATGATGAACTCGTTGTGGATCCAATAGTTCACCCACTTCTTGCCCGTGGCCGCCTCGCTCTGCGCGATCTCGTTCGTGTGGTGGATGGGAATGTGGTCGATGCCGCCGGCGTGGATGTCGAACTGGTCGCCGAGGTATTTCATGCTCATCGCGGAGCACTCGATGTGCCAGCCCGGATAGCCGCGGCCCCAGGGACTGTCCCAGATCATCGCCTGGTGCTCGAACTTGGACTTGGTGAACCACAAGGCGAAATCGGCAGGGTGGCGCTTGTTGGGGTCGATCTCGATGCGCGCGCCGGCTTTCAGCTCCTCGAGGTTGAGGAGCGCGAGCCGGCCGTAGCCCGGAAACTTGCTGACGTCGAAGTAGAGGTTGCCCCCGGCGGAATAGGTAAAGCCGTTCTTCTCGATGCGGCCGATCAGGGCGATCATCTCGGGGATATGCTCCGTGGCCTTGCAGACCACGCTCGGCCGCCGGATGTTCAGCCGCTCGGCGTCCTTGAAGAAGGCGTCGGTGTAGAATTGCGCGATCTCGTAGGGGGACTTGCCGCGCTCCTGCGCGCGCTTGAGCATCTTGTCCTCGCCCGTGTCGAGGTCCCCCGACAGATGGCCGACGTCGGTGATGTTCATGACGTGCTTTACCTCGAAACCGAGAAAGCCGAGCACGCGGACGAGCGTGTCGTGGAGCAGGTAGGGGCGGAGATTGCCTATGTGCGCGTAGTCGTAGACCGTCGGACCGCAGCCGTAGAAACCGACCTTGCCCGGCTCGATCGGCTTGAAATCCTGGAGCTCGCGGCCGAGCGTGTTGAACAGACGAAGCGCGGGCATGGACTGCCTCCGAGTGCAGCGAGTAGTATCGGGACATGCCCACACTAAGGGACTTCCTTCAAAAAAGCAATATCAGGGCTGAGGTTACGGGCGAAGCGCCGATGCTTCTTCTA
>CAWHFT010000211.1:0-4434 GCA_963828175.1 uncultured Spirochaetota bacterium
GCTATGTAGCGTGTACCTCATCGTTGCGTCTTGCTGAAGCGAAAAAGTTGATTTTGGCCCGGTAGTCGAAGCTGGTACGAATCTCCCGCTGCTAAGACGTTTCTACTCTTTTCGACCAGCGTATCGAGATCTCGGTAAGCCCAATCTTTCGGACCGTCGTAGAAATCCACTATTTCTCGGGCATATCTAAACGCATCGGGATAGCCGGGGACTGTCGTTCCGAAGAAAGGCAGGAATTCGGAATAGGTCTTGACCGCGAGTTCCCAATCGCCGACGCGCTCGTATTCCTTGGCCAATAGGAAAAGCGTCGTACCGTCCTGAGCTTGACCGGGAAAGAGCGTGAATAGGTCCTTGTAATACCCGATTCGCCGCTCGGGGGAGTCGACGATAGAGATCAAATGCGAGAGGCACTCCCGGTGGATAGATCGGCCGTCGACGATCGCGTCGGGCCTGTCATGGAGCGCTCGGTCATAGTAAATAGCCGCTATCGGCGCCGACCCTCCCTGTTCATAGGCGTAAGCCGCGGTAAAGAGATACCAGGCGCCATAGGGGTCGGCCCCGGCGCCGGGGTTCTCGGAGGCTGGCGCGCTCTCGAGGGCTCGACAGGATTGCTCCAAGCCGGGCGTATTGGCGTTGGCGCATCAGGTTAGCCGATATTTGCCGAAGCGCGGCAAAGCGGAGGAGCTGGATCGACGGAAACGCGGAGAAGTCCGAAGAGCTCTGGAAGCTCCGCTCGATCTGCTGACTCGAGGCGATCGTCGGAATACCTATTCGGGGAACATGACTGAAGGAAGCCGGTCGCTGCGAGAGCGGCCGCGACGAGGGAAATGACCTGCCTTGTCGGCATGACACCAAGATAGCATGCTGCCCTTTCCATTGGCAAGATCGGACTCTTCTCGGTACAATTCAAATACTAATGAACCAGCGCCGACACCGAACCGACCACGTGCTCTTCATATCGGCCCTCGCGATCCTACTACTTGGGGTCGCCTTTCTGCTCTATACCACTCGCACTTTCATCGGAGTTCCGCGCTTCTGGCCGATCATGGTCATAGTGGCTGGTGGCATCCTGTTCTATTTCGCCCTCGTCCGCGGAGCCAGCCTCTATATCCTGTCCGGAGGAATTTTCTTTGTCCTCGAAGGCGCCTTCTTTCTTTCGGCAGTCCTCCTCGATTGGGAAATCGCCAAGGCTTGGCCCGTGGGTATGACAATCGCAGGAATCACCGGACTGGTATCCGGGATCGTGGCCAAGAAGAAGCTGAAGCCTTTGTTCGCCGTCCCCTCG
Source organism: uncultured Spirochaetota bacterium (assembly GCA_963828175.1). Lineage (GTDB taxonomy): Bacteria > Spirochaetota > Spirochaetia > Treponematales > Rectinemataceae > UBA1306. The sequence continues at coordinate 1,286 of CAWHFT010000211.1, forward strand.
ATAGGCTTCGCCATTCTCGGCCTGATATTTTCCGCATTCTCCTTCGGCCTGACGCGGGTCAGCTTCAAAAGTTTCATCATGGTCTGGTGGCCAACCCTGCTAATCATCGGCGGGATATCCCTATTCGTGGCCTATGGTCTTTCGCGGCGAGCCCGGGCAAAATCCAAGCACGCACACGATGCGCAAGCAGAAGGCCCGAAGCGCGAGCGCGGCCCCTCGTCTGGACCATGACTCGCTGGAGGCTCGGCGACAGGGTCGGCGCGACGATGCTGATCGCGTGCGCGATTATTGCCGTGTCTTCCTGCGCGTCAAAGCCAAAATCCGCCATTCAGCCTCCTGCCGCTCCTGCCGCTCCTGCCGCTCCTGCCGCTCCTGCCGCTCCTGCCGCTCCTGCCGCTCCTGCCGCTCCTGCCGCTCCTGCCGCCACAGCTGCACCGGTCGCCCCCGCCACGCCAATTGCCACCACGCCGCCGAACGAAGCCGCCCCTGCGAGTCAGTCCGCAGTAGGCACGGCGCTGAAAACCGCGGACCCGTCGACTCTCGCGCGAGGCCGCGAGGAGCGTGAAGAGATTGAGACCTCGATCGTCTTCGGCTCTCCTTCTTCCCTTGCGAAAGTGCACGACTTGGCTTCCAAAGCCACCTCGATCAAGGCAGAGGACGCCACAGCCCTTGTCGCGTTGGCTCAGGGCATCTCCAACCTGGTCTATCCGGATTCCGCGGCCGGCTCGCAGAAGCAAGCACTCGACGATTCTGCCGCCTTGTCGGGAACCGCGCAGGGTCTCCTCAAGGCCCTCGGCGATGCTGCGGCAGGCCGTTCGCCGGAGGTGCCGCCGGACGCGGCCGGCAGCCCGCTCGGAGAGCTCATTCCAGCTCTCGTTCTTTTTGCTTCTGATTCAAGCGACTCATCCCGAAAAGCCTTCGACGCGCTCGATCGCTTCGCGAGGCTCGGCGTGCCCTCGATAATGCCGAGCATCCTGCGCGGCGTCGACGCCGAGAGGCGCGGGGATTGGCAGGGCGCCCTCGGACTCTATCGCTCGGCCCTCGCCATCGCGCCGGACGCATGGAGCGCCGCCCTCGGATCGGGCCGAGCCCTCCTGATGCTGAAGAGAGGCCCCGACGCCCTGGCGATGCTTTCCCCGCTGGCCACCGCCCATTCGGGCCTTCTCGCTTTCGACCGCGCGTTCGCGCTCGCTCTGTACGCCAATGGTCGATATTCCGACGCCGATCCCTATGTCTCTCGGGTCCTCACGAGGGACCCCCAAGATTCAAAAATTTTACTCTTCCGGGCGAGGCTTCTCATTCGAGCTAAAGAATATCAACAGGCCCTGCCCCTTCTCGACGCGTATGGCACTGTAGATCCCTCAAATCGACTCTACCTTCTCCTGCGTTGCCTCGAGTCCGAGGCGTTCCGGGCGAGGGAAGAAGCGCTCAAATGGGCCAGGCGCGGCCTCGCGACCTATGTCGACGACCCGGAGTTGCTCGTCGCGGCCTCGCGACTCCTTTTCGCCGGTCCTGCGTTCGGACGGGAGGAGGCGCGGACATTGGCCCTTCGAGTATGCGGACTCGTCGCCCCGGACGCGCCTGCTCCCGCCGACTCGGATGACGAGACCGGCACGGTGCTCCTCGCGGCAAGACAGGCTGCAGCGGTCGAGGCTTCCCGTCTTCTGGCCTTAGACGCGGCCTCTCGCTTCCAGTGGGCCGATGCGGCGTCCTATCTCGCTCGGGCAGGCGCTGCATTCGATGACAAGGCGCTCGCCGCGCGCATCCTACGCAAGGCAGGGAATACACGCGCTTCACTGGATTTTTCGCTTGCCTGGTATCGCGATGAGCCTCGATCGGACGCCGCCGCAGAGGCATATGTTCGCGCGTTAGCCGATTCAGGAGACGAAAAGAACGCCCAAGAGGCAATAGCGCGGCTTTTGCCGGGAGCATCTTCGCCGCCGTTTCGGTCCGTCCTTTATCTCGTGCAGTCGAAGCTCCAGAAAAGCGACGACGCTGCGCTGGCCCTACTCCATTCCGCCCTCGTGGAGAACGCGGACAATCCCGAGGCGCTGGCAGCCGTTTCCGACATACAGTTCCGGCGCAAGGATTTTGCCAAGGCCCGCTTCTACCTGAAGCTGGCAATGGCTACCGATCCGGACGATCCCGAGCTCGAGGCGCGTCAACAGCAGCTAGACGCAGTTTCTCCGCAATGAGCGGTCGCAGTTTGGCGAATACATCGAAAATCACCAAGACTCGCTCGATCGCTCGCGATCCGAAAATCGCCGCTTTCCTCGAAGACATCTACTCGGCCTGTAACTTCCCGAGCAGGCTGAGGCGCGATCCCCTCGCCCTCGTAAAGCCGTTCGCTGATCCGGCCGATCGCGAGGTTGCGGCTCTCGTCTGCTCGACCCTCTCTTTCGGTTCCGTGGACTTGATAATGAAGGCCTGCTCGAGGGCTCTTGAACCTCTCGGGGATCGGCCCGCCTCGGCTCTCGCGCGCATGGGCGAGCCCGAGCTACGTGAAGCATGGGGAAGCTTCCAGTACCGCTTTTGCTTCGCCGCAGACATGATCGCCATCATGCGCGCAATCAAGCGGGGACGCGAGAAACACGGCTCGCTCGAAGGACTATTCGTCTTCGGCGATCCCGGCGGCGATGACATCGTTGGAGCGGTAGGCGCTTTCGTTCGGGCATTGAAAAACCTGGGCAGCTCGATAAATTTCGACGGGCGTGGCTGACCCCCGATCCCAAAGCAATCTGCGAGAAAACTTGCTGCCTGACCCGGCCAAGGGCAGCGCCTGCAAACGACTGTTCCTCTTCCTGCGCTGGCTCTCGCGCCAGGACAGCGTCGACCCCGGCGGCTGGAATCAAGTCGATCGCGCTCGGCTCGTGGTCCCGCTGGACCTGCACATGTCGCGCGTTTGCCACGAAAGACTCGGGTTCACGCCGAACCATTATGCTAATCTCAAGAACGCCCTCATCGCGACCGCTGCCTTTAAACTATACGCCCCTGATGACCCGGTTAGATATGATTTCGCCCTTACTCGACCTGGTATCGACCCGGCCCCCGGCGACGAGCGATTCGGCTGCGCTTGACCCGACTTGGAGGGCCGTGCTAGATTCCCCCTGCTTCTTACGGAGCATCGGGCAATAGCGCAAGTGGTTAGC
>CAWHFT010000212.1:0-5070 GCA_963828175.1 uncultured Spirochaetota bacterium
CGCTGAAGGACTGCGTAACTGCCTTACTGCTGGCTTATCCTGCTTTATCCTAAGTATAGCTCTCGGAAGGAAATAGTCAAGAATTATAGATTATGGTTTATATGGGTTTATCCGGCTTTATCTAGTGTTTTCTAGGAAAAAATGTCACAAAAAATGTCACAACGATTTAACAGATAATCATTCTAGCGCAAAGGGAATACGGGGTTGCCACTCCCACGAATAGTATCTGAAGGTAAAACCCCCTTTCTATTTCTTTGGTCTCCTTTTTTTAGGCTTAGGGCCAACCGAGAAAGTAGCCAGCTCCCTCGCCGCCCTCCTCAGGGCCTCGACGAGGTACTCCTCTGCCCGGTCCCGGTAGCGGGCGACGAGCTCCTTCCGGTCGAAGGCCTCGACGTCCCCGTCTTCGAGGAAGAGCTGGTACGGCTTCAGCCCGAGGGCGATGGCCAGCTTCTCTAGCGTGTCCGCGGACGGGAACTTCCCGCCGATCTCCACCGTGGCCAGGTAGTTGGTGGACAGCTCGCATCTCTCGGCCAGATCCTGCTGGGTCAGCCCCTGCTCGCTCCTCGCCCTCTTGAGGTTCTTCGCCAAAGCCGTCCTGAATCGGTTCACGCCCGCTCCTGTAATAAGAAGAGGGGCTTATGCTATTAGGCAAATGACCGCTTGACCATTTTCTATAAGAGTATGAACATACTCTATATGAGTTGGGGCTCGAGGCATGAACCTATGGCTTTTCAAAGATGAAATGGATAAAGGGGGGGGGAGGGTTATGAAAAAGGTATTAGGGCTTCTTCTCTTCATCGGACTAACGATGACCGTATTTGCTCAGGATATGTTTTCGGCAACACGGAATGGCGATCTTGAACAAGTGAAGAATCTCGTTGAAAAGGCCAACGTGAGCGTTGACGTCTTGGATTCGAATCACCAGACGCCGCTCTTTGGGGCCCTAGGCGACACTACTGAATTAAGCGATCAGCAAAAAGTCGACGAGAATAGAATCGCTATCCTTACTTATCTGATCAACAAAGGGGCACATCTCGATGTTGTAGACGAATACGGTTATACGCCTCTCATTTATGCGTTGGAGTACGGCCGCGAAGACGCGACTCGTCTCCTACTAGAAAACGGTGCAAACTACATCAAGATAGTAAAAATAGACGGTGTGGGAACAGGGTCCCCTTTCGACTTCGCAATAGCTAACCTTACTAGGTATGTGAATTACAATCGCGAAGGTTGTTTTTTTGCCCTTAATGCTCTCTGCGATTACGATCTGACCCATGGGCGCAAGCTTAACTACGAGATGTATCAAGACAACTACATCATAGCGATCATCTGCGATGACCTAGGCGGGCTCAAGAAAATTGTAAGCAAAGGCGACGATATCGGAGACGCCGGTTACACTGCATTCTTGCTACAAAAAACAGATATCCTAGACTGGCTGGCTGAGATCGGTCAGTTTGATCCGAATAAAAAACCCACTTGTGACTTTTTGGATAAATATGATGATGGAACCTACTTCGAATGGGCCGAACAGCAGGGGGATTCTACCATGAAAAGTTATCTTTCGAAGTTTACTAGGACGGAAGCGGAAAAATAACAGCGCCTTTCCATGGATCGAGGCGGGTCATCTCCACAGATGAGCCCGCCTCCCCGAACCAAGCTGGATGACAATTCTAAAAGCGGTGATGCCATCTTGCATACTTAACGTCCGTATAGCATATTTGAGGTCATGATCGAGTCAACTCAACGCCCCCGCGAGGTTCTCGTCGGGACATCCGGCTATGGCTACGTCGAGTGGGTAGGCCCCGTCTACCCTGCGGGCACGAAGAAAGAAGAGTTCCTCGCCCGCTACGCCTCGATGTTCCCCACGGTTGAGCTCAACTTCTCCTACTACAAGATGCCTACCGCAGAACAACTTACGCGCCTCATGGAGCAGGCGGGGCCCGCCATGGAGTTCTCGATCAAGGCTAACGAGACCCTGACCCACAAGGTGGACCCCGCGGGTTGGAAGGACGCGGCACGAGCCTTCCTCGGGGCTGCAGAAGGCGGACCGCCTGGGCGCGGTGCTCTTCCAGTTTCCTTTCTCCTTCCATTATGAGGTCGACCGCCGTCGCTACTTGAACGCCGTCCTCGGTGAGTTCTCCGGGCTGCCCGTGGCCGTAGAGTTCCGGAACCACGAGTGGTACAACAACCGCGTCCTCGACGCCTTCCGCGAGCGCCGCGTGGCGATCGCCTCGCTCGACCTACCGGCACTCCAGGGTCTGCCGCCCGTGATGGATGTGGTCACCGCCCCGCTCGCCTACGTCCGCTTCCACGGGAGGAACGGCGAGACATGGTGGGGCTCGGACTCGGCCTCGCGCTACGACTATCTCTACTCCGACGAGGAGCTCGAGGCCTGGGCAGGCCGGGTGCGGGCGATCGTCGAGCGGGCCGACCGTGTCCTCATCTACTTCAACAACCACCGTAGGGGGCAGAGCGTTCAAAACGCGAAGAGCCTTTCGATCATCCTGAAGCGGGAAGGCATCCTCGCGTGAGCCGCCCTGCGAGCGTGGTGCACCTCAACGTCGTCGACTTCAGCACGGCGATCGCCGCCGCCAAGGATCGAGCTCTCGCGGATAGGGCCTACGTCATCGCGGGAGCATCCTCTGGCAGGGCCGTCGTCCTCGGACTGTCGCCCAGAGCCCGAGATGAGGGCCTCGTCTCAGGAATGTCCTTAGCCTCCGCTCAACGACGCGTACCGCAGCTTCTCATTGTGGCACCAGATCCGACCGCTCTCGCGAGAGCGAACGAAGAGATGGAACGCATAGCCTCGATCTATTCACCGCTCGTCCAGAACGACTCGGGAGGCCACATCTTTCTAGACCTCGCGGGGACCACCCGACTATTCGGACCCCACATCGACTGCGCCGTCCGCATCCGGAACGAGATCGTCCAGGTGGTGGGGATAGAGCCGACGGTGGCCGTCGCACGCAACAAGCTTGTCGCCAAGGTCGCCACCCGGAGCATCCGCCCATCCGGCATCGCCTCGATCCGCGAGGGGGACGAGGCCTCCTTCCTCGCGCCCCAGGACGCGCTCCTTCTTCCCGGCATCGGCCCCTCCATCGCTCGAGTGCTCTCCGTCACGGGCCTGCGCGAAATCGGGCAGCTCGCCGCCCTCTCGGACGCGGAGGCCCTCTCGCTGTTCGGCCGTCGAGGCCTCTCCCTCCGTGACGCGGCTCTCGGCCTGGACGAGTCGCCCGTGGCGCCGGGCGGGCTCTCCGAACGCGTCATCAGCCGGCGCCTCGAGTTCGCCGAGGACATGTTGGAGGCGCCCCTCATCCGCGGGGCCCTCATCTCCCTCATGGAGGACGCCGGGCTGGAGCTGAGGAAGGCCCTGCTCGCGGCGCGCAGGATACGTCTCGCGGTCTGCTATGCCGACGGCGTGTGGGGCAAGGCCGAGGAACGATCTCCCTCCCCCCTGGTGATGGACTCCGAGCTCATCGCGGCAGCCGACCGGACCTTTTCTCACGCCGTCGAGAGGCGGGTCAGGCTCCGCGCCATCGCCCTCGAGCTCGCGGATCTAGTCCCAGCGCGGCGCGAACCCGACCTCTTCATCCCCGAAGGGCCAACGCGCCTCGAGCGTCTGCAGAAAGCCGTAGATGCCTCTCGCAACCGCTTCGGCCCCGCCGCCGTCACGAGAGCATCGGCCCTCTCCGCCATCCGTGCGTAGCCGCCTCGGCGTCCGCTCGGCCTACTCGCTCCTCTACGGGGTGCGCATGCCCGAGGAGATCGCCGCTCGCGCCGCGTCCTACGGAGCTGCCGCGCTCTCGATCACCGACCGGGACAACCTCTACGGCGTCCACGCCGCCATCGACGCAGCCAAGGCATCGGGGCTCCGTCCCGTCGTCGGCGCGGAGCTTACCATGACCTCAGGGAGCATCTTCGCCTTTGTCCGCGATCGGGCCGGCTTCGCTCGCCTCTGCGAGCTCCTCACCGATAAGCGCCGTGACAGCGCCTTCGATCTACCCGCAGCTCTCCGAACCCACGCAGGAGGGCTCATCCTCGCCTCATCATCCTTCGAGACCCTCGCCTCACTCGCGGGCCGCGTCCCAAGCCTCTACGCCGTCATCAGCCCGCGGTCCCTCGCGGCCCTCGGGGCGGCCCGCTCCCTCGGCATCCCTACCGTCGCGCTGGACGATGCCACCTTCCTCGACTCCGACGATTCCGCCGTGCACGCGGTGCTCCGCTCGATAGCCCTCGGGAAGACGGTGGGGAGCCTCGCGGATAGTGATCGAGCTCCACCTGAGGAGAGCTTTCTGCCCCTGCCTGCGTTCGAGCGGCGCCTCGCCTCGTGGCCCGAGGCTCTACGCGCCGCCGACGAGATCGCCGATGCCTGTACCTTCGATACCATCTTCGACGGCTTCGTGTTTCCTGACTACCTGACGAACTGCGGATCGAGCCCTGCTCAACTTCTGCGAGCCAGGGTCATCGAAGGAGCGGAAAGGCGCTACGGCGAGCTCTCCGACGCGATCACGGGGCGGATCGAGTACGAGCTCGACATCATCGGGCGCAAGAGCTTCGCGCCCTACTTCCTCATCATGGACGACATCGTCAGGATGGCTAGCCGCACCTGCGGGCGAGGCTCCGGAGCCGCGTCTATCGTCTCATACGCCCTCTCCATCACGAACGTCGACCCCATCGAACACAACCTCTACTTCGAGCGGTTCCTCAACATGGCCCGCCCTGATCCGCCGGACATCGACGTCAACTTCGCCTGGGACGAGCGCGACGACCTCATCAAGCGCGTGATCGAGCGCTTCGGCGCTGACCGCTGTGCCCGCGTCGCGAACCACAACTTCTTCCGTCCACGGTCGGCCCTCCGCGAGACCGCCAAGGCCTACGGCCTCTCCGAGGGAGAGATCTCGCGGATCGAGCGCTCTCTCTTCGAGCTCGGGGACGCTCAGGCGGTCGTCGATCCCCTCTGGGCGGAGATCCTCGCCGTCGCGCGCCGTATCGAGGGTGCCCAAGGTCTCTCGATCACTGCGGGCGGGCTCGTGATCACACCGGGCCCTATCAGCCGCCACGCCCCGATCG
>CAWHFT010000213.1:0-10778 GCA_963828175.1 uncultured Spirochaetota bacterium
TGAATTTTGCAGTCAGACACCTAACCCCTTTGCTTGCCTTTCTTTTCCGAAACGAGTTAAGCAAAATGAGGATTACAAAGGACTGATTTTGTTGACGGGTTGTTGACGAGTTAGGTGTTGGAAATTGGTTTCCATCTGTCATCTCGAGGGACGTCGGAGCGGCCATATTGATACTTGCCATCAGCGCGGACAATTAGGACTTTATGAGAAGGCGTATACAGCAACCATTGGTCGCTTGTCGAATCAGACGGCCACGTCCTAATGCTGCTGCCTAGATCAAATTCAAAGTGACACCGCATGGACGTGAGCGCTATCGAGAACCGCATGAGCTTTTCTCCATCGAGAGAATTCCCTCCCCGTTCAATTTTTGCCTCCGCGGACCGGTACCCGATCTTTCGACCCGTGTAAAGAAGCTCCCAATTGCAGAAGTAAAGCCAAAGGTGCCATTGACCATGTACAAATATCCTTCGCCGAGCCAGATGCGCCTTGACCCTTGCGGAAGCGCCTTTGGACGCACTCATCGGCTCAAAAATGTCGAGATGGGGCTTGCCAAACTCTAATGTGAGAGATGGCCTCAAACCAGGGCGAACGCCCCAGCAAGGTTGGCCATAAAGCGGTCTGAATAATCGTTCGAAGACGGGCGCGAGGCCCAAGAATTCGCGTTTCATTGCAAAGCCTTTCGAGATGGATTTGCCCGTCACACCACGGAAGGTTTGCTCCTCGTATTTTAGCTCAAACCGTCGTTTGTGTCATGACATGCTCGCGACGAATTTCAATGACTAGGATTACTGTGGCGTAAGCCAAGTTACGGTGCAGTAAATTACGCGATGCTCTTCGCCTTGGGGCGCATCGACAGCAACGAGGACATGTCCGTCCTGCTCATCGGAGATGCACGCGCCGCTTCCGTGGACGTTGCTTGCAGTCGTCCAGGTGACTCTTGCCGCTTCGCGCTCCGCGGAACGCTCCCAATCCATGAAAGGATCGTCGTAATGCGCGGAGATGAAAAAAGAAGATGTAGTCCTCCGCGTCGTTGACCGTCGTGTCGAAAATGCCCCTGCTTTTCGTCCGGCTCGCCAGGAGGGTGCGGTGGATGTGATCCCGCACTTTCTCCAGGAAGAGCTCCCTGTAGACGTCATAGGTCTTGCCCGAAAGCTTTCGTATCGAATCGGAGATTGAGCCGCGCTTGGCCTGGATCTCGCGCAGCGGTTCGGGGCCGGCGCGCACTGGACCGAGGAGCTTCCGGCCGCTGCCCGAAGGAGCGGGAGTGAGCAGGACCTGCTGCTCCCGCGGCTTCGTCGAGGCTCCGGAGGCCTTCGATCTTCGTCGCGTCCGGGATTTTTTTTCGGCGACGTCGATCACGCGTGAAGATTCGGCCGCTGGTAGAGTCGGCCGTGCGATTGGCTTGGGCCGTTCGGCTGCCGTGGGCTTCTCGGGCGGTGCGGGCGGTGCGGCAGGGCGCGCTAAAGGCGCCTTGAGCTGCGGGGCGGCAAGCGCTGGCTGCGCGGACGGCGACGGGGGCGGGGAAGACTGCGGAGTCGCCGAAGGGGGAAGAACGCGGCGCTGAGGCAGCGCGGCGACGCGCGAGGCAGCGCGAAGGCCCAGCCCTTCGGGGCGGTCAGTGGCGGCTACATCCTGCGCGCGCTTGGCTCGCACCCGCGATTCGAGCGCCGGCGCCGGTTGAGCGCGAGTCGTCGCCTCGGGCCCGGGCGCGGCCAGACGCTCCGCCACGCTGCGGGCTTCCATCCGCGCGCGCAGCCTACGCCACATGATCTGCATGTAGAGGTCGCCGCTCACCGAGTAGTTGTAGCTCGTCGTCAGGATGGCGGCGACGGCGCTCAAGATCTCGTCGTCGGTGGAGAGCCGGGCGCGGCCGAGCTTGATGGCGCGAAAAGCCTCGAAGTGCCTGCCTCCGAACTTGCGCGAGTAAAGGAAGACTATCCGCTCGAAGGCGGGATCCTTTGCGAGGTTCCAGTATTTCGCGCAAAGAGCGATGACCTTATCCTCTCGACGCGTCAGCGCCGCGGATATTTCGACGCGATCTTTGTCGGCCTGGGTGAACCTTATCCGATCGGGATCGAAGAAGCTCGACTTCGTCTTCGTGTCGCTCTTGCGTCGCTCCTCGAGACGGGCGCTTCTCGAGACGAAGTCGGGGTTTTCGTCGGGCCGGGCCGAGACGCCCGAAGCCGCGGAGGGACGCGTGCCCAGGGAGGAGCGACGGCGCTCTTCGATCGCCGCGCTGCGAGCCACGAAGTCGTACTCGGCGGGCGAATCCGCCCGGCTGACGGCGTCGTATTCGCGCACGAGGTCGAGGGCGCGACGGGCAAGGGTCTCCCTATGGCCGAGTATCCGGGCGAATCGTTCGTAGCGCTCCAGGAGGGCGAGGGCTGCCTCCGCCTCGCCGGGCAGGCGGGCCAAGACCGATTCCACTGCCTTGAGGGCGCGTAGGGCGTCGGAAAGGTCGGCTTTCTCGAGGGGAGCCGTAATCAGGTCCAGGTTGGACCCGATCCGGGCGCAGAGTTTGGCGGCGAGATCCAGAATGAGCCGTTCCTGGAGGGATGAATAGCGGGGATCGCCCTCTCTGAATAGCTTGAGGAGCTGCACGCGCGCGGTATCATCGGGGTAGCGTACGCGCAGGGCTCCGTTGTAGACGGCCAAGGCCTGTGTGAGTTTCTTCTCCCTGCGGAGCTCGAAGTACCGCTCGATGCCGGGATCTCCCCCGTACTGTAGTTCGGGGAAGACCTGCTTGAGAATTTCGAGCCTGGTCTCGACGCTCGGGCGATCCATCGCGGGGATTATAGTCGCGCCTCTTGCCATCGGCAATGCTTGTAAAAATGCAATGAGAACGGCCGCCCGTTTCGGGGCGGCCGCTGCGCCGCGCGCCGCGAGGATTACTGGAGGAGCTGCAGCACTTGCTGGTTCTTCTGGTTGGCCTGAGCGAGCATCGCGTTTCCGGCCTGTGCGAGGATGCGGTTCTTCGTGTAGTTGACCATCTCGTTGGCCATGTCGGTGTCCCTGATCCGGCTCTCGGCGGCCTGGAGGTTTTCTGCCCCAACGTCGATGCCTTTGATGGCGTGCTCGAGCCGGTTCTGGTAGGCGCCGAGGTCGGCGCGCTGCTTGTTCACCTTCTTGAGCGCCTGATCGAGATTGCCGATGGCGCGGTTGGAGCCGTCGGGGGACTCCATCGAAATGATGGTGTTGTCTCCGATGTTCCGCACGCCGAGGGCCTTGGAGGTCATCGTCCCGATGTAGATCTGCACCCGCTGGTCCATGTTGGCTCCGACGTGGAACCACATGGAGCCGGTAACGGTGTTTACCCCGTTGTCCCGGGCGAACCGCCCGGTCAAGAGGTTGAGCCCGTTGAACTGCGCGTGGCTGGCGATCCTGTCTATCTCGTCGACGAGCTGGCTGACCTCTACCTGGATCTGCATCCTGTCCTCTGAGGTGTAAACGCCGTTCGAGGCCTGGACCGCGAGCTCGCGGAGCCGCTGGATGATGTCCTGCGACTCCTGGAGGTAGCCTTCCGTCGTCTGGATGAACGAGATTCCGTCCTGCGCGTTCTTGGAGGCCCGCTCGAGGCCGCGTATCTGGCTGCGCATTTTTTCGGAGACGGCGAGCCCTGAGGCGTCGTCTCCTGCGCGGTTGATCCGCATTCCCGATGAGAGTTTCTCCATCCCCTTTGTTACGTCGTCGTTGACGGTTCGGAGAGAACGGTCGGCGAACATTGCGCTGAGATTGTGATTGATGATCATGCCTTACTCCTTTAAGTGGCTATACGACGGCTTTTGAGGGCCGCCTCGGCTTCCATGCCGGCTTGCAGCGCGCCGGTTCCGCTTCGCGTCCTCCGCGAATCCATCGCGGCGTCGACACAATTCGAATATCGGAATGAGAAAGGGCGGCTTTAGGATAATCGGAGTCAGGAGCGGGAGGCGGCCTTTGAGCCCGAATCGGGAAGCGAATCCCCGTCAGGCTCGGGGCCGATCATCGGATCGACGCCGACGGAAAGGCCCGCGCGCGTGAATGTGTAGAGGATTCGATAGCCGTCCTTGACGCGAATGCGCACGAGTCGACGAACCATCTCGTCCTTCTCGAGGAGGGTCTGGAAGCGATGGAGGCGCTCGCGCTCCTTGCCCAGGCCGACCCTCCATGAGGCGCATAACGCGTACGGCGCGTCGAGCACGGGTTGGCGATCATGGACGGTGTAGTAATGAGTCTTGCCGTCCTTGCCCGCCTTGTACATGGTTATGATCATCTAGCTACCAATATCGGCCTTGCTCATTTGCACTTCAATCAATTTGACAAAGCTGGGAAAGGACACTATATTGATCTTTCATCCGTAAATTGTCGTTTCTCTGAAAAGCCTAGAAAAGCCTGCGGTCTCTTGCGTACCTCGTCGGGGCAGCAGTTGGGTATAAGGGGTTCGTCCTTGAATAAAAGGGATTTTCCGCGGGTTCATTTCTACGATCAAGACTTCGTCGAGGTGTATGATCGCACCTGGGCTTGGATTTCGGATTGTTGGGCTTCGGGCGGCGACGGTACGCCGATAGAAAAGACGAAGTACTTTCAATATAACGGGCAAACGACCATCGACCTGATGGACCAAGTCTTCGCTTCGTTTTTCCTCGTATATTCCAACCGGATTTTCGCCGCATCGAGCGGGCTCGATACCCTGTACGCCCTCCAAGAGCCGAGCGGGGCGATCCGCTCGCGCTACGACGCGTCGACCGGAAAGCCGGTCTTCCCGAAGGACAACCCCGAGGGACTCGGGCTTCCGCTATTCGCCTGGGCAGAATACAACCTCTACCACAAGACCGCGAACAAGAAGCGCGTCAAGGAAATCATGCCGACGCTCCAGCGCCATTGGGCGTGGATGGAGGCGACCTTCAAGCGCGAGAACGGACTCTACGGGGTTCCCGTTTCAGCCACGGGCATGGAGAACTCGCCTCGCGCCGGCGGCCTCTATCTCTCGGACTTCAATTCCGCTATGGCGATGAACGCCCTCTACCTCTCCGCCCTCGGCGACATCCTCAACGACAAAGAAGCTTCCTTTCAATACAAGCGCGCCTACTTCTCGCTCAAGACTCGGATCAATTCCCTCATGTGGAACGCTCCCGACGGCTTTTACTACGACCTGGACAAGGCCGAGAAGCAGGTGCCGACCAAGACCATTGGCGGCTATTGGCCGCTGCTCGCCGAGATACCCAACGAGGAACGTTCCGAGCGGCTCATCGCTCATCTCAAGGACCCGGCCTTCTTCGGTACCGAGCACCCGTTCCCCACTCTGGCCGCCGATCAGCCGACCTACGACAAGCGAGGCATGGGCTACCGGGGCTCGGTGGTGCCGCCCTTCACGTACATGGTCATCAAGGGCCTGGAGAAGTACAACCAATACGAGCTCGCGCGCGATTGCGCGATACGTCACCTGTATTTCGTGCTCGACTCGATGCACCAAGGCGGGGAAGAGCGCGACGAGGACGGCGAGAAGCGGCCCGAGAAGGGAAAGGGCGAGCCGAAGCCGACGGTCTGGGAGGCCTACCAGCCGCAGAACGAGGGCAAGGCGATCTGGCCCGAGCGTCCCGAGTGGCCCCGCCCCCAGTTCCTCGCCTTTACCGGGCTTTCGACCATCGCCCTCATGATCGAGAACATCGTCGGGCTTTACATTTCCCTGCCCCGAAAAACCGTGGACTGGATCATCCCCAATCTCGAGATCATGGGCATCGAGAATCTCTCGCTCAAGCGCAACCTCGTCACCATACTCTCCAACAAGTCGGGCCGCGGCTGGGAGATCCACATGGAGAGCGAGAAGCTCTATTACTTCACGATCAACGTGCTCGGGAAGAAGAAAAAAACTTTGCCCATACCATCGGGCAAGTGCTCGATGCTGATAGACAAGATCTGATGATGTTTGCAAGCCTCATTAATTGACGAAGCCGATTTCGCACAGGAATCCGTCGGTATTCCCGAAACGCACGGTTCCCTTCATCTGCCGGACGAGAGCGTCGATCAGGACCATTCCCAGCGACGTCGAGCTCGCGAGGTCGAAGTTCGCCGGCATTCCCCTGCCGTTGTCCCGATAGGTCAGCAGGCAGCGTTCTCCCGCTTGGGAGAAGGAGATGGCGATAGTGGGGTCGGCCGTCTCCTCGAATGCGTATTTGAGGGAATTGGTGACGAGCTCGTTGAGGATGAGTCCGATAGGGAGCATCTCGCTGAGGCCCAGCTCGCATTCCGCGACGTCGGTTTCGAAGCGAACTGCCCGCCCTCTGTAATCGCGAGATAGATGACGGGTGATATCGTCGATCAGTTCCCTGAGCTCGACGTTCATGAGCTCCGACCCCTGAACCTGATAGAGTCGATCGTGGATTATCGCCATGCCCTCGATCCTCTCGATCGTGGTCTGGAGGACGGTATCGCAATCCACCTGGCCCCCGAGGCAAGCCTTCTCGCGTCCGAGGTTGAGGAGCGAGATCACCAATTGCAGGTTGTTCTTTACGCGGTGATGGGTCTCTTTTAGATACATGTTGCGCTCCTCCAGCGCCTTGTGCAGACTCGTCTCCGTGGTCTTGAGCTCCTCGAGCGTGCGGTCAAGGCGCTCGCCGATCCGACCCGAAAACCGGATAACGATGAGGGCTGTCGCGGTCAGCATCAGCACCACGGTGATCGCCGCGACGATCGCAGGGTTCAGCATCGAGTCCGGGACGATAGCTTGGACCCAGCTGGCCAGGAAAACCGACACTAGGCAGAACGGGACGAAGACGCGGAGCAGCTGAGCTCGGATGGAACGGCCGAAATAAGCTGAGAAGAAGGCCCTGAGATCTTCGGTGGAAAGCAGGAGCGAAATGCAGGCGGCTACCAAGGCGACCGAACTGGGAAGGGATATCGGGATAACCCCCGACTTGTATAGGAAAGGGATTCCGAAGAGGTAGCCGAACAAGCTCGTGACGGAGACCGCCGACGACGACAGAAACAAGAAGCGCGCCACAAGGACAGCCCGCGGAAGGTAGCGGAGGAGGTCGCACAGCAGAAGCGCGGCGATGATGGCTCCTGCGAGCGGTGATATCCTGCCAAGCGGTATGCTTTCGAATCGGATCGTGCTGTGGGGAGCGAAAAGCGCGGCGATGTCTATGGCGTCTCCGGCAAGCCGGGGAGCAAAGGCCAGCACTCCGACGTACGCGAGCGAGAGAAACGATAAAATGGAAAGCGACCAAGGCCCAAACCGCGATTTGAAGGGCCTTCTGTCTCGCAGGAGCAGGATCGCGGACAGGACGCCGAGCAGAAGGGCTGTGCTCGGCGCCATCGGGATCGAAAAGCGCCCGTAGGGGTTGAAGTCCGCTATCCAAAAGGCGAGCTGAGCCGCGCAGATTGCGAGAGTGAAGAGAAAAAGCGCGAATAGGGTTCTAGAACGCGATATGGACCTCGAGCCCATCGCCGAGGTGTCGATACCGCCCTCATCGCTTCTCATCGGAGGATAGTATACCACATTCAGCCGGCGGCTCGAGGCTCGAGTTGCGAGATGACGGTGCCTGCGAGCATGAGGAGCCCTCCGATCGCGAGGCGGGAGGTCAGCGGCTCCCCGAGGAGGATGATGCCGCCGATGGCCGCGAAGAGGGATTCCATAGAGAGGATGATGGAAGCGTGGGCCGGGTGGGCGGATTTTTGCGCGAAAATCTGGAGGGTGAAGGCGACGCCGGTCGAGAAGATCCCGCCGTAGAGTATGGGGATCGCCGCGGCGATGGTTCCGGCGAAGGGAGCGCTCTCGAAGCCGAGGGCGCAGGCGAGGCTCAGGATCGAACAGACGGCATACTGCCCGATGGCCAGTTCAAGGCCGTTCATGCGGCCGCCGAAGCGCCCGACGACGAGGATATGCATCGTCCAGAAGAAGGCCCCCAGGAGCTCGAGCACGTCACCGGGAGCCATTTTGAAGCCGGAGCCAATGCTCAAGACATAGAGGCCGGCGAGGGCGAGGATGGCGCCCGCCCAAATCAGCAAGCCCGATTTTCGGCCGAACGCGAAACCGACCAGGGGGACGAGGACCACGTAGAGGCAGGTGATGAAGCCCGCGTTGCCCGCCGTAGTAGTGACGATTCCGAGCTGCTGCAGGCTGGTGCCGCAGAAGAGGACCGCGCCGGTGATGGAAACATAAGCGAGCTTCGTCGAGAGGCCGGGCCGCGGCCCGCCCGAGGGGCCGGCGGCGCGCGTGCGCAGCCGCGCGGAGACCAAGAGGGGCATGACGCTGAGCGCGCCGACGGCGAAGCGAACGGCGTTGAACGCGAACGGACCGATGCTCTGCATGCCTCTGCGCTGGGCCGAGAAGGCGGTGCCCCATATGGCGGCGGTGAGGAGGAGGAGGCCGTCGGCTTCGAGGGCGCCTTTCGAGATTTTCATTCGCCCGAGCGTACCCAGCCCGAGGCTTGCGGGACAAGCCCCGCACCGCTACTCTTACGTATCATGGCGATGGACGCGTTGCGCGGGCTCAGCTCGATCGTTCCATTCAGATACCTCAAGGCCGAAGAGATCGACTCGCTCGAGGCCGATTCGGATATGAAGCACTTCGCCAAGGGCGAATACTTCATCCGCCAGGGGGACTCGGCCTCCGAGGAGGTCTTCGTCCTCCTGAGCGGTTCGGCCGAGTCGGTCGACGAAGGCCGGAGTCCTCCCTTCAGGCTCAATGTCATCGAGCCGGGATCCTATTTCGGCGAGCGTTCCTGCCTCTTCGGAACCCCCCGCCTCTTCGCCGTTCGAGCCCTCGAGGGCTCGACCTGCCTCGTCATACCGGGCGTCAGGCTCCTCAGGATACTCGCCGATTCGCGACCCTTCGCCCAAGCCTTCGGCACGAAGCTCCGCGAGGGCCTCGGCCTCTTCGATGCCTTCGACCGATTCAATTCCGAGCTGTTCCGCTCGGCGGGCCTCGGTCACCTCGAAGTGCGGCGCCTCGTCGAGCTGTACAAGGCCCTCGAGCCAGCTTTGCATCCCCTGGCCTCCGACGAGGCCGAGATAGACTGGGGAGCGCTCGCTTATGCCACGAGGCGATTGCCCGAGAACGTCACCAGGACGTTCGTCTTCCTTCTCACCGACAACCTCCCGAGCGTCTACGCCAAGGTCGAGCTCCTCTTTCCCTTCGTTCCCACCGAGGCCCGGCACCGCTTCGTCTACGAGATGATGCCGGGCAAGGACATGGTCCTCGTGCGCGACGGACTCTCCGACCTCGCGGACTTCGTGACCTGCCTGTGCGCCTTCGCGGTGGAGGCCCGCAAGATCCGTTACCGCCTCAACCATCCCGATCTCATACGAGAGATAACCCAGCTCGAGTCGGGCTCCCTGCCGGAGGGCCTGCTCGATCGCCTGCCCTTCGACTCGACCGAGAAGGAAAGACTTCGGCGACTGTGGCCGACGGGCGCCGAGGATCGAGTGCGGGACATCGTATTCCACAGGCAGGCCTATTCGGTCGACGTACGCAAGCAGGTGAACAACTACAACGGACGGCTGTCGGAGCTTTGGGCCAGCCAGGTCGGCGAGGCCGCCGAGCGCTTGACGGGTCTCAGGCCGAGCGATTTCCCCGACGAGTTGGAGATCCACATCGTCTCCTCGAACACTCACTCGGTCAGCAACTGCCTCAACCCCTTCTTCTCGCGACGCAAGGACGACATCATCGAGTGGGCCGCGGGCCGAGGCTTGCGGGGAGATGAGTCGTGGCCCGATCCTTTCGACGAGGTCTACTACCTCGCCCGGCCCTACCTCCAGGCCCACCCGGAAGCTCAGGCCGAGCTCGAGGCGGCCGAGGCCGAGCGCGGCATCGCCCGGCTGCCCGAGACGGTGACGACCGGCATCTCGGTCCAGCTCATCGAAGCCGCCCACGTCTGCGAGGGCCGCTGCGCCGAGCATTCCCTCGTCATCAACATCGATTATGCCTTCGGCGAGCAGGCCGAGGACATCATGAGGACCCTCCTCCTCCTCTTCGGCCGCAACGTAAGGAGCATCAACGTCCTAGGAAAGGCTGGAGCGCTCGTCGGCGCGAGGGGGGAGGTGATAGCGCCCAACGCCTTCATCGAGCAGGCCAACGACGCGTTCCAGCCTCTGCCGGGGGAGTCGCCCGAGGCCTTGTCGCGGCTGCGCGCCGCCCTGCCCGGCCGTGGAGTCCACGAGGGCCCTCTGCTCACCGTCGGCGGCACCCTGCTCCAGAATAGGGCGATGCTTCAGTTTTATCGCAGGATTTGGGGCTGCGTGGGGCTCGAGATGGAGGGCATCTGGTACCTCAGGGCGGTGCTCGAGGCCGAGCAATTGGGCGTGCTCAGGCGCGAGGCTCGCCGGCGGTTTCTCTACTACGTGAGCGACCTGCCCCTCGAGTCGGGGAGCAACCTGTCGGAGCGCCTCTCGCCCTCCGAAGGAATACCGCCGCTGTACGCCATCACGAGGGAAATGCTCGGAGGGCTCTTTGGCCCTTCCTGAATATTCCCTCGATTCTCGCCGATACTAATGAAGATGCTCGATAGAATCGGCCGCGCGGCGCAAAGGGGATTCGACGAATTCCTCTACAGCCTGGGCTTCTTCGCCCAGGTGCTCAAGGAGTCGGCCCTGCTCTTCCGCCGCAAGCAGGTCGGGTTCCGGGTCCTCGTGATGCAGATCCTCTTCACGGGGATCGAGGCCCTCGGCATCGCCGCCGCGATGGCCCTCGCCATCGGCGCCGCGATCAATCTCATCGGCTCGTCCCTGCTCGCCGAGTTCGGACAGGGCAAGCTGATGTACACTATCCTGATCGTCGCGTCGTCGTGGGGGGGGGGGGCGCG
>CAWHFT010000214.1:0-4875 GCA_963828175.1 uncultured Spirochaetota bacterium
GTTAGGTTGTAGCCCGAGGCCGACAAGCAGCCCCGCGGTCCATGCTCTCCGCGAGGAGCATGAAGAAATCGCTGGCGAGCTCCGGCGCGATGACGCCGACGGTGCGCGCGGGCGCCTTTTTTCAGGCTGCGAGCGACGTGGTTCATCGTGTAGCCGAGACGCTCGACTTCGGCGAGCACGCGGGCGGCGGGGCGGGCGCCGACACGGAAGGATCGCCGGTCCAAGACGCGCGACACGGTCGCCGTGGACAGGCCCGCGGCGAGGGCGACGTCGCGTATCGTCGCGTTCATGCTATACGCCTCTTCCGCATTGTTGATATACTCCCGAGGCGAGGAGGGCAGGCCATGGCCGAGACTGCTCTCGAATCGGAGCGCCTTCGAGAAGGAGACCGGCGAGAAGGTGCTTGCCCGAAGCATGGGCGAATGGTTCAAGACCAACGACCGCAGCCTCTGGGGCCTGATCATCCTCACCGACAAGTCCTTTCGATACAAATATATTCCCTCTGAAAGCTGGGTCCTGTCCCTGTTCAGGCGCGCCGACAAATCCGCACCCAAGGACAAGCCCGTCGATATAGTCGTGGCGAGGGAGAACATCGCCAGCGTTGCGACCCCCAAGCGCGACTTTTTCCAGCGGATCTTCGGCCCCGCATTCCCGCACTTCACCGTCACTACCCGCGGCGAGAGCGAGGACGCGAGCTACTCCTTTTCGGCCGACCCCGCCGCCGGCATCATCCCCGCCCTGCAGAAGATCGTCTCCGCCCGGAGCGATGTCGGAGCGCCCAAGGCAGACTGACTAAGGCCTGCGGGCTTCAGGCACCGACGGGGATCACGCCTTTCTTGAGAATGATGTTGCCGTATTTGACCGTCTCGCCGGTCATGACTACGGCGAAAGCCTTCTTGGCCCGCTCGTAGAAGGCGAAGCGCTCGATTCGCCCGACCGCGGGCGTGAGCGGCCATCGGCGGTCGATAGGTACTCGGTAGGCCGCCTCGACTGAGGTGTCCAGGGCATCGCCCGGGACGGGGGCCATCATCATCACGGGGGCCTTGTCGTAGGTGTCCAGGTTCATGAGCTCGAGGATGCCGTCGAGCAGGGCCGGTATCCTGATCCCGTCAGCGCGAATGACCCTCGCGTTGAAGCTGTCTCCAGGGAAAAAAGCGTCAGCCAGGACGATTTCGTCTCCGTGGCCCATTCTATAGAGAACCGAGAGAAGCTCCGCCGAAATGCAAGGCGCGATACCGATTAGCATGGGTAACCTCCAAGAACGAGGATGTAATCGTTTACCAGGAACTGAAGAATTGTCAAGCTTAATTTGTAATCGATTACAGAATGGCCCTCGAATACCGAATGGCGTCTACACATGAAGAAGTTCGACAGGAGGGCGTAGGGCCGCGCCGCCCCGGGCCGGCCCATGCTATAGTGGGTCGATGTATCGTTTTCTTATGGTGGACGACGAGGAAATCGTCCGGCGCGGCTTCGAGACGAAAATCGATTGGACCGCTCAGGGCTTCGATTTCCTTCCTCCCTGCGAGAACGGCCGAGACGCCATCGCCGCCATCGACAAGTTCCTCCCCGACGTCGTCATGACGGACATCCACATGCCGCACGCGGACGGCATCTCGATCGCCGCCCACGTCATGGAGCGGCATCCGGGGATCGTCGTGGTCGTGCTCTCCGGCTACGACGAGTTCGGCTACGCCCAGGCGGCCATCCGCAACAAGGTCTTCGATTACGTGCTCAAGCCCGTATCATCACGGGACCTCCCGGTTCTCCTGGCGAAGATCAAGGCCAAGCTCGACTCGGACCGCCACTCGCGCGACGACGAAACGGCCCTACAAGGAGATGGCGGTCCTCTCCGGCGACTTGTTGCACGAGCGCGGCTTGGCGGAGTTCGCCTCCGGAGCCTCGGGCGCGCTCGGAGTCATCGAGGCCGCCGCGGTCTTCGGCTTCGACCCCGCCCCCTGGCCTGCGCCGCTATCGTCGCGGCGCGCGAGGGGCAGGAGCGCCGCGACGGCGCAGGCGAGGCCCCCGGGGCCGACCCTCGGCTCGACATGCCGCAGCGACTTGCCGGGGCTCTGCGGCTGGCGCGGCGCTCGTCGGCCTTCTTCCCCGCGGAGGGGCGCGGCGCTGCCTTCGTCTTCGAGCCGGGCCTCGAGGCCTGCGCCGAGGCCGCGCGGGCTGTGGCTATGTCGCTCATCGACGGCGGAAGGGCAGGATTGAAGGTCGGGGTGAGCCGGGCCTACGCCAAGTGGATCGACGTCCCCGGGGCGTACGTCGAGGCGGGTTCTGCACTCGCCTACAGGCTCTGTGCGCTCGCCTCTCGAGCCCTCTCGTCTACGTCCAGGGGAGCGAGTCCCGCGCGGCGCTGGCCGAGTTCGGCGCATTCAAGGAGCGGCTCTGCCTGGGCGTCCGCACCGGAGCTGCCGGCCGCGTGCCGGAGCTCGCGAGCGTATACCTCGCGGCCCTCGCGGCCGCCGACCTTTCGCCGCAGCGCGTCCGCCACGAGGTGCTCGCCCTCTTCTCCCGCGCCCACGACGAGCTCTTGGGGATCGGCGTCTCAGCGGCCTCCATCTCGGCCAGGCTCGGCAGCGACTTCTACCGCTATGCCGAGGGCCTGGACAGTCCCGAGGCAGTCGGCGCCGCGCTGGCCCAACTCTCCGAGGTCGCGGCCGGATCGCTGGGGACGAGCAGCCTCCACGAGGCCGAATGGAAGATGCTGGACTTCAAGGAATTCGTCGCGCGGCACTACGCGGAGCCCGCCCTATCGATCGGGAAGGTCGCCGAGCGCCTCTCGATCAGCGAGAGCTACCTCTCCAAGCTTCTCAGGCGGCGCCTCGAGATTTCCTTCGTCGACTACCTGTCCGACTTCCGCGTCGACCGGGCCAAGGAGCTCCTCGCGGCGAGCGATATGAAGAGCTACGAGGTGGCCGAGGCGGTCGGCTACTCCGACGCGCGATACTTCGCCTCGCTTTTCAAGAAGCGCACGGGGATGACACCTTCCGAGTATCGGAACTCCCTCGGCGGAGCCTCCGCCCGCGAGGGCGCCGCCGGCGGGAACTCGGGCGGCGACGGCCCAAAATGAGGATCCGCCGCATCCAGGACACTCTCGTGCGGGCTTTCGCCCTCATCGTGGTGATGACCATCGCCCTCCTCGGGGCTGTTTCGCTCAACTTCTTCCGAAAGACGCTGGTGGACTCGGCCGAGCAGAGCACGATGCAGTTTGCCGACCAACTGTCGAGGATCGTGGACAACTACATCTCTTATATGAACGATATCGCACTCGTCGTCATGGAGGACGAGGACGTCCGGACCTACATGGCCTCGCCGGCCGCCAGCGCCGAAAGGGACCGCTCGAGGGTCGGGCTCTTCCTGGGATCCATCCGCAAGGTCCGCAAGGACATAGATGGCGTCTTCCTCGTTCCCGTCTCGAGGCCGAGCGCCGCCCGAGCGGCCGCGGCTCTCCCCGCCTATGTCATCGCCTCTTCGCCCGGGGTGAAAGTGAACCCCGACTTCAATTTTGGCCGCTTCGCTCAGGCGAGCGCGGCGGCGACGGTGGGGGGCGACAACCCGTTCGTGTCCTCCGCCCACGTGGAGAACATGATCGACGGCCGCTACCCTTGGGTGATCTCCCTCGTGCGCGAGCTCGTGGGTCCCGGCGGCTCGGCCTCGGGATACATCCAGGTCGACCTGAACTACGCGATCATCGAGGATCTCTGCAAGAACATCCAGGTGGGCTCCTCGGGCTACGTGTTCATCCTCGACAAGTCGGGCGATATCGTGTACCACCCGCGCCAGCAGCTCATCTACGGGAGTCTCAAGACCGAGCGGATACCGGAGCTCCTCGCCCTGAAAGAAGGCTTCCTCACCTCCCAGGTCGACGGCCGCGAGATCCTCTATACCGCCAAGTCGTCGGAGCGGACGGGCTGGACGATAGTCGAGGTGTCCTACCTGTCGGAACTCTTGGCCGGCTCGCGGCGCGCGATCTTCACGTTCCTCCTTCTCGCGATACTGTGCTTCGCGGTCTCGGTCCTCGTGTCGTCCTTCGTCTCGGTGCGGATTTCGCGGCCGATCGAGGCGCTGCGTCGATCGATGCAGGAGGTGGAGAAGGGGAACTTCGACATGGACATCACCGTCGAGTGCTCGAACGAGGTCTACCAGCTAGCCCGAGACTGCGACATCGCCGTCAAGAAGGTGCGCGCCCTCATCGACCAGAACCGCAAGGACTCGGAGCAGAAGCGCCTCTTGGAGCTAAGGGCTCTCCAGGCGCAGATCAACCCGCATTTCCTCTACAACACCCTCGACTCGATCATCTGGATGGTCGAGCTCGGGGAGAACCGGCAGGCGATCGACGTCACCTCAAGCCTCGCCCGCTTCTTCCGGCTCGGAATAAACCGCGGCTCGGAGATCATCACGATCCGCACCGAGATCGAGTACCTCGAAACCTACCTCTCGATCCAGAAGACCCGGTACAAGGACAGGCTGGACTACGAAATCTCCTTCCAGCCCGATCTCTACGGCTATCGCATCCTCAAGCTCCTCGTCCAGCCGCTCGTCGAGAACGCCATCTACCACGGCATCAAGAACAAGGAGGAGGCGGGCGTCGTGCGAGTGTACGGCGAGCGCGAGGGCGCGACGATGCTCATCCGCGTCTGCGACGACGGCGTCGGCATGGACCCGGAGAAGCTCGAGTCGCTCAGGAGCTCTCTCGCGCTGCCGCCGGATTACGGCAGCGCGGGCGATCCCGACGCTCCTTACGGCGGAGTCGGCGTCAGGAACGTACAGGAGCGGATAGTCCTCTATTTCGGGCCGGAGTACGGCCTCGCCTTCGAGTCCTCGCCGGGCATGGGCACGACCGCGATCGTCAGGATTCCGCTTGTT
>CAWHFT010000215.1:0-15358 GCA_963828175.1 uncultured Spirochaetota bacterium
ATCAGCGCCTACGAGATCACCGCGATGAAGGGCGACCCGGCCTATTTCTCGCCGGCCGAGTATGACGCCGCGCGCAAGCGCCTCCTCGATTACCGTGCGATGTCGACCGACGACGCCGCGGGCATGATCGACGCCCTCGCCTTCTGGTGGGCGGCCGCTTCCGTGGACTATTTCGCCGGCTATCCGGCCGCTATCGCGAAGGTCGGCCCCAAGGAAGTCGCCGCTTTCCTCGATACCTACGTTATGCGAAACCTGGAGGTGGTCGCGGTCCGGATGAACCCCGCCGACTACGAGAAGGAGAAGGGTTCGTTCTCGAACTCCGGCTTCGAGACGGTCGGCCCGGACAACGCCTTCTGGTGGCAAAAATGAGCGACCCGCGCGCCGACTTGCGCGGGCCCGCCGCCGCTCGAGGCGCCGCGGCCTTCGTCTCGGCCGCCGCCGTCATTGCCGTGACCTTGGGGCCGCGGCGGGCCTCTACTCTTGCGCGACGCCCGCCGCCTCGCCGCCATCGGCCGTTGGAGGCACGGCGGCGACCTTAGCGACGCCCGCCGCACCCGGCGGCCAGGCTTCTCGCACCGGCGACTCCTCCGCCGGCGAGAAGGCGCCGGTCGCCGCCCCGATCGGACCTGCGGCCGCGCCTAAAGTCGCGCCCAAGCCTCGCGACATCTACCTCGAGGCTGCCCTGGCCGATTACCTGCGAGAGCAACTTCCCAACGGCGCCTGCCTCGCCATCAAGCGGCAGGCGGGCCGGAAGATCGCCGTCGCGCGCATCGTGCTCGCGAGGGACGGCTCCATCCCCGACCCGCGAGAGGCCGGCTACGAGGCGCTGGGCCTCGCCGTCGCCTCCGAGGCCGCCGCCGCCTCGGCCGTCGGCCTGGAATCTGCTGCCTTCAACGCCGGCGCCACGATTTCGCTACGGCTCGAGGATTACGACGACGTGGCGCTGGAGCTCGTCTGCCCCACCGAGAGCCTGGCCGACCTTTTGAGCCTCGCCGCCCGCAACCTCGCGTCGCCGGCCTTCGCCCAGCCTGATTTCGACCGCGCCCTCAGAGAGGCTCGCATAGCCGAGCGCAGGGAATCAGGCGATCCCCTTCTCCGTGCCGAAACGGAGCTTCGAGCCGAGCTGTTCAAAGGACATCCCTACAGCCTGCCACCGCGCGGTACGGTCGCTTCGCTCGCCGCAGCAACTCGCGATGGCCTGGCCCGGTACTGGTCGAGCCGCTTCTCTCCCGGTCGACTGTCGGTAGTCGTGGTGGCCGATCTCGAGCCCTCGGCGCTCGCGAAAGTCCTCGAGCCGGTCTTCGGCGCCGTTCCCCGCGGCTGCGCGGGAGCGGCCGTCGCAGCGGGAGCGGCAGCGATTGCCGGTCACTCCATCCCGATCAGGCCGTGGTTCAAAGCCATCGCGCTCACGGCGACGCCGGGTTCGGCGGTCCTGCATGGCGAGTACAGCGCGCCAGATTCGCGGGCGCCCGATTTCCCCGCCCTCAGCGTGGCCCTGCTCATGCTTGACGACCTGCTCGCCAAAAGCCTGCGCGGCGAGCGGAGCTTGGCCTATGGAGCCTGGACGAGACTGTCCGCCGCGGCCGCCCCTACGGCGAGCGTCACGGTCTACAAGACTCCGATCCCGCTGCCGCCAAGGCTGCCGTCGATGCGGCCATCGCCACGCTGGCATCCGGAAGCTGCCTCGACGCGTACGCCGAGGTCGGGCCGATCGAGCGGAACCTCGCGGCGTACAAGGCCCTCGCCATCACAGGCGCCTATTCGCGAGGCGCCTCGTCCGAGGGCATGGCCGCGCGCATCGCCCGCGATCTGGCGGCTGGCGGCGACGGCACGGCTATTTTCCGCGCTCGCGGGACGGATCCGCGACGTGCGCGCGCAGGACGTGGCTCGCGTAGCGCGGGAGCGGCTCCTCGAGGGTCCCGCTGCCTGGATCGCGCTGGGCGATCCCGCGCTCGTGTCCGGCCTCCCCGCCTCCGCCTTCGTTTCTAACGCCGGCTCCTCGCTGTAGCCTGACCGGCTAGTCGTCCTCTTCGATCGCGGATATCGACGGCAGGGCGCGTAGGGCCTTCACCGCCCGCTTCACGTCCTCCCGCGACTCGAATTCCATCGTGAAGGAGCCCGAGAGGCTCCCGTCGCCGCGCTCGCCCAGGCGACCCTCGCGAAGCCGGCCTTTGAATTTACGGACAGCGTTCTCGATCTCCGCGAAGAGGTCCGGGCTTTTCCGGGACGTTATGCGGAACCGAGCGGTGGCGAAGGACGCCGAGTCCTCCCAGCTCACGTCGATCCGGCGCTGGGCGAAATCGGCTATCGCGTGGAGACTGCGGCAATCCGCGCGATGCACGATGATGCCCCGGCCGCGCGAGACGTAGCCGACGATCTCGTCGCCGGTGACCGGCTGGCAGCAGCCGGCGATGCGAATCATCAGGTTCTTCTCGTTGCCGACGTAGACGCCCGCGCGGTCGTTGCGGACCGCCTCTCCCGGCTCGACCGCCCGGTACTCGTAGGCTTCCCGCTGGACGCCCTTCTGGGCAGGCGCGCCCCTCTGCGCCGACGGTGGCCTGACGAGCTCCGTCATGCGGCCGCCGGCGGGCGCCGGGCCCACGACGCCGTGGCCAGGGGCCTTCTGGGCCGCCGGGTGGCCGGGCGCCGCGTGACCGGCGGCGGCTCCGCGATGGCCCGCGACGATGTTGCGGTCTATGGCGAGCACCTCGCCGTCTTGCACGAGCCAGGCGCGGATCTTGGCCTTGGCCTTGCTGGTGCGCGCGATACGCAGCCAATTCATGTTGGGCTTCGCCTGGGGCGAGGTCAGTATCTCCACTACTTGCGTGTTCACGAGCTCGGCGTCGAGGGGCACGATCTGGCCGTCGGCCTTGGCCCCGAGGCAATGGATGCCGACGTCGGTGTGGATCGCGAAGGCGAAATCGAGGGGAGTGGAGCCCGAGGGCAGCTCGATCACGTCGCCCCTCGGCGTGAAGACGAAGATCGAGTCCTTGAGGAGCTCGCGCTTGATCTCCTCGAGGTAGACCGCGCCCTGGGAGACGAAGTCGCTCCACTCCTTGAGGCGATTGACGATGGGCAGGTCCTCGGTCCTGGGCGAGTCCGCGCTCGAGCCTTTCTTGTAGAGCCAGTGCGAGGCGACGCCGTACTCGGCGACTCGGTGCATCTCCCGCGTGCGTATCTGGACCTCCAGGAGCCGGCCCTCGTAGCACATCACCGTCGTGTGGAGGCTGCGATACCCGTTCGCCTTCGGCATGGCGATGTAGTCCTTGAAGCGGCCGTCCATCGGCTTCCACAGCCGATGCACCATGCCGAGGACCGCGTAGCAGTCGTTCTCGCTCTCGCAGATGAGCCTGAGACCCAGAAGGTCGTAGAGCTCCTCGGCTCCCTTGGCCTTCTTGCGCATCTTCTGATAGATCGAGTAGAAGTGCTTGGCCCGGGCCGAGGCCTCGACCTCGAGATCCTCGGCCCTCGCGGCGCCGAGGATCTCGTCCTCGACACGCTGGAGGAAGGACTCGCGCTCCTCCTTCTTGACCGCGACGATGTCCTTGATCTGGTCGAAGGCCTCTCGGTTCAGGGCCTTGAGCGAATGGTCCTCGAGCTCGTCCTTCAGCCAGCTTATGCCGAGCCGGTCGGCCAGCGGCGCGAAGATGTCGAGGCACTCGGCCGCGATCTCCTTCTGCCGCTCTTCCGGCAGGTACTTGAGCGTCCTCATGCTGTCGAGCTTGTCGGCCAGTTTGATGATGATGACGCGTATGTCGCGCGCCATCGCGAAGAGCATCTTGCGGATCGTCTCGGCCGCCTGCACGGTCTTGTTCTTCGCCTTGAGCGCGGCCAGCCGGGATGAGTCCTCGACGAGGAGCGAGACTCCCTTGCCGAAGCGCTCCGCGACCAGGGACACCAAGGTGGCGCGCCGAGCGGCCGCGGCCTCGGCCTTGGCCCGCTCCACCGACGCGGCCTTGTGCTTCGCCCGAGAGGCGGACGCGACGGGAGCGCCGGCTTCGACAGCGGCCGCCTCGACCTCGTCCAGGGCCTCCTCGTCATCGGGAGCGACGCCCTCGGGGTGCCCGTCTAGGACATCGTGGAGCAGGCCCGCTATCACCGACTCCGCGTCGAGGCCGAGACCGAGGAGGATGTCGGCCACGCGGAGGTCGTGGGTCCACGCGCCTTCTCCCGAGGCTCTGAGGTTGCCCGAGTGCCGCTCCTCGGTCCAGGCGAGGGCCGAGGCGATGCGCCCGGCGTCCTCCGCCGAGTAGACCGAGCCCGCGCGGGAAAGGAAGTCGCCCCTCAGTTCGTCC
Source organism: uncultured Spirochaetota bacterium (assembly GCA_963828175.1). Classification (GTDB taxonomy): domain Bacteria; phylum Spirochaetota; class Spirochaetia; order Treponematales; family Rectinemataceae; genus UBA1306. The sequence continues at coordinate 4,296 of CAWHFT010000215.1, forward strand.
ACGGTTTCCTCCCCGAAGTCACTCGAGCCTTGCCGCCGAGGTCGTAGCGCTTTTCAATCTCCGTGAAGCGCAATGCGCGAAACAGGTCGGCGACCTCGGCTGCCTGGGAGTCGTCAGCCTCCACCGCGAGGGCGCCGCCGGGCCCCATGGCGCGCCAGGCCTGCGGCACGAGAGCCCGAACGAAGTCGAGCCCGTCGCGGCCGCCGTCGAGGGCCTCCAGCGGCTCGGACCAGCCGAGAGCGAGGAGGGCCTGGGCCTCGCCCGAGGGCACGTAGGGCGGGTTGGCGAGGATGAGATCGAAGCTGCCCGGGACCTCGGACAGCAGGTCGCTTTTCCAGAGGCTCAAGGGCCCCCCGGGCCTGTCCGCCGGCACGAGCGCCATGGCGTTGGTCCGTGCCACCTCGAGGGCTCTCTCGGAGACGTCGGACGCCGAGACGATCCACTCGGGCCGCTCAAGCGCCAGTGTGATCGCGACGCAGCCCGAGCCAGTGCAGCATTCGTGGACCCGCAAGAAGGGGATGCCATCGCCGATCCGCAGCGCCTCCGCGACGAGGGTCTCGGTGTCCGGCCTCGGCACGAGGACTCGCTCGTCGACGGCGAAAAGCCGGCCCCAGAATTCCTTGTGCCCGAGAATGTAAGCGACCGGCACGCCTCGGGCGCGAGAGGCGATGCCGGTTCGATAGCGTTCCAGTGGCGCCTCCCCGACTGGCTCGGGGCCCGCGGCGAGGAGATGGGTGGTATCGGTGGAGAGGGTGTCGGCCAGGAGGAGGGAGGCGTCCAAAAAGGGCGACTGGGTCCCCTCGAGGGCGGCCGCTCCTTCCCGCAGCGCATCCCTCACCGTCATGTCTGGCGCATCCCCATCTTCTGCGTTTGTTGCCTCGGCTCGACCTCCGCCTTCATCAGGGCCTCCCGCGCGGCGCGCACCAGGGCGTCGACCAGCTCGTCGATGTCGCCTTCCATGGCGAGCTCGAGCTTGTAGAGGGTGAGGTCAATGCGATGGTCGGTGATGCGGTTCTGCGGGAAGTTGTACGTGCGGATCCGCTCGGAGCGGTCGCCGGAGCCCACCATGGTCCGGCGCTCGGCGGCCCGCTCGGCCTGACGCTTGGCGTCCTCGAGCTCGAAGAGGCGCGCGCGGAGTATCCTCATGGCCTTGGCCTTGTTTTTGAGCTGGCTCTTCTCGTCCTGGCAGTGGACGACGAGGCCCGTGGGAATGTGCGTGATGCGCACGGCCGAGTCCGTCGTATTGACGCTCTGGCCGCCTGGCCCCGAAGAGCGCATCATGTCGATCCGCAGGTCCTGGTCGCGGATCTCCACTTCCGTTTCCTCCATCTCGGGGAGAACCGCCACGGTCACCGCGCTCGTGTGGATCCGGCCCGAGGCCTCGGTGGCGGGGACTCGCTGCACGCGGTGCACGCCCGATTCCCAGCGCAGGCTCTCATAGACCGCGTCGCCCGTCACCGAGAAGACGATCTCGCGGAAGCCGCCGAGCTCCGTGCCCGAAGTCTCCATGACCTCGATCTTCCAGCCCCGCTTCTCGGCGAAGCGCGAGTACATGCGGAAGAGGTCTGCGGCGAAGAGCGCGGCCTCCTCGCCTCCCGTGCCGGCGCGGATCTCGACGATCGCTGGCTTGTCGGCCAGCTCGTCGCGCGGAGCGATGAGATCCTGCAGCTTGGCCTCGAGGGCCGCGCGGCGCTCATCGAGCTCCTTGGCCTCCGCTCGGGCCATCTCGCGCATCTCGGGATCGCTCTCGTCCTTGACTATCGACTTCGCGCCCTCGAGCGACGAGAGGACGGACTTGTACTCCTCGTAGCAGCCGTCGACCACGGCCAGGCGAGAGCGCTCGCGCATGGTCTCGCGATAGAGCGCCGCATCCTTGGCCAAGCTCGGCTGCGCCGCCAGCTCGTCGAGCTGGCGCAGGCGCGCCGAGAGGGCCTCGAGCTTGTCGATCACGCTCCCAGCCTCTCGGAGAAGTAGGGACAGGTATAGACTACGATTTCCATCTCCGAGTCGGCCCCGGCCAACTCCACGCCGGCTTCGAGGAGCTTGTGTATTCTGCAACCGCTGCCGGAGACGCAGAGAGGACAGGCCCCGTTGCCGCGGCTGTTGAACTCGAGCTTCATGGTGGAATCGTATACGAAAGGCGCGCTTTTCTGCAATCCCGCACGGTCCGCAAAGCGTACCCGGGGGCCCGCGATCTGGCCGCGGAGGTGCCAGGAGGCCGTCCGCGTGCGGGCGGCCTCCTTCGAAATGGACGATTATCCCTTGATGCCGGCGGCCGCGAGCGCGGTCACGTAGCCGTCGAGGGTGGCCTTGAGAGCGGTGAGCTGAGTCTTGGAGGCGACGACGTCGGTGAGCGCCTGCGCGTCCGAGAGAGCCTTGGGCGCGGCGGCGAGACCGGTCTTCATGGCCTTGAGGCCGAGCTTGGCCTTCTTCGCGACGGCCGCGGCGTAGAGCTTCTGCACGGCGGGAATCTGCGCGCCGATGTCCTTTCCTAGCTGGACGACATCGGTCTTGGCGGCCTCGAGGCCGGCGACGGCGTCGGCCTTGGCCTTGACGGAAGCGGCGGTGAGAGCGGTCGCGAGAGCCTTGGTCTTGCCGTAGTCCTTGGCGTTCAGGTTGGCCTGGAGGGCGTCGTTCGCGGCGCTCGCGGCGGCGAAGGAATCGGCGGCGAGCACATCGGCCTGGGCGGTCTTGGCCTGGGCGAAGGCGGCGTTGGCCGCGTCGACCTCAGCCTGGGGCAGCTTGGCGGCGCAGGAAGCCAAAACGAGAGACAGTGCGAGGAGCGGGAGAAGGAACTTGAGGAACTTCATTATGAAAACCCTCCAGAAAAGTGCGGATGGCTAGAAAACACACACGATGTTCACGGTTAGCCTATCCTTTTCGTCAACAAGTGGAATACTACATCTATCACTATTCTTTATCAAGATATGCCATTAGATTCGCGCATCGCGCCAAAATTGAAGCATCCGCGAAATATGACTTGATTAGAGATGGAAATACATATAACGTGAAATGTCCATGCCGACGCTTGCGGATCTATCAGAGCTTGCCCGATGCCCACACCAGACGCTATGATTCCTCACCATGCTCGACTACAAGTTCATCAAGGACAACCTCGCCGCGGTCAAGAAGAACGTCGCCGACCGCTTTATGAAGGCCGACCCCGACCTCGTCGTCAATCTCTACGACAAGCGCATCGCGCTCCTGCGCGAGCTCGAGGACGAGCGCAAGAAGCGCAACGACAACGCCGCCGCCATGAAAGGCAAGCTGGAGAGCGACGCGCGAGCGAAGCTCATCGAGGAGGGCAAGGCTCTCAAGGAGCGCATCGCCGCCCTCGAGGCCCAGTCAGCCGAGGCCGAGGCCGCCCTCGATATAGAGGGACGCAAGATTCCCAACATGGCCCACCCCGATGCCCCCGTCGGCAAGGAAGACAAGGACAACACCGAGGTCAAGCGCTCAGGCGAGCCCACGAAATTCGCGTTCGAACCCAAGGACCACGTCCAGCTCGGAGCCGAGCTCGACATCATCGACTTCGACGCGGCGACCCGCGTCTCGGGCACCAAGTTCTACTATCTCAAGAACCAGGGCGTCATCCTCGAGCTCGCCTTGGTGCGTTATGCGCTCGATATACTGATGAAAAAAGGCTTCACCCTCTTCACCACCCCCGACGTCGCCAAGACCGAGATCCTCGAGGGCATCGGCTTCAACCCGCGCGGCGCCGAATCCAACGTCTACACCGTCGAGGGCGAGGGCACCTGCCTCATCGGCACCGCCGAGATCACCCTGGGCGGCTACTACTCCGGAGCCGTCATAGACCGCGCCGACCTCCCCTTGCGCCTCGCCGGCCTCTCGCACTGCTTCCGTCGTGAGGCGGGCGCCGCCGGCCAGTTCTCCAAGGGCCTCTACCGCGTCCACCAGTTCACCAAGGTCGAGATGTTCATCTACTGCCTGCCCGAGGACAGCGATCGCATCCACGAGGAGCTGCGGCTCGTCGAGGAGGAGATCTTCTCCGGGCTCGGCATCCCCTTCCGCGTCGTCGACACCTGCACCGGAGACCTCGGAGCGCCCGCCTACCGCAAGTGGGACCTCGAGGCCTGGATGCCCGGACGCAACGGCGGCGAGTGGGGCGAAGTGACCTCGACCTCCAACTGCACCGACTTCCAGGCCCGCCGCCTGGGCGTCCGCTACAAGGACGAGGACGGGAGAAACAAGTTCGTGCACATGCTCAACGGCACAGCCATCGCCTGCAGCCGCGCGCTCATCGCCGTCATCGAGAATTTCCAGCAGACGGACGGCTCCATCAAGATGCCCGCGGCGCTCGTACCGTACTGCGGGTTCGAGGAAATCAGGAAGATCGAGAAGAAGCAATAGATGGGTACTATCGAGGCCCGGCGACTTCGACGCTCACATAAGAGCCAAGAAATCATCGAGCCCAATCCGCGCCTGCTGATTATTGGTCGGATCGTCGAATGATCTTTCATTTTTGAGGTCTTGCGTATCCGGCCGATCACTAGACCTTTCACTTCACGCTGAACCCTGCGCTGGCCTCGATGCGATAGCCGTCGTCGAAGGCGAAGACGAAATTTGTAGGCGCCGGCATGATAACGTCCCTTCTGGTCGCCGGAAATCATCGACGGATCGAAGGTCAGACTGCCCTTGCCCGAGGAAATGCCGACATCCTTTAGGTAAACGTACCAGATCGAAGGCGGATGGCCCGAGGGCGTCACGTCGGCTTCGTACAATCCAACCCAGTCGGTAGCGTGGGGAGGATCGTTACCGTTGGCGATTGTGACGACTATCTTGCCCGCCGGGCCGTCCGCGGCCGCGGAGAGGGTCATGGTCGCCGGGCTCGCCCTATGGAAGCGCGCGATATACCCGGCGTTCAGTAGGCTCGTCCCGCGGTCGGCGACCTTGATCGAGAGCTCGGACTGCCCCGCGGCAAGCAGCTTGCCGCTGCAGTCGGCGTAGACAGCGGCAGCGCTTTCGAAGGAAGCCCGCGCTTCCGCGTTCGAGCCGGCGGCCAGGCCGTAGTCGGCGTACTTTTGGTAGATGGCGGCGGCGTCGGCCTGCCGGTTTAGCTTCGATCCGTAGATGCTAGCCAGGCTCAAGGCGATATCCGGCGAGGGTACGAGGTCGAGGTAGGCGCGATACTCCTTCGCGGCGGCTTCGTAGTCCTTGCCCTCGACCGCCAGATCTCCATAGGCCCGAAGCAGCTCGGGGTAGGAGGGATTGAGGTCGCCCGCTTGAGCGTAGAGTTTTCTGGCTCCGGCCGCATCACCTTTTTTCCGGAGCGCTTCGGCCTGATTGAAAAGATCGTAGGCAGCGCCCCGATCCTTGAGGGAGAGCTTCGCGATCGCCGCGCGATTCCTTTCGAACTGATCGGCGCTCATCGCGAAGGGATAGCGAAGTCCGAAGCAGGCTTCCTCCCAGCCGACCGCGTTTCCCTCGGCCTTCATCGCGGCGATCTTGGCCGGGATGGTCGTCGCGAAGTGCCAACGGTAGTAGTCGAGCTGATCGTCGCCCTTCCAGTCCGGGAAGGAACCGCGGTTGGCGTCCGTGAAGCCGTGCCGCGGCCAGATGCTCCAAGCGTCCTCGACCGTATGGAAATACTCGTGGAGGAGGAACTTGAATGAGCCGACGCCGGAAAGGCGGGCGGGCATCTCGATGAAGCCGCGCCAGGGGATCTTCACCTGGTAGGGAACAACGGGATATCCGGTCGTCGCGCCGCCGAAGCCGAAATACTCGTCGTCCAGGCCGCGCTTGTCCCAGTAGATCACCAGAGAATCGGCCCAGCCCAGATTGTCGAACATGATCTTGTCCTGACTCGCCTCGTCGGAGACATTGTAGAGGTAGGGCTCGTTGTAGAGGAAACTGCTGCCCGAGTCCGACCACGAGTAAAAGCCCCGGAGAATGCCGGGGACCTGGAAGCGCCGATAGCTCAGAGACAGTTTGCCGCCGCTCCAGACCTCGATCACGCGCGCGGCGACTCCCTGGATTATCGCGGAGCGGTCCCTATCCTTTTGCCTAAGGCGGTTGACCATCAGCCTAGTCGCCCCGCCGGAATCGGTGACAGGCAAGGCTTCGTCCATATAGTAAAGGACCAAAAGGTTCTGCACCGCCTCGGGCTTTATGCTGCCAAGAGCATCCCGCTTCCTTGCGATATCGCGGATGAAGGAAATGTTTTCCCAATCCGCGTCCTTGGCCAGAGCGGGGACGGTCTTGCGCAGTGCATCGGCCGTATCGTAGAGCCCGTAGGCCCTGACATAATCGCCCTTTCCCAGGGCGATGGAGCCTAGCCAATAGTCGGCCTCGGCGGCGAGGGAGACGAAGTCCGAGTCGGCGGACATGGCGGGAAGCTTGGCGACGGCGCGCTTATAGAGAAGGAGGACCTTGTCGAAGGCGCTCGCCTCGTCGTAGAGATCCTCGAGCCTCGTGTAGGAATCCGCCAGGGCCGGCGGCGCCTTCTGCTGTTCGAGGGCGTCGACGACGCCTTCCACTGAGGTCGTCGCATCCTTAATCGCTTCCCCCGATACTTGGACTCGATCTTAGCCGTGTCGCCTCCGGCCCTAGCGAGCCTCCAGAGGAAGTTGTCGCCCGGGCCCTTCGCCAGCAGGCACACCTTGTCGTTCGACGTATCGACGGCGATGGTGAGGTAATTCAGCCTGGATACAATGTAGTACCAACCCTGCTGCTCCGAGGCGACGAGCCTCCATTCCTCGTTGGCCGAGCCGTCGTAGTCCCAGAGGATCACCGGCGTATAATCGGCGGACTCGGCGCCGGAGAGGTTCATGGCCTTGGCGGACTCGCCGGAGACTAGGTAGAAGGGGCTCGCGCCGGTGAAGGCCCCCTGGTCGGCGGAGACAGCGAAGCTGGCGCTGGTCTCGATCCGATATCCGTCGTCGTAGGCGAGGATGAATTTGTAGCGCCCCGACCCGTAGCGTGCCTTGGCGCCGGCATCTATCGAGGCCGGGTCGAAGATCAGGCTGCCGTTCCCCGCCGCGATTCCCGCATCGACGAGATACTCGTACCATATGGAAGGAGGATGGCCGCTCGGAGCGATCCCCTCCTCGTAGAGCCCGATCCAGTCGAGCTTGTGCGCGGGGCTTTCGGCGTTCGCGACGGTGACGACGATCTTTTCGCTCTCGCTCACCGCAGTTTTCGACAGGGTGAGCGACGGGCTCGCGGAAAGGGCTTGAGCGACCGCCACGGCCAAAAAGAACGCGGCCAGGACGAGACGTATTCTGTGCGCGGGCATATTCGCCTCCTGATGTATCCAAGACTAGTGAAGCAAAGCTCTAGGCGCAGCCCTCAGTCCTGTTCGCCTTTATCGTCCGATACAGCTCGTCGGCGTTTTCGGGAGGCGTCCGAAGCGGCTCCCTCTTGCTCAAGCGTATGGCCTCGCTTGGGCACTTCGACGCGCAGAGTCCGCAGCCGATGCAACGATTCTCGTCCACGCGCCAGGTACCCGAGCCAGAGTCGAGCGCTATCGCAGCTATCTGGCAGCGCGTCTCGCAAAGGCCGCAGGCCGAGCAAAGAGCGGGATCTACCGATGCCTGGTACGAGGTCGTCCAATGCTCGAGCGGATGGTCGAGAGTCTTGAGGTATCCCAGCATGCCGCAGCAACAACCGCAGCACGAGCAGATGAACTCGGGCTCCTTCGCGTTGGCCGGCTGCAGCACCAGGCCGTCCGCCTTGTTCTGGGCGAGTATGCCGAGGGCTTCGCCCAGGCTGATCTCTCGGCCTCGGCCCTGGCGGAGCATGCTTGCCGCCGCCTCTCCAATCCCGAGGCAGCTTTCCTTCAAGGTCGCGCCCGAGCAGGCGTGGCCGCTTTTGGCCGCGAGCTCGCGGCAAATGCACGACAGGACCGCGAACGGGCCTTCCGAGGTGCGGAAAATCTCGCGGGCGTCGTCGTAACGGGCGACCGTGCGCTCGACCTTGATACTCGCGCCGATGGGGATGGTGCGCATCTGGGACGGCCTCGTCCCGCTGAGCGCGCGGTTCCACTCTTCCGTTCGCATGTAGGAGAGCATCGCTCCCAGCTTCCTAGGCGAAGCTTCATTCCCGGCGGCTTCGAACATGCCGACGACGAGGGGAATGAGCTGCCAGAAGACTTCGCCGTCCTTTTCCCTCCGAGCGATCACGCCTTTCATGAACATTGCATCCAGCAACTCGGGGACGCCTCGTGTCATTGACGAGTCTTCCTGCGATGAGACTACGTGCGCCGTGGATTTCGGCGAATAGTCGAGGTGGAGGGCGAGGCTCGCCTCTTCGGAAGTGAACAGGGTTTTGAGGAGCCTCACGTCCTCTCCGCCCGGCGTGGCGGGAAAGCCCACTGCTTGGGCGTCGAGGTGCCTTTGAAGCCGGCGAAAAACGTCATCTTGGTTCGTCATGGCGAGCCCCCTGGTCGGCGCCAGTATACCAGAAGGACTGGGAGTTGCTCACCTTGAACTAAATAACGCAGTATTTTGGTAGTATATCGAAAGGGGGCGCCCATGCTTCTGGAGTCGGCCGAGGTGATCGCGATATTCGAGACCGCATGCCGGAGAGCTCAAAAAGTATTCGAGACCTCGGGCAGGAAAGAATACGACGCCGGCCGACTCGAAGGTTTGCGTCAGGCGCGGTGCATCGTCGAAGGCCTCGTTTCTGCCAACGGCGAATGTTCGGATGAGCCCATCGCCCTCGAGAAATCGGAATGATTCCGGGCAGGAGCGGCGAGCGACTAGAACCTTAGGCTGAATACTGTGCGCTCTCCCGGCGAGGACGAGGCGGATATCGAACCGCCGTGCAGGCGCATGATCTGGCGGCAGAGGCTCAGCCCCACGCCCGAGCCATCCTTCTTCGTCGTGAAGAAGGGGATGAATATCTTCTCCAGGTTGCACTCGGGGATGCCCCGACCGTTGTCGGCCACCTCGATGACGGGCTTGCCCCCCGCGTCGACGCGGGCGTCGATCTCTATCGCCGGCCTGGGCGTCCCGTCCAAGGCCTCGAAGGAGTTCTTGACCAGGTTAATAAGAGTCTGCTCGATCAGTCCCTCGTCCGCCGAGATGCGAAGGCCCGCGGGAATCACGCTCAGCTTGAGGCCGACCCTGCCCTCCCGCAGCGAGTCTTCCATCAGGCCCCGGACCTTCTCGAATAGCTCGTCGCAGCGGATGAGGGCATGGGTCGGAGTCGGCAGCCTCAGGACCTTCCTATAGTTCTCGACGAAGGTGAGAAGGCTTCGGCTCCTCCTGCCGATGGTCTCCAACGCTCTCATGGCGTCGCTCTCGCAGTCGGCGAGCGCCCGCCCCCCTCCCCCTCCTTTCCCAGGACCTTCGCGAGGAGACCCGTCGCGGTGAAGGCCAAAGTAGCTTTTTCCTCTTGATGACTCGATCCATGCCCATCGCAACTTGCTAAGCAAGCTTCATGCCAATCAGTAATTTTATATTAATTAAAGACTTAGCTATTTCGAAAAAGCGGCGAACACACGAGCGGCCGTTCGTTTCGAAAATGCGTTCGAAAACGAACACTCCCTTGTCTCCGTCGCCTCAGCCCGAGCGCGGACCTTCCTCGGGCACGACTTCCAGTTCCAGTCGCTGGCTCCGGCGAAGCACGGCTATTCGCGAGGGCACGCCGATCGAGGAGCCGCCCAGGCGTCGCCGGAGCTCGTCCATCCCGCCCAGGGGCGTGCCGTCGAAGCTGAGGAGGATGTCGCCCTCCCTGAGCCCCGCCGCCTGGGCCGGTCCGCCCGGCTCGACGAGTATGGCGCGCAGGGCTATTTGGCCCGGCAGGTTCAAAAGCCGCGCGGCGTGGCGCGAGAGCGCTACGTTCTGGCCTCCGAGACCGAGGTAGCCGCGCCGCACTCGGCCCTCCCTGAGGATGGCCGAGGCGACTTCGGATGCGGTGTTCGAAGCGATGGCGAAGCAGAGTCCCTGGGCTTGGCGGATCACGGCCGTGTTGACGCCGATGACCAGGCCGCGGGAGTCGACGAGGGGGCCACCCGAGTTGCCGGGGTTGAGGGCGGCGTCGGTTTGGATGATGTCGTCGATGAGCCTGCCGCCGGGGCCGCGAAAGGAGCGGCCGAGCGCGCTGACGATGCCGGCGGTGACCGAGCTCTCGAAGCCGAGCGGGTTGCCCACTGCGATGGCGAGCTGCCCAGGCATGAGCCGCGAGGAGTCGCCGAGCGCCGCGGATGGCAGGCCGGCGACGGGAGTCTCAACACGGCGAGATCGGTGTCGGGATCCTCGCCGACCACCCTCGCGGGCAACCGGCGGCCGTCGGCGAGGATGGCCTCGATCAAGCCCGCGCCCGAGACGACGTGGCTGTTGGTGATGAGAAAGCCGTCGGGCGTGAAGATGAACCCCGATCCCGAGCCGGCGGCCTCGCGGTCGTCGTCGCCATCCGTGTCCCCTTTCCAGGGGAGTCGCGGCGCCTCGGCGTCGGAAAAAACCTGGAGGTGGACGACAGCGGGGCCCACTGCCTCGACCGCCGCGACGACGGCCCGCGAATAGGCGTCGAAGAGCTCGCCGTCGCGCTCATCGGCCGCGGCCCCGACTTCGGTAACGGCGCGGACTGCGCCCGTGCTCGTATCGTACATGCCACGAAAATACGCACGGCGGGCCGCGCGGAAGCCCGGCCGAACGGCCGGTGACGATTCGCGCTTGCAACCGGGTAGCCCGGCCCGTATCATGGCGTCAATGCGACACCCTGGAATAATTCTTTGAAGCGCATAGCCCTCCTTGCTCTCATGGTCTCGCTCGTTTCCTGCGCCACGCGAGGACCGTCGCCTCCGGCTCAAGCGCCGTCCCCCGCATCGCTTCCCGGGCCGACGCCCGAAGCGAGCATCGCGGCGCGCGATCCGACGTTCTCCATCAAGTCCGTGAAGATCGAGCGGGACCTGCTGGTCACCACCAAGCTCAGGCTGGAGCTCGAGGTCGACAATCCCAACGACTTCCCGATCGAGCTGGGCGCGCTCTCGTACGCGTTCTACGGCGAGGGGAATCTTTCGACCGAAGGCCAGGGCGAGAACGCCAGGACGGTTCCCGCGGGCGGTTCGCTCGAGCTGACATTGAGCTTCACGATGAACT
>CAWHFT010000216.1:0-12252 GCA_963828175.1 uncultured Spirochaetota bacterium
ACCCAGTAGTTGTAGATCATGATGCTGACAAAGCGAGGCTTGGTCCGGCCATCCACGGGACCAGTATTGCGCGGCGCCTCCCCCCGTCCCCAAGGCCTGCCCGAACAGCATCTCGAAGATTCCCTTGTACTCGCGCAGCCATTGGAGAGGCCGCAGCCCGGAAAGTGCGAGCATCTGATTCGCCCATGACTCGGGCCTGAGCGAGAAGAGCCGCTCGAAGACGGCGGCCGTCGCGACGGCCGGCACGATGTAGGGCAGCAGGTAGACCGCGCGGAAGGCCTGCTTGCCCTTGAACTTGGCGTCGAGAGCGAGGGCTACCAGGAAGCCGATAACCAGCTGGACCGGGACGGTTCCCAGGGAATACCACACCGTGACGCGAAAACTAGCAAGCATGTCGGAGTCGCCGAGTTCCCCGATGCGGGGCAGGTCGAGGAAGAGCCCGACGGCGCCGGCAGCAAGGAAGGCCAAGCCGAGGATGCCTGAGAGGTTGGTCTTTCCGCGCCGCCACGGCGAAGCCGGCCGCGACCAGCGCCGCCGAGGCGACCAGGCCCAGGAATGGAAGGGCGCCGCCGAATATCTCGGAGTAGTTCGCGAGTCCGACGAAGGTCGAGCGCCTGATGCGCCAGTTGAAGAGGCTGATGTAGGCGTTGAAGAGGAGGGGGAAGAGTCCGAAGAAGCCGAGGACCAGGGCCGCCGGCAGGACGAAGAGGTACCCCGTAATCGCTTCAGAGCTTCGGGCGGAAGGCGAGGGCAGGCGCATTCCAACAACCTCACTTTCGGATATTTTAGTAATTTAGTAGCAATAAATCTATCGAGGCGGCGTATTAATCCTGCCACGCCCAGTCTTAACCATGCCCTTGTTTTGTACATATGCAAATTACTATATTCGGTTAGCGCTTACAACAACGCCTTCGCAGCCCGGCGCGAACATGGAGGTCAGTCTATGCCTTCCGCGAAGAAGGAAGCTGCTCGGTACGATACCTTCGCCGAGCTCTCGTCCGATTCCATGATGATCGTCGAGGAATCGGGCAAGTTCATCGCGATGAACGCTTCGGCCAGGAACATGCTTGGGTATTCCCGGGAAGAGATAGGGAGCCTGGATCTGGATGTGATAGGCGCCCGGTCGATTCGCAATCGGCTGCCGGAATTCCGGAGAATCGGGCGCGTCCGGGCCGAGGGTACGCTGGTGCGCAAGGACGGCAACATGCTCGCGACCGTGTTCAATACTGCCGCGATGGGAGACGGCTCCTTTCAATTCGTCCTGGGCCAAGCCAAGGACCGGAGGTCTTCGGGCGAGACGATATTCGAGTCGGCGCCGGTGCCCATCGTCGAGCTCGACCTCCTCTCTCGCCGCATGGCGGTCATGAGCCTGAACAAGCAGGCGCGCGCGCTGTGCGGCAAGGCCGCCGCCGAGGACTGCGTCGGAAAGAGCCCGACCGAGCTGCTCGGCGTTGCCGAGTCCGAGGTGGAGAAGCTCGTCGATATCGCGCGAGGATGCCCGACCGAGGCGGCGCGGCGCACCTGGAGCATCAAGGTCGGCGATCGTCCGGCTCGATTCTTCAAAACCTACCTGGAGCTGATCGGGAACGGCGACGACCTTGCGAGCAGGGCCCTGCTATCGCTCTGTGACGTCACCGACGAGATCTACATCCAGAACGAGCTCGGCACCGCGATCAAGGAAAAAAACAAGCTGCTCGATCTATTGAGCTCTGCCCGTCATTGCCAGTAGCCGCCGCTGCAGCGACGAGTTTGCAGGTACCTGTATCTCGGGGCCGAATACGCCGAGTTTTCTCCACTCCTCGGCGCGGGGGGCGAAGATGTCCCACATCCCGTCGACGAGCTGGGGCGGCATCGTCGTGTCGGCGCCGATTAGCTTGGCGATGTCGTAGACGCGAAATCCGCGGAAGCTCAAAATGTGCTGTAGGTATTCCCGCGCTGGAAAATCGCCGTAGGAAAGATGAACGATCTTCTCCGGGTCCTTGATTTCCCGCACCGCTCGACACGAAGCTTCATTGATCTTTTCAAAGCTTCTCGCCGGATGCTCGCCCAAGAGATCCCCGTCGTATTTCGAGCCCACTTCCTGGATTGTCTTGCCGGCGAGGACGTCGGGGACCCATGCGTCATCGTAGGCATGATAGTTGACGATCGTCCGAAGCGTCGCGTCGACCTGAGTCCGTCCAGTCTTGAACCACGAGGGGATTTTCATTCCCCATTGGCCCTCCTGGATTTTTCCGACGACTTCCGAAAGCGTTTGATTGGCCAGGATGAATGCCGTTTGTTCTCGTATCATGGCGTAAATATAATAATCATGAGAGCCTAAGCCAAATAAAGCCTCCATATGGTATACTTTTTCGATGCCTGGTAATAAAGAGAAAGTCGACGTTAAGCGGGTCGCCTTGATCGTCATCTTGATCCTCGTCGTCGCGGCCGTCCTTGCGCGACGATTCTTTCAACTCATCCGCTAGCGCGATACTCAAAAGAGCGCCTCGCAGAAAGACACGGTCTCATCCAGTGCCTGCTGAAAGTTCTCCTCGTAGCTTCGCCCCGAGCTCTTGCGGGGCTTGAACGAGTGGTCGCCGTCGGGCAGATATGAAATTCGGATCGCGGGCGATAGCGGATAGCCCGCGATCTCCTCTCGGGTGCCGAAACTGTCGCGGGTTCCCTGCAGGATCAGCGTGGGCGTCCTGAGGTTCTTCAGGTGCGAGACTCTGAGGGTAGTCGGCCTTCCCGTGGGATGGAACGGGTAGCCCATGCAGACGAGTCCTCGCACGCCCAGCGAGTCCGCCACCATGCTCGCGATGCGCCCGCCCATGGATTTCCCGCCGATCACCAGATGCGAGGGCGAACCCAGCTGCGCCACTACCGCCGCCCAGGTTTCCTCCAGGACGCTCGTCGGATCGGGGCGGGTCCGTTTGCCCGTTTTTTTCTGCGCCCGCATGTAGGGGAACTCGAAGCGGACTACGCGGAAAGCCCGTTCGCTCAAGGCCGCGGCCATCGCTTCCATGAAAGGGGAATCCATGCCGGCGCCCGAGCCGTGCGCCAGCACGATCGTGTCCGCCTGGGCGGGCGTCTTGTCCTGTCCACTCCGATCGTTCACGACTATCGGTACGTCCATTTGGTGCCCCCCGTGAAATCTCGTTACATTCGGCATTGAATGGCAACAGAAGAGTATCGGCAAAAACGCGACTTCGCGAAAACGCCAGAGCCTCAGCCTCAGCCTGAAGCTGCGGCTCAGCCTCAGCCTCAGCAGGCGGCTGGCGGCACGTTCGTCGTGCATCGGCACGAGGCCCGCAACCTCCACTACGACCTGCGCATCCACACGGGAAGCGCCTTGGCCTGCTGGGCGGTGCCGAAAGGCTTTTCCTATGCGCCCGCCGATAAGCGGTTGGCCGTCCGGACGGAAGATCATCCGCTGGAATACGAAACCTTCGAAGGCGTCATACCCAAGGGCGAGTACGGCGCGGGGAACATGGCGATATGGGACGCCGGAGAGTACGAAATCAGGAAGAGCGCGAGCATCCTGGAAGCCTTGGAAAAAGGCGAGGTGAAGCTGGAGCTCAAGGGGCGCAGGCTGCGCGGAGAGTGGCATCTGGTGCGCACCAAAGGCGGGGAAGGCAGGGACTGGCTCCTCTTCAAGGCGAAGGACCGCTATGTCGGCTCCGGCAGCGACTTGTTCGGCAGTGCCGACCTGTCCGGGGCCCGCAGAAAGCCGATGCCCTCGCGGGTGGCGCGGATGGAGAGCGCGGATGGCTTTGCGCCTTTCACGGATCCGCAGTGGCTTTTCGAGACGGCCTTTCCCGGTAGGCGAGTGCAGGTGTCGCTCCGCGGGGCCGACGTGCGTCTGCTGTCGCGCGAGGGGGATCTCGCCGCCCGGCTTCCTGCCGTGTGCTCCGGCCTGGCGCGCGTCCGCGCGCGGACCGCCCTCTTGGACGGAGTCGTCGTCGCCGTGGGCGAGGACGGCATCCCTTCGAGAGCGGCGCTCGAGGCGGACATCGCCGCAGGCGGCGCGAAGGCGGTGCTCTACGTCTTCGACATCCTGTACGCGGAGGAGTGGGACCTGAGGAAGATGCCTCTCGCGGAGCGGAAGGCTGTTCTGCGAGCTCTCGTCGCGGAATCCGCGCGCGTGCTGGTGGTGGACCCGGTGGCGGAGCGCGGCGAAGAGCTTGCCCGCGCGGCCGCGCGTTCGGGCCTGTCCGCCATCGTGGCCAAAAAGGCGGACAGTCCCTATGCGGTCGGCCGTTCCGAGGATTGGCGGATGATCCCCCTCGATGCGAACGCTTCGTCGGGCCTCCAAGAGCCGACCGCGAGCGCGGCTACTGCCGCGAGCGCGGCTACTGCCGCGAAGGACCTGGAGGCCTCCTCGTTTCCCGACATCGGCAATCCGCGCAAGGTCTACTGGCCCGACCAGGGCTACACCAAGGCGGACCTCGTCGGGTACTACGATCGTGTGGCGGGTTTTCTGTTGCCGTATTTGGAGGACCGGCCGATACACCTATATCGCTGGCCCGACGGGGTTCGCGGAAAATCTTTCTACCAGAAGCAGGTTCCCGACGGGTTCCCCAAATGGGTTCGGACCGTCGACGTGGCCCGGCCCGGGGAAGAGCCCGTGAACTACATCCTCTGCAACGACCGCCGGACGCTCCTCGAGCTGATCAACTTCGGGTCGATCGACATCCACCCCTGGCTCTCGCGGCAAGGGAGCCTGGATTCCCCGGACTGGGCAGTCCTGGACCTGGACCCGAAGAGCGCGCCGTTCTCGGACGTGGTCAAGCTCGCCCGCGCCGCAGGCAAGCTCCTGCGGAGCCTAGGCCTCGAGCCGTACCTGAAGACCTCCGGGTCCACGGGTTTGCACGTCTGCATCCCGCTGAAGCCGGGCTACAGCTACGAGCAGTCGAGGATGTTCTGCGAGGCGGTCGCGAGGATCCTGGTCCGCGATAATGGTCGGATCGCCACCGTGGAGCGCGTCGTGGGACGCCGGGAGGGCCGCGTCTATCTGGATTTCCTGCAGAACCGACGGGAGCAGACGATCGTCCCTCCCTATGTCGCGCGGCCGGTGGAAGCCGCGACGGTTTCGATGCCGCTCGCCTGGGACGAACTCGAGGAGGATTTCCGGCTCGCGGACTTCACGATCATGAGCGCGCCCGGACGCCTCGAGAGGACCGGCGACCTCTTCCGCACGGCTCTGACGAGGCCGCAGGACCTTGCGCCCGCGATCGTTTCCTTGGGGAGCCTGTTGGACTTAGGACCGCGAAATACGGGCGCTCGAAGGAGGAATACATGAAGGCTGAATCTCTCTTCAATCGGGCCAATCGTCCATGAAGGGGGCCCTGAGCAGGCGAAGGCGCGTTTCCGGAGGGTAGGCTTGCGAGCATGCGGCTCGGTGAGCAGCTGCCTGTCGTCGCTTGCCCAGGCGCTCGAGCACCAATGCCAGATTGCAATGGGCATCGGGGTAGCCGGGCTCGACTGACAGCGCCCGTTCGTAGGCGGGCAGCGCGTCTTCCAGCTTGCCGAGCGCCGCGAGCGCGTTCCCCATATTGTTCCAGGCCTCGGTGAAATTCGGGTCCAGCGAAACGGCCGACAGATAGCACTCCGCCGCGTCCGCCTCTTGCCCGAGCTCGTACAGCACGTTCCCGAGATTGAAGCAGGTTACGGCGTCCCGTTCTTCGTCCAGGGCGCGCCGATAGCCTGCCGCCGCCGCGCCCAGATCGCCGGCCTCCTCGGCATCCAGAGCGCGCGCGAACCAGAACCGAGCTCCCTGACCGTCGACGGCGGCGGGGAAGCTGGCCGAGGGAAAGCTGGCGATCGAAACAGCGGCCCTCGGCCTGCCTTCGAAATCCAGGAGGCGCTGGCCCGACGGCTCCGCCCATCCGCCGTCGTTCATCCGGACCCTGAGTCCCGCCTCCGCCGCATCCAGACGGCCGAAGATCCACGCGGCGTCGGGAAGCCAGCGTGCGATCTGCGAAAGGCCGCGGCGTATCTCCGCGGTGGCTACGCCCGCGGACGAGAGGCGGCTCAAGTTGCGCGCGAGGAGGATGTCCCGGTATTCGAACCACGCCAGGCGGTTGGTCATGCGCGCCGCCTGCAGGAGGCCGTGCCTGAGCCACGAGCGGATCTGCGAAAGCGGCGTCTCGACGATGCGGCTCACCTGGACGGCCGTGTACAGCCGCGAAAAGTCCGCGAGCTCGTCTTCCGCGCCGAGCATCCTCAGGAAATCGGTCTCCTCGACGAGCCGGACGGGCGCTCCGCGGTCTTTGAGCTCCCCGAACCTCTCGAGGTTCCTCGACATGCCGCCCTCGGGATTGACGTGACCCAAGGCGGGCCCCGACACCAGGATCGCGGTCGACGGGCCCGGCGAGACCACGTAGGTACCGCCAGCATCGCGGATCTTTTCCACCGCCTCGGCGCGCGGCATGGAGACCAGGCGCCCGGTGATGGCTATTTCTTTCCCGAAGAGCGAGAGCGGGTTTTCCATTTCCTCACCCTTCGATGAGGCCTTCGAACACGGGCGAGCGCAAGAGGCCCTGGGAGGTCAGCTCAGCGAAGCTCACCTCGCAATACAGGCCCGGCTCGACCCACTGCCCCTTTTCCGGGCAGGCGACGAGCGGCGAGCTTCTGGGATGCTCGCGAAGCAGGGCGTTGACCCGCTCCCTCATGCTGTCCGTAAAGCCGCCGCCGACTCTGCCGACATATCGCAGCGACGTCTCCTTCTCGCCGGGAATCTCGCTTCCTGCGACCAGCAGGCATTGAAAATCAGAGCCGCCCTTGTCGATGAATCCGATGACCGCGAGCTGGGCAGTGACCCGGTGCTTGATCTTGACCCAGGAGCCGTTGCGTTTTCCCGCGGCGTAGGCGCTCGCGCCGCGTTTCGCCATCACTCCCTCGAGGCCCAATTCGCGCGATTTGCGGAACAGGCTCGTCCCGTCGGCGAAGAGACCTTCGGATATCATGAGCTCCTGTCCCTGCGATGGGGCCAACAGCTCTTCCAGCCGGGCGCGACGCTCTGAGAACGGCCGCTCCATGATCGATTCGAAGTCGACATACAGGAGGTCGAAGGCGATGAAGGTGATCTGCGCGTGACGGGGACTGTTGCGGTCCCCGTTGCGGTTTCTCCCGCCGTTCTGCATTCCCTCGAAGTCGGGCCGACCGTCTACGAAGGCCACGAGCTCCCCGTCCAGCGCGAGCCCGGAGGGAAGCGAGTCGAGCCTCGACAAGCCGGGGTATTTTTTCGTGACGTCGAAGCCCTTGCGGCTCATCAGGCGATGCCGCCTCCCCTCGATGTACGCGCCCGTCCGAAAGCCGTCCCATTTGAACTCGAAGAAAAAATCTTTCGAATCGAATGGCCGGCCCATGACGGCCAGCATGGGGGATACGAAAAGCGGGAGTTTATTCATAACGCCCTCAAGGCGTTATCCAACTTTCTTCTTCTTGGCCGCCGCCGCAGCGGGCTTTTCGCTCGGCGCCTGCTTGAGGCCGGCCTTCGCCGCCGCCTGGGCCTTTCCGCTCGCGGCTTGGGCTTCGGCCACGCTGCGCTTGAGGGCTTCCATCAGGTTGATGATCTTAGGCTCTTCGGGATCGCGGACCTGGACCACTTCCTTCCCCTCGATCTTCATCTGGATCAGCTTGGTCAGCTTGTCCTTGTAGACGTCCTTGTATCGCGAAAAATCGAACTCTTCGATGATGGAGGCCTTGATCAGCGTGTCCGCGAGGGACCTCTCGGCCTCCGTCGACTCGGTCTGGGCGATCTCGTCCTTGAAGGCCGATACGGGCTTGACCTCGTCCTTGCGGTTGAGCACGGTCATGGCCATGAGGCCGTCCACGCTCTGGAGCAGCACCACCTGCTCCTTCTGCGAGATCACCACCTCGGCGATGCCGTAGACCCCGTTCTCCTCCATGCCCTTCCTGAGCAGATTGTACGGCTTCTGCCCCACCGGCCCGTCGGGCGTGAGGTAGTAGGTTTTGCCCCCCATGTAGATCGAGGAGAGCGCCTCGGGCTTGATGAAGCCGTCTATGCGGATCGACTTGTCGTTCTCCGTGCGGAGCTTGTCTATCTCGTCCTCGTCGATGATGACGTACTGCCCTTTGTCGTATTCGTAACCTTTCACGATCTCGTCGTTCGAGACTTCCCCGACCTCCGGCGCGAATTTCTTGTATTGGATGCGCGTGTGGGTCTTCGCGTGGAGCTGGTGGAGCGCGATCTCGCTGCCGGTCGCCGTCGCCGTGTAGGCCTTGACTGGCACCGACACCAGGCTCAGTTTCAGGAACCCTTTCCATGATGCATGGGCCGCCATAGTCCTCCCTTCCTCCCAGAAGAAAAACTTACGGAGCGGCGGAGGCAAAGTCAACCGTCACGGACTGTCGGGGAAAGCCCAGAGAGAGGCGAAGCTCAGGCCGGACTTGAGGCCCTCCTTTTCCAAGCTCAGGCTGATCGCCGACAGGAGAACGGTCCTGGAAGCGTCGTAGTCTTCCTTTTTGAACCAGACGCCGAACGCGCAGCGCATCCCGGCCTCGTCGATCGCCGCGAGAACGAACGACGGCGCGGGGATCGGCAAGGCCGCGGACACGGACGCGGCGGCCCCTTTGAGGAGCGTCTCGATCTTGTCCATGTTCGTTCCGGGAGGGAGCGTGATCACGAGATCGAGACGTCGTTCCGCCCATCGCGTCGCGTTCACGATCTTGCTTTTTATCATCGTCTCGTTCGGGACCCGGACGAGGCGATTGTCGAAGGTCCTCAGCTTTATGGAAAGCAGATCGACCGACTCGATCGAGCCGATCATGTTGTCTATCTGCAGCACGTCCCCGATCTGGAAGGTCTTCTCGGAGAACAGGAACAGGCCGGAGATGATGTTGGAGACCGAGGTCTGGGCCGCGAAGCCCAAGGCGATTCCGACGATGCCCGCGGCGCCGAGCGCGGCCGATAGATCGAGACCAGCGGCCTCGGCGGCGTTCACCAGGACGACGACGACGCCCACGTACTTCACCGTCTTCTCGACGATGCCGGCGACGCGAAGGCTCAGCCGTTTTTTCGCCACCCGCCGGAAGAACGTCAGCACGACCGCAATGAGGATGAACCCCGCGGCGAGGATGACGACCACGAGCGAGGCTCGCTCGAGGAGGCGCGCGTTGAAGAACGTTTTAAAGGCGTCGGCGACGCCTTTTGCGAAGGTCGTCCACATCTTCGTCTCCCTCAGCGCGAGTGCGTAACGACCACGTCGGCGTCGGTGCGCTCGACTATCCACTCAGGCGTATAGGGCTCGAACCATTCGATGAGGTGGAATTTGCCGCCGGTCACCTGGAAATACCCCACGTCCGTGATCGCGAAATCGACCTCTCCGGCGGCCGTGAGCGGCAGGGCGCATCGCCGCTTGAGCTTGGACGCGCCGGATTTGTCGAAGTGGGTCGTCGCCGCGATGACTACCCGGGAGTCCGCGACGAAGCCGCCCACGTGGACAGTCATTCCCGTCTTGATTTTGGCTGCGGCCTCGGCGGCGGTGATCACTGGCTTTTCCGTCATGCGCCCGAGCATAGCTCAAATACTCAATTTCGAGAATACGAGCGCGGATTCTGGTACACTATCCCTCGAAAGGAATCCATGCCGTGAAACGACTCCGCGCCACCGGCTTCTTGTTCGTTTTGCCTCTCGCGTTGGCATACAGCGCCCCCGATAGGCTCGCCTTCTCGGAAGTCTGGGCCTATCTCCTGGACGGGGAGGAGTCCTCCCTGTCGGCCAACTACCCCATCACCGATATTGGGTACTTCGGAGCGGGCATAAATGCCTACGGGAAGCTCGTCGGCGTCCCGAATCGTTCCGCTCTCAAGTCGTTCAAAGGCAGAGTCCATCTCGTCGTCGACGAGATCGAAAGCTATTCCCTTACTCATTTCTGCCTCGATCCGGTTTACCCGCTGCGCGACGCCCTCGTCGCGGATATCGTCCAGGGCGCCCAGGCCTACGACGGCGTGCAGATCGACTTCGAAGCCGTAAGCTCGAAGGATTACGACAATTTCTATGCCTTTCTCGCGGCGCTCAAGGCGAGTCTGCTCGGCAAATGCTTGAGCGTCGCCCTCCCGCCACGGCTGGACGAGAAAACCGACCGCTTCGGATACGAGCGAATCGGCAAGCTCGTCGACCGCGTCGTCTCCATGGCCTATGACGAGCATTGGAGCACGAGCGATCCGGGGCCCGTCGCCTCGATCGAGTGGTGCAAAAAGGCAGCCACCTACGCCTCCTCGAAAGTGGATGCCGCCAAGCTGGTCATGGGTCTGCCCCTCTATGGCCGAGCGTGGGCCGACAAGAGCCTCGCGCGGGCCTATAGGTATTCCGGCGTGGTCGATCTCAAGGCGGAGAAGGGGATAGACCAAGTCCAAAGGCAAGGCGACATTCCCTTCATGGAATACAGCGAGACAGTGAACGTGAAGGTCTTCTTCGACGACCTGGAATCGACCTTCGCGAGGCTCGCCATGTACCAGGACGCCTCGGTGCGGAATGTCGCCTTCTGGCGTCTCGGACAGGAGGATCCCGCGCTCTGGAGCGGCCTCGATATCGGGTCCTCGCCGTACGGATGGGGCGTCTTGATCTCGCTGTCGAGGAATTCGAGATAGCGGCCCGTGGGTGGTGCAAGATGACCCGGGAGAGTAAGCGAACGGTGCGGGCCGAGATCCTGCTGGTGCTGGGGATCTCGCTGGGGCAGAGCGCGATCTTCTCGATCGTGGATCTCGTCGGGATGCTCACTTCCGGCAAGCCGCTTTCAGCTCAAGCTGCGACTCTCAACCCTTCGCAAGCCGCGGGTCGACCGTGGCTGGATCTGTCTCTCCAACTGCTGCAGATATTTTTCGGCGCGGTCCCGGCGTTCCTCGCTCTCCATCTGCTTCGACGGGACGAAGGCGGCCACGATACGCCCGCATTCGAGTTCCGAAGAATGGCGCGCGACTTCGGCGCGGGAGCGGGACTCGCGGCTCTCATCGGGATACCGGGCCTGGCCTTTTATTTCGCGTCACGGTCGCTCGGCTTCAACGCGGAAGTGATCCCCGAGGCGCTTCCCGCCGCGTGGTGGGCGATCCCCGTGCTCGTGCTCGCGGCCGTCCAAAACGCGCTTCTGGAAGAGGTCGTCGTGGTTCGATATCTCACCGCCCGGCTGAGAGAGCTTGCTTGGCCCACGGCGCTGGTCGTATTGGCCAGCGCCGTGCTCCGGGGAAGCTACCACCTTTACCAAGGCTTCGGAGGATTCATCGGCAACGCGATCATGGGGACGGTCTTCGCTTTGTTCTTTCTTCGATTCAAGCGCATCGGTCCGTTGATAGTAGCCCACGCGATTTTGGATACCTGCGCTTTCGTAGGCTACGCGCTGCTGAAAGGACGAGTGCCATTCCTTCAATGACGATCGCCTCGTTCAACGCCGAGAATTTCTATCTCCTCGTCGACGCCGACTATAGCTTCGATGAGCTCGAGGCGCTCCCCGAGGCGGAGTACCTCGCGATGAACGCCTCGATCTTCAATCCCAACAAGCATCGAGGCAAGATCGCCGCCATCGCCCGGACCATCGTCGAGCGGGACTTCGACCTCGTGTGCCTGTGCGAGGTGGGCGGCCTGGAGACCCTCGAGGCGTTCAACCGCATCTACCTCGGCGGGCGCTACGACTGCCTGCTCGACGAACTGAACTCGAGACGGGGCATCTTCGTCGGCGCCCTCCTCAAGAAAGGCCGCTTCCCCGGGGCCCGGGCGAGCGCTATGAGCGGCGAGTTCTCGCGGAACCTCCTGCGCCTCGACCTCGGCCCGGAAGGCGGGGACCTCGAGGTCTTCGCCCTCCACCTGAAGTCTCAATACGGCCAGGATCGCGGCATCGAGCGGCGCATGCTGGAGGTCGAGCGCCTCGCCTCCATGGTCCGCACGACCAACTGCGTCGTCCTAGGCGACTTCAACGGCATCCTCATCCGCGGCGAGCACCAGTTCGAGTACGGGCCTTTCCTCGACCTGCCCTTCCGCGACGTCCTCGAGGCCGTCGGCATCCCCCCGGACGCGAGGCGCACGCATTACCACTTCGGCCCTCGACCGAATTTCGTCCAGCTCGACTACATCTTCTGCACGCGCGACATCGAGGTTCTCGACGCCGGCGTGATCGAGGGCGAGATACCCATCAACCGGGAGCAGCGCTCCCGGCTGCCCTCCGACCACCTGTTCATCCACGCCACCATAGTGCCGGCCCCGCAAGGACGATGAATTCGAGCGGATACCTCCACGGCTCGGGCCGCGCCGGCCGC
>CAWHFT010000217.1:0-7587 GCA_963828175.1 uncultured Spirochaetota bacterium
CAAGGGCGCGCCGAGCTATCCGTGGTTCTATCAGCGGTTCCCGGCGGGCGCCGAGCAGGGCCTGGGGACGATCCTCCAGGGCTACGCCGCCGGCCAGACGGACCGGCAGCAGACGCTCGACGCGCTCGACGCGCTGTACACCAAGCTCGCGAAAGCGGCGCAGTAGGGCACGGCGGAGAAAAACCTCGAACCGCTGTTGGAGCCTCATCATCATCGGCTACGTGTAGCTTGCCGAAATATTGAAGTTTACCCGCTTGCTTCGAGTTCGTGGGAGGGCATGTTTGAGCCAGAACCTCTTTATAGCTCTCGTGACCGCAGAGTCGCTTGTGGGCGTCGGGGCCTTGGTTGCACTCATCTTCGTGAGCGCACCGTATGGAAAGCACTCGCGGCCCGGTTGGGGTCCGCAGATGAACTCGAAATTGGCTTGGGCCATAATGGAGACCGCCGCTGTCCTCGCGCCCTTAGCGATCTTTTTCGCCTCGGGAAACCGATCGGCCGGTGCAATCTTCCTCATATGCCTGTGGGAGATGCATTATCTCTACCGCAGCTATATCTATTCGGCCCTGCAGCGGGGATCGAAGCGCTCCTTCCCCGTAGTCCTGGCTGCAGCGGCCTTCATCTTCAATACCAACAACGGCGTCATAATTGGCTACGATCTTTTCGCAAAAGGCAAATCCGATTCCTTTACGTTGAAAAGCCTGCAGTGCGCCATTGGTCTCGCGCTGTTCCTCGGGGGCTTCGCGCTCCATGTCGTCTCGGACGCAGCGATCCGTTCTCTTCGCAGCGGAGGTGAGACCGGTTATAAGATTCCGCGAGGCGGCATGTTCCGTCTCGTGAGCAATCCCAACTACCTGGGCGAAATAGCCCAATGGATCGGTTTCGCCCTCATGACACGAAGCGCCGCGACCTGGGCTTTTGCCTTCTTTACGTTCTGCAATATTTTCCCCCGTGCGATTTCGAACCACCGTTGGTACCGCGAGCGTTTCCCCGACTACCCGGCCGAGCGAAAGATCATCGTTCCGTTTATCTTTTGAGCTAGTCGAGATCACGAATATGCGGCTCACTTCTTTTTTATGAAAGTGCCCTCCGAGTATTCGCGAAAGGCCAATTCAAGCTCCGCGCGGGTATTCATCACGATGGGGCCGCCCCAGGCGATCGGCTCGTGGAGCGGCTTCCCGCGAGCGAAGATGAAGCCTGCTCCGGCCGATCCCGCCTCGAAGCTAACCTTGTCGCCGGGGCCGAAGAGGATGCAGGTTCCCGAGTCTGTACTCGGGCGGGGCTCCTCTAGCTTGGATGCGCCTTCGGGCCTCATGTGTCCGGCGTAGACGAGCGGCTCGCAGGGACAGAACAGGCTGCCGTCGTAGACGTAGGCGAAGGCGGTTTCGCCTTCCGGCGCAGGTATCTCGATCTTTCCGCCCGGCCCGAGCCGTAAATCGAAATAGGCTGGATCGCGCGATACGCCTGCGACCGGACCTCGAACGCCTCCGAGTTCACCCGCAAGTATCTTCGCCTCGCCACCGCCCACGGAAACCGACGTGACCTCCTTCGCGGCGAAACCTCGGTAGGCAGGGTCGCGCATCTTCTCGGCCCGGGACAGGTTGACCCACAGCTGGAAGCCCCTCAGCCCGTTCGGCGAGAACTGCGGCATCTCCTCGTGGATAATCCCGCTTCCCGCGGTCATCCATTGTAGATCGCCGGGCTCGATCACGCCCGAATTGCCGATGCTGTCTCCGTGCCGCACCTTCCCTTTCTGCATATAGGTAACCGTGTCTATTCCTCGATGGGGGTGCCAGGGGAACCCCGCGAGATATTCAGCGGCGGTTTCCGACCCGAAGTGATCTAGCAGCAGGAAAGGGTCGAAAGCCGCGGTGTCGCCGAAACCGAAGATGCGCGTGAGGGCTACCCCTGCGCCATCCATAGTCCTGATTCCGCGGAATGCCCGAGATACGCTGCGCTCGCCCATGTTCTGCCTCCCCCGTCTTTATAGATTCGGCTGATCTTTATTCTATTTTCCGGCGCCGCCACGTCAAGGTAGTCCGTTCGTCCTTGACCCGGCGGGGCGGCGCGGCTAGGCTTCTTTCAAGCATCATCCCTCTAGGAGGAATAGCTCATGAATAGCATCAAGATCGCAGCTTTCGCGCTGGCGTCTCGGCCTCGTCGGTCAGGGCGCTTTCGCTGCGGGAAACATCGCCGCCCTTAAGGCTCAGGCGGATGCCGCCGATAGCCGCGGCAGACGCCGCCCCCGCCGACTACGCCGCCAATTGGAAGGCCGCCAAGGCCCTCCGCCTTTGGGGCGACGAAGCCGTTACCCAAGAAACGCCAGGGATGGAAGGACATCGCGAGGGGCGCAGGCAAGGACGGAATGAAATTCGGCGAGATCGCCACGAAGATAAACCCCAACGGAATCGAGGGCTGGTATTACTATGGCTTGTGCGTGGGAACCTACTCGGACGGCGTCAGCATCCTTACAGCGCTCGCCGAGGGGCTGAAAGGCAAGACGCAAAAAGGGTTCGAGACGGCCTACGCGACCGACAAGAGCTTCGACACGGGCGGCCCCATCCTCGCTCTCGGCCGCTTCTGGCAGGTGCTGCCGAGCATAGCAGGACGCGACAACAAGAAGGCCGAGCAGCTGTACAACGAATACCTCGCGATGTTCGGAGCGAGCAAGGACGCAAACCGCGATGTCTGGTACTTTAGAGGCCAACTTTATAAGGATACCGGCCGGAGCACCGAGGCTCGAGCCGACCTCCAGAAAGCAGCCTCCCTCGGCAACGTCAAAGCTGCGAAGCTCCTCGCAGATCTCAAATAGCGTGAAACGGCGCTGCGCATGAGCCCCGCCACCGTGAATCCGCGCAACGTGGCAATCCTCATCTTCGACGACGCCGAAGTCCTGGATTTCGCCGGCCCGCACGAAGTCTTCACCGTCGCGGGAGACCTGATTCGGCCGCCGCCGTTTTACGTGTTCGAGGTCGCCCTGACGCCAGGCCCCATCCTTGCTCGCGGCCGCCTCCTCGCAACCCCGCGATACACGATCGACGATTGCCCGGATCCCGACATCCTCGTCGTCCCGGGTGGCATGGGTACCCGACCTCTGCTAAAAAACGAGCGGCTCCTAAAGTGGCTGGCCGAGCAGGCCGACCGGGTCGAGCTGCTCTTGTCGGTATGCACGGGCGCCCTCCTGCTGGCCAAGGCGGGGCTCCTCGCGGGCAAACGCGCGACGACGCACCATAGCGCCTTCGAGCACCTTTCCCAGCTGTCGCCGAGCACCGAAATCGCATTGGATGAGCGCTACGTCGAATCTTCCGAGCGTATAATTACGTCGGGCGGCATTTCCGCCGGGATCGACATGTCTCTGTTCGTCGTCGAAAGGCTTCTCGGCGAGAAGGCCAAGGCAACGGTGGTCGAAGAAATGGAGTACGGATGGCACGGGCCATAGGGACATGATGGAGAATCACTTTTCGGATCGATACGGTTCCTGGGCGCTCGTCGCCGGCGCTTCAGAGGGACTGGGGGCCGCCTATGCTAGGGCCCTCGCGAGCCGAGGGATGAACCTGCTCCTCGTCGCCCGTCGCAAGGCGCTCTTGGACACTCTCGTCGATGAGTGCGCGTCCCGGTTCGCAGTCGAGGCGCGCGGTCTCGAGGCCGACCTTGGAACCCCCGGCTTCATCGAGAAGATCGAACAAGCCGCCGAGGGTCTGGACCTCGGCCTCGTCGTTTACAATGCCGCTTATGCGCCGATGGGCGGCTTCTACGAAATGGACCCGGCGGACCTCTCCCGTGTGGTCGACGTCAACGTGCGCGGTCCATTGACGCTCGTGCGGGCCGTGTTGCCGACGATGGTCGCCAGGGGCAGGGGAGCCTTGATCCTGATGACCTCCCTGGCGGGGAATCAAGGATCGCCGGGGATAGCTGCCTATGCCGCGAGCAAGGCATTCAACAAAGTTTTGGCGGAGAGCCTCTGGAGAGAGCTCCGGCCCAAGGGGGTCGACATACTCGCTTGCTGTGCCGGCGCCATTCTTACCCCCGGCTACAAGTCCTCATCCTCAAAGCCCGCCCCGGGCGCGGTCCGACCTGAGCTCGTTGCGGAAAGAGCGTTGCGGTCCTTGGGTCGAGGTCCCGTGGCGGTGCCCGGCTTCGTCAGCCGGCTCGGCGCCGTTTCATGGGCAGGCTCCTGCCCAAGCGCGCCGCCATCGGCATCATGGCAGGCTCGACGAATGCGCTGACGCCTCGCCAAAGGCGGCCGAACCATGATCGAGCTCGTCGAGGGCTTCTTCGCGCCGTGGCTGATCTATGCCGCGCTGCTGGGCCTCCATATGCTCCTTCCGCGCGGAGGGTCGCCGGCTACGTCGCCGATCCCACAGCGGCGAGCCGCTGAGGTACCGCCTCAACGGCCCCTTGGTATTGCGGCGGCAGTCGGGATTTGGGTGTTGCGGGCCGAACGGGCCTCATGCCCTGGGACTGGCTCTTTTCCCACGGTGGTCCAGCCTCGCCGGTTCCTGCGTCCTGGGGCTGATATTCAGCTTCGTCATGGTCGCCCGCGAGAAGCGGCGCCGGAGGCAGCCCCCGAGGCGGAGGGTCGCTCTGTCCAACCTGTACTTCGGCCGCTCGGAGAACCCTCGATTCTTCAACGGGCGGGTAGACGTCAAGATGTACCTCTACCTCGCGGCGCAGTCATGCTCAGCCTGAACATCCTATCCTTTTTCGCGCATCACCTCTTGCTCTTCGGCTCGAGCCCCTCGGCCGGCGTCGAGCTCTATTGCTTCCTCTTCATGTGGTTCATCGTGGATTACCTCATTTTCGAACGTGTCCACCTTTACACCTACGACATCTTCGCGGAGCGCATGGGATTCAAGCTGGGCTGGGGTTGCCTCGCGTTCTACCCGTACTTCTACGCGATAGGCTTGTGGGCTACGGCCGAGCTGCCCGACCCGCATCCGCCGCGTGGCTCACGACCGCGGTCAGGATCATCTTCTTCGCGGGCTGGATATTGTCGCGCGGCGCCAACCTGCAGAAATACCTTTTCAAGACCTGCCCCGAGCGCGCGCTCCTCGGCATTCTCAAGCCCAGCGCGATCTCCGATGGAAAGAAGGCCCTTCTCTGCAGCGGTTTTTGGGCGGCTTCGCGCCACATCAATTACCTCGGCGAGATCCTGATGGCCTTCGGACTGGCTTTGGCCCTGGGATGGCCCAAGGTCTTGGTCGTGTGGCTGTATCCGCTGTATTACCTGGCCCTGCTCGTCCCTCGCGAACGGGCGGACGAACGCAGATGCGCCGCAAAATACGGCGATCTGTGGAAGGAATACGTTCGTCGCGTCCCTAGCAGGATAGTTCCCGGAGTGTATTGACAGCCTATGGAAGAGCGCCGAGCTAGCCGCAAGATCATAACGAGCCTGGATCAGGAGCTCCTCAACCATGTCCGCGCGTCTTTCGACGAGCATTCGGGGCGAGCCGGTCTCATGTCCAGTACACAAATGGGCTCGCTTCTCGGAGATCAAAGACCGAACGATCTCGAAAAGGGTATTCGAGCTCTTCGGGGGAGGCGAACGCAGGGGCATCGACCAAGCAAGTTTTCAGGCCGCGGTCATCTCGCTCGTCCTGGGAGACGACCAGGCCAAGCTGAAGTTCGTCTTCGATCTTCACGATCAGGATGGGGACGGGGCCATAAACAGACGAGACTTGTCGGCGATGGTCGAGGCCTCTCTCCATCACAACAATATCCGTTTAGGGCAGCAGCAGAAGCGCGCCATGACGAAGATTCTCTTCGCTGCGGCAGACCGCAAGGGCGACAATCGCGTGGACTTCGGGGAATTCAAACGGCTCCTATCGCGATACCCCCTGATACGGAACGAGCTCATCAAAAGCATCGCGACCTGGTTTTGGAAGGAAGGCCCTTCGTCCTCCGGCAGGAGGTTCACGCTCGTCGCGGCGTTCCGTTTCCTCTTCCTAATACTTCCGTACGTGATCTATCAAAACCTCCTGGTGCTCGCCTACGTCGCTCTCAACGCATGGCTGTTCTGGCGCGCCATGAGCCACTACGCGAGTCTTGGCGCCAATATCTATATCCAAGTGGCCCGAGGGGCCGGCACCTGCCTAAACCTCAACGGCGCCCTGATCCTCATCCCCATGATGAGGACCTTCCTTACCTGGATACGCAAGAGCTTCCTCTCGGTCTTCATACCCGTCGATCACGCCGTTGACGTACACAAGGTCATCGGGCAAGTCCTGTTCGCCTTCTCCCTAATCCACACTGCCGCCCACCTCCTCAACTACCGCGCCATGGCCGCCACCGTCCCCTTCAGCTACAGCCTATTCGCCACTCGCGCCGGGCTGACCGGCGTAATCGTCCTATCGGCCCTCGGCCTCATGTGGCTCTTCGCCCAAGATTTCGTTCGCAGGCGCGGCTGGTTCGAGGCTTTCTCCGTCACCCACTCGCTGTACATCCTCTTTTTCGCGGTACTCCTCGTCCACGCGCCCAATTTTTGGAAATGGGCGACGCTGCCTCTTCTCGCCTACGGCGTGGAGCTGTATCTGAAGCGCAATCGGAAGCGCGAAGTCACCTTCATTGAAGAAGCCGAGGCTCTCTCCTCCGGGGTCAGCCGGCTCGTCATGCACCGCCCCGAGCGCTTCGAATATCAGCCGGGCGACTATCTGTTCTTGAAGATCCCCCGCCTCAGCCGCTTCGAGTGGCATCCCTTTACGATAAGCAGCAACCCCGAGTGGCGCGAAGGCCTGACCCTCCACGTGCGAAGCCTGGGCAACTGGACCCGCGCCCTCTACAGGTTCGCGGAAAAATCAGGAAAGAAAGATTATCCCCTGCCTGCCGAGATCAGGGGGCCATATGGAACTCCCAGCACGCGGATTTTTCGTTCGAAATGCGCAGTCCTCATCGGCGCGGGCATTGGAGTCACTCCCTTCGCCTCCATCCTTCGGAGCATCCTCTACCGCAGAGAGCAGGGAGAAGACCTTAAATTGCAGAAGGTGTACTTCTTCTGGCTCAACAGGGGCCGCGAGTCCTTCGAATGGTTCACCGACATGCTCGCCGAGATCGAGCAGGCCGGAATGAAGGACTTCATCGAGCTCAACATCTATATGACAGACGCCCGGATCGATGCGACCTCCGGCTTGGTTAAGATCGGGATGGACCTCTTGGGAAAGCAGGAGAGCCGCGACCTGACCACCGGTCTCAAGACCATCACGAGCTTCGGGCGACCCGATTGGCGGGGCGTCTTCTCCGAGATTTCGCGCCGGAAAAAATACCACGGGGTCGATGTCTATTTTTGCGGCCCGTACCCGCTCGCCCAGGTCGTGAAGAACGAGGCTCGCCGTTTCGGTTTCCGCTTCCGCAAGGAGAATTTCTGACAGCATCCCCAGCGTAAACCATGTACTGAGGGTATGCGACCGAGTAGACTCCAGCCATCGGAGGAACGCAGCATGAGGCGCGCAGACAGGGAGATCCTCGACCGAGAGAGCCTACGCGAGATTATCGATGCGGCCGACGCCTGCCGGCTCGGTTTCGCCGCGGGAGGCGAGCCGTATATCGTCACACTCAACTTCGGCTACGAGTGGGAGAGTCCGCTTCCCGTCTTCT
>CAWHFT010000218.1:0-3402 GCA_963828175.1 uncultured Spirochaetota bacterium
CCCAGCAGGTGGAGGACGACGGGTTGCTCGGATTCACCGCGGCGAGAGCTCGCGTCCGCTCCGGTTTTCGGCACTCGAGCTCAGGATGCGGCGACCGGCCAAGAAATCCTGCCGCGAAGGCCGGCTCCCGCGTCGGGTTGGTCGCCCAAGCCGAAGGACGTCCCTGCGAAGGCTTACGCCCGGGAGACGCGCTCTATCTCGTCTCCGCGCGCGATCTCGACCGGAAAGTCCCAAGTCCCGAGGAATACGAGCCCGCCAAGGAGGAGCTCCCGCTGATGCTTTTCTTCAGCTCCTCGGGACTGAGAGCCGACTTGGCGCTACCGGGATTCGGGCGACTCCGCGAGGCTTCCGCTACCGTGATGGAAACAGCTTCCATCGACGAGGATGATCCGCTTCCAGTTGAGCTCGCCAAATCGGCCGGGGGCCTTAAAAAAGCCCTGACCATCTTCGGCGAATCGGGGGAGGCCGATTTTCGCCTGCTTCCCGATATCGAAGCCTCGAGCCGCGTCGAGTTGCCACCCGGCGCCGATGGCTCTCCCGATCTTGCGCGCCTGCCGATCTCTTCGTTCCGCCCTCGATCCTGAAAAGAGAAAAGAACCGGGTCTATGCGCGCGCCGCCGAGCTCATCGCCGAAGCCGAGCGCGACTATGCCGCGGAATCATGGACCAAGGCGAAAAATGTTTTGCTAGCGCCCGAGGACCACTCCTTTTCTTTTGAACGGCCGCCTCGGGCCGCGCTAGTATTCAAGAGGGAGGAACTGCCTTCGGGGATGCCCTTTGCGACTCCCCGCGACCTGGCGGAGAGCGCCGATATGCCGAGTTGGGGCGGACGGTCATGGCTTCCCCTTGCGCCCCTAGTCGGAGACCGGGAAAGCTATTCCCGACTTGTCGAAGAGCGAGTGACTGCCGCCTTGAGCGACGGAAGGCAGATCGTCATCGGTCTCGGCGCGCTCCATCATCTCTCTCTCGCAAGGGAGCTCAAGGGGATTTTTAGCGAATCTGGCCGGAGCCTTGCGTTTTTCCTGGATTTCAACCTCTACATAGCCAGCGATATTGCATTTGCGACTTTTTCTGAGCTCTTGCCGGAGATCGAATTCGCCTACCGCTATCTCGAAGCCGAAGGGAAGGCGAGTTTCGACTCGATTCGAGGCCCTCTGGTGCCCTGCGGTCCCGGCTTCGAGCCGCCCCTCTTTCAAAGCCTCGGCTGTCTGTTGAAGCACCATATCGCCGGCGGCGCCTGTCCAAGCGGCTGCGGCAAATTATGGTCGACGGTTTTTTCCGACCGCGACCGGAGGTACAGAATCATCGTTGAAGATTGCGTGACTACTGTATTCAGGATCGAGCGGCCGAGGAGCGCGCTCGATGGGCCTCGTTAGGCTCAGCTGAAGAAAAGCGTCTCGTCCTCGGGAAAGGCCATTTTCTTGAGGGCTATGTGCTTTGGCATCGTGAAATACACGGCCAAGGATTCGGAGCCGAGCTTGCCCTTGGCATCGAAGAGGCTCGTTCGAATGCGCGCGCGGTTGCCATCCATGCCTTCGAGACGGGATCGCAGCATCAAAGGACTCGCCTCGATGCGGACGGGACTTCGATAGTCGATTTCCAGTCTCTCGGTAAAACCTGCCGTGGCCAATTTTACGAAGACCACCCAAGAAGCTATCTCGTCGTGCAAGGTCGCCTGGATGCCGCCGTGTACGATGCCGCCATAACCGACGAAGCGGGGCTCGGCCGACCATGAGCAGATGATGTCGTCACCATCCTCGGAAAAACTCATCCTGAGGCCATTCTCGTTATCGGGCGAGCAGGCGAAGCAGTTGTAGTCGGGCCGATTTACGAAGGGATTGCTGATGTGGCGCACTGTGTACCCCCGCCGCGATCTTAGCTGGCATCGAAAGGGCGGTCAACGAAGGACCGATGAAGGAATGTTGATTATTACGCGTCCAAAGACCGATACTTGACGACGAAGGGAAGGGACATTCAGGTATGCGCGAACTGGGATTGAATAAACGAGCCACCGACCTTAAAAAACGCAGTGGAGCGAGAAAGCGTTCGCGGCGCGAAGCAAAAGGGGTTCGACGCGACGCCGAAGGCTCTCGGCGCGACGCCGAAGGCGCTCGCGAAGGTTCCGGACTCGCGAGGGCGCTATCCCTCCGCGCGAAATCCGGTCGCGGCGCACTCGTGTCTTCCGCGCCGACGGGCATCAGCGCCGACGATCGTCGCGAGATCCAGGACGAGATCGACAAGGTCGCCAGCCGCAACCGAATTTCCGCCCGACCCGAAGACTTTCTGGTCCACCCGAAGAGTAAGGGCTTTGTCTTCCCATTGGTCGTCAATCTTTTCGCGATCGTCGCTACGGCCGGAGCCGTGCTCGCCTTGTCTTTAGTGTTCCGCCAACGCGATATAGCGATCGCGAGTTCCTCCTCCACTTTGGACACCGCCGAGGGAAAGCTGCTCCAGGAGCTGAAGCGGGATTCCGATTCCAAACTGCTCGAAAAAGACAAAGCGATAAGCGATTTCCGGAGCCGCCTCACTTCCCTCGATAAGGAGAAGAACGATCTGGCGGCGAACATCGACCAAAAAGTGAACGCTCGCGAGATCGAGCTCCGCACGAAGTACCAGAGCGAGCTGGACGCGGAAAAAAAGAGGCTCGCCGATCAAGGAATTTCCTCGAGCGACCTACAGGCAAAGATAAAGTCCTACGAAGCCGATAAGAGCGCCGCGCTCGATAAGCAGATCGCCGACGCCCGGAAGGCGGCCGAAGCGGAGAAGGCCGCTGCAGACGACCGGTTCAATCGGTTGCGGAGCGAGTATCAGAAGAATATTTCGGACCTCGGCGACGAGCGGAAGAGAATTGAGGCCGAGGGCCAAAAGCCGGGAAGACAGCCTGCGCAGCTCCTTGGAAGCGAAGACCAAGGAGCTGGAGGCGCAGAGCGCCGCGGACAAAGCCGGACTCGCGAACGCCCGTGCCGCGCTCGCCGGCCTCGAGGATCAGAAAGCCGCCGTCAAGGCGGACGAGGATCGCGTGCTTGGCCTTTACGGGACGATACGCTCCGCTCTCAGGGACAGGCGCTACGCCGACGCCTGGGACAGCGCGGCCGCTCTCGCTGCCTACCTCCAGGACCGAACCGGCGATCCGATCCATCGACGAACGACCGGCGCGACGCCGACTTGTTCGTGGCCGAGACACTGGGCACCTATGCGCGCACGGAGCTCGATCGCGCCGCGGCAGATGCCGGCAAGCTTCTCGCCCAGGCCGACCTTCTCGCCTCGGCCAGGGAGGCCGCGGCAGCAGCTCAATCCGCTCTGAAGAATGGCGACGCGGGCCTGGCCTCGGCCAAATACCTCGAAGCTCTCGGCAAAGTTCCCAGATTCTCGCCGCCCACCAATACTTCCTCGATCAGATACA
>CAWHFT010000219.1:0-6702 GCA_963828175.1 uncultured Spirochaetota bacterium
GATCGTATAACCGCTCAGACGCAAGAGTCCGCAGAGCCCTTCACGGAAAAGCTCGTTGTCGTCGATGACCAAGAGACGGGGCGAGGAGCGGCCTTCGCCGCCCGGCAAAGCGCTCGCCCCGCGTCGCTCGAGGGTAGGCTTTCGGCTCTCGCCCGCGATCCGACGATCGGCGTCGAAGTCAAGGATGATCCGCGCGCCGCGGCCTGGAGCGGCCTCGATGGTCAGCTCGGCCCCGATCTGGCGCGCGCGGCTATGCATGATGTCGAGACCGTAATGGCTCAGGAGCTGCGGCGCGGCCGTGTCGAAGCCCCGGCCCGCGTCCTCGACCATCATGCGGCAGCCATTTCCCAAGGAACTATCGAGAGCCGAGCGGACATTGTTCCCGAGTGCTTGCGGCTGTTGTTGAGAGCCTCTTGAATGATCTTGAAGGCCGTGACCTGTTGGCGCGAGTCGAGCCTCTGGATGGCCGTTCCGGACAGGCCCTCGGTCTCGACCCGCATGCCGAAATCGGATTCCATGGTCCCGACGTACTCGGTCAGCGTCGCCACGAAGCCGCGAGCGAGGACGCTCGCCGATCGGGCGTCGTGTATGAAATCGCGGACGTCGACCTGGGCCTCGGCTGCGGCCTCGGCGAGCCGCGACAGCTCGGCCCCCAGGTCCTCGCCCGCGCCCGATGCGAGTCTCATCCGCAGGGCCTGGGCCGACACGCTCACGTAGGCGATCTTCTGAGTGACGGTATCGTGCAGCTCTTGGACCAGGGTCTCCCTCTCTCGGAGCACGGCGAGAGTCTGCCTTTCCTGGACTTCGCGCTCGCGCTCCTCCCGCTCGCGGGTCAGTTTCTCGACGAGCGATCGCGCGTTGAGCGAAGAGAGGAGCCGGCGGCGTATCTGCCAGGCGACGAAGGCCATCAAGGCGCCGCACACCATCAGGTACACGCCTTTGATGAAGTGCAGCGATGTCACGTCCTTCCAGGGATCGAGAGAGCCTGAGCGCGCGTAGAGCCAAAACGACAGCGCGATGAAGCCCGATCCCGCGACGAACCCCGAGAACAGCGAGAGGACGGCGTCCATCCGCAGCGCGCCGGCCCCGATTAGAAGGAAATAGAAGAAAATGGGCGACTGCGAGAGCGCCTCGCCTGGCGGAAGAACCAAGCCCCAAGTGTAGAGAAAAAAGGTCGGCTGCAGGCATTCGAGGAAGGCCATGGCAAAGGTGAAAATGCGCGGGAGGGGCCGGTCCCGCCGGATCGAGATGCGTACGAAGGCGAAATAGGCGGCTTCGCAGATTCCCAACCCGAGCAGATAGAACTCGCCCATGCCATAGTCGTAGTTTCCCCCGGCCCGCGTGACGTGCGACTTGGGGGCGGCAGGCATTATCCAGAGTATCGCCCACAGGACGATGGTTAAAGCGTATATGACGACGAAGACGAGACTCACCGAGCGCATGCCTTGGAGGACCTGCCGTTCCAGGATGGGGTCCGGCCTTTCCTTGCCCGGCGTCTTGGCCATGATGCCTCCATACCCATTCTCGCTCGCGAGCTGCGGCCTGTCCAGCTGCCTGGGCATGCGAGTGGCGTCCTTAGTTAAGCCTTCTTTATAAAAATGTAATATTTACGATATAATCCCGTAATGGCGCCAATCTATTATCCTCCTGTGGGGGATAATCAATGAAGACGTCAATTACATCGATTATGCTTATCTTGGGTATAGCGTTTTTTGCCCCCATGGCCTTTGCGCAGCAAAACGCCGATGTCCAAGCCCCGGCCATTCCCAATACCGTACCGACCGCGCCAGCCGCTGCTTCGGTAAACCTGGACGGCTGCATCGCCGCATCGCTGACCGGCGCGCCTGGCCTCAAGACAGCCAAGCTCAACCTCGATACCGCGTCTTCCCAACTCACATATGCCGTCGGAAGCAACGGGTTGACGCTTGGAGAATCGGTCGGCGATTCCTACCAATGGCCCGTCGGGTCGGCCTCTTCCACCTCGTCGTCGGGCGGCACGGTAATAAACGGCGACAACGTCAAGGCGGGAGTATCGCTCGCGGGTCCTTCGACGAGCGTCGGCGTCTCGGTGCAGCCGGAGTTCCTGAGCACCGGCGGCGTATCGACGGCTCTCAGCGTCACCGGAAGCCAAGTGGTCTACGACGGCTATCCTGGCGGGAGGCCGACCGGCCTGGTCAATGAGGCCAAGTATACCTTCCAAATCGCGCAGGTCGCCTACGACACGGCCCTCGAGAGCCTAACCTACCAAGTGAAGCAAGCCTACTACACCCTGCTCGGCGACCAAAACGGCCTTGCCGCACGTCAGGCCACCGTCCAGGCCGCGCAGGAAGAGCTGCTGCAGATGCAGGAATACAATAAAGCCGGACGTGCCACGGCCCTGGACGTCCTGCAGTTCCAGGTCGCCCTCACCCAGGCCCAGCTGGATTTCAGGTCTCAGCAGAACACGATCGACTCGGATCGGAAAAAATTGTCCCTCGCCGTCGGATGGCCTATCGACAAGCCGTATGCCGTCGTGGATGTTCCGAGCCCCAGCCTCCCATCCCTGGACTCGGAGCAAGCCCTGGGGACTGCGCTAAAGAATAGACCTGAGCTCAAAACCCTCGATCTCAATGTCGAATATACGGGCATCGATCTAGCCCTTCAGAAAAGCCAATATTCGCCTACGGTATCGTTGAGCGGGGCTTTGGGATTTGCGCAGGACATGACTCCGGATACGCTGAATGGAGGCACCGTCTCGGTGGGCGCGACGATCGCCTTGCCGCCGATTTACGACGGCAAGCAGCAGGCCTCGCTCGTGCGCGAAAAGTCCAATGCCGCCGAAAACTACAACGTGCAGCTGGAGCAGGAACGCCAGAGCATCACCATCGATCTCCAGAACGCCCTTTTCTCCGTCACGGACTCGAGCGACAGACTCGATCTCGCGAAGCAGAACCTCGAACAGACCCAGGGCGTCTTCGATCTGCAGAGGGCGAAATTCAGGGCCGGCACGGCGTCCTCCGTGGATGTCTCCACCGCGTTCGCCAACCTCGCTACTGCGCAAGTTGGTCTTGAAACTGCGAAGTCTACGTATAACTTGGCCGTTTTGAATCTCTACAATGTCATGGGAGAATGAGGAAGCAAGCGTATGAACAAGCGAACGGAGACTATTATAGGGCTTGTCGTCGCGGTTGTGGTGATCGCGGGGGCATGGCTCGTCTTGAAACAGCACGCGAGCAACGGGGCGGTCGTCCGTTACGTAGCCCGGGCCGTCGACTATGCCGATATCTCCGCCACGGTGAGCGAGACCGGCACGGTCAATCCGGTGACCCAGGTGCAGATAGGCAGCGAGGTGTCGGGCACCATCCAGACGCTCCCGGTCTGGTACAACTCGATCGTCCGCAAGGGCCAGGTCCTGACCACCCTCGATCCCACGACCTTTCAAGCCACCGTCGATTCGGCGCAGGCGAACCTCAACTTGGAGGATGCCAACCTCGAAAGCGCGAAGGTCAATGTCGGGAAGATGAAGGACCTCCTCGATCTCGCGAACCTGACTCTTTCGCAGGACGAGCCCCTCGCGAAGCAGGGCCTCATCCAGGAAAGCCAGATCGAGAGCGAGAGGACGGCCGCGCTGACGGCCGAGCAGGATTACCTCGCGTCCCAATCCGCCGTGAAGGTGGCCGAAGCCCAGGTCCAGGTCGCGCACGGACAGCTCGATCAGGCTAAGTTCAATCTCTCGCAGACAGTCATCAGGAGTCCCTTCGCCGGCATCATCATGGCGTGCAACATCAGCATCGGGCAGACCGTCGCCTCCTCCCTGCAGACTCCCACGCTGTTCACGCTCGCCACCAATCTGACGGACATGCAGGTGGACACCTCGGTCGATGAAGCGGACGTAGGGAGCGTCAAGAAGGGAGAGGACGCCGTGCTCACCGTGACCGCCTTCCCCAACAGACCCTTCGACGGGACGGTGAGCCAGGTCAGGGTCAATCCCACGACCGTCCAGAACGTCGTGACCTACGACGCGGTGGTCCTGGTCCACGATACGTCGGGATAGCTCCTGCCGGGCATGACCGCC
The DNA here is from genome assembly GCA_963828175.1 of uncultured Spirochaetota bacterium. Taxonomy (GTDB): domain Bacteria; phylum Spirochaetota; class Spirochaetia; order Treponematales; family Rectinemataceae; genus UBA1306. Next base: position 4,055 of record CAWHFT010000219.1, read on the forward strand.
CAGGTGAACATCGAGGTGGGGAAGCGCGCTCCACGTCCTCGCGGTGCCGATCGCCGCCGTGCTCTATAGGCCTCTGGCCGCGCCGACCCCGCGCAGGGCGCGGCTTCCGCATTCGGCGGGGGCTTCGGCGCCGGAGTCTCGCAATCGTCCGGAGGGCCGCCCGCGGGACAGGCGGTGGCCGGCGCGCCCGGCTCCCAGGTGACGCTGTGGCTGCTCCGGGACGGGCATCCTATGGCCGACGCAGGTGGTGATAGGACTTTCCGACGGCAAGAACATAGAGATAACGAGCGGCAACCTGGCCGCAGGGCGATCAGGTGATCGTCGCGCAGTATCGAGGAGCGGCGCGGAAGGAGCCGGCAGGCCCCGGCGGCGAACGAGCGGAGGCGCCGACCTTCCGGCGAGCGCGACCGAGCGCTTCTCCATCCGCGAACGGCGCCCGCTAATCGGCCCAGCGGCCGGGATGCGCCCGGCGCGAGGCAACGCTCGACCGCCGCGAACGACAACGGACTCGGCGAAAAACGCGCCGATGCGGCATCGAAAGAGCACAGAAACTGCAAAGCGCCTCCGAGACGGCAAGCGGCGGAACCCAGCCCGACTACCGGCGCCGCGCCTACGGGCGCGAAGGCCCCGGCGGGACAGTGAGCATGACGAACCTAGGCGAATCGGAAGATCAAGCCCTCTCATCGAGGTCCAAAACCTGACCAAAGTGTACGGAGAGGGAGAATCCGAAGTCCGGGCGCTCGCGGGGGTCAGCTTCTCGGTGTGTCGAGGCGAGTTCGTCGCCATCATGGGCCAGTCGGGATCGGGCAAGTCGACGCTCATGCATCTGCTCGGCTGCCTGGACCGGCCGACCTCCGGGTCCTACCGCCTCTCCGGCCAGGAAGTCGCCGGCCTGACTCGCGACCAGCTGGCCGCGGTGCGTTCCAAGCAGATAGGCTTCGTCTTCCAGAGCTTCAACCTCCTCGCCAGGACCAGCGCCCTCGAGAACGTGGAGCTTCCGATGCTCTACGCCGGGACCCCGCGCGAAGAGCGCGAGCGGCGCTCGAAGGTCCTGCTCGAGGAAGTCGGGCTCAGCACGCGGATGGACCATAAGCCCAACGAGCTCTCGGGCGGCCAGCAGCAGCGGGTCGCGATCGCCCGATCGCTCTCCAACGGGGTACCTCTTCTCATGGCCGACGAGCCGACCGGCAACTTGGACAGTGCGAGCAGCGTCGAGATCATGAATCTGTTCCGCCGCCTCAATCGCGAGTCGGGGATCACGGTCATAGTCGTCACCCATTCCACCGAGATAGCCGCCTGGTCGGACCGCGTCATCACCTTCAAGGACGGGCTCATCGTCAGCGACAAGCCTACATCGGACAAGGTGCCCGACGGGGCCTGCGAAGCGAAGGCGACTCTCGCCCAGGGTCAGCGGGGCTCGGGGATCAGTCTCATGGTCCTCGTAAGGACGGCGTGGAAGGCGCTGAGGCGAAACATCAGCCGCTCGCTGTTGACCATGCTCGGCATCATTATCGGCGTTGGCGCAGTCATCGCCTCCATGGCCATCGGGTCCGGGGCCCAAGCCGCCGTGCTCAAGCAGATCGAGACACTCGGAGCCAACCTCGTGGTGATCACGCCGGGCAGCATCTCTACAGGCGGAGTGCAGCTGGGCTCGGGTACCCGTACCACGCTGAGGCCGAGCGACGTGGCCGCCATCGCCGCGAATGTCCCCGAAGTGGCGGGAGTCTCTCCCTATTCGCAGATCTCCTCTCAGGTCATAGCGGGCGGCCTGAACTGGTCGACGTCGATCGCGGGGACCAATACCCAATATCCGGAAGTGGGCAATTGGACTCTCGCCCAAGGGAGATATTTCTCCGACGACGAAGTGGCCAAGGTAGCGAAGGTGGCCGTCATAGGGTCCACCGTTTCCGCCAACCTCTTCCCCACCGGGAACGCTGTGGGCAGCGAGGTCACCATCAAGAGCGTGCCGTTCAAGGTGATCGGAATTTTGGACTCGAAAGGGCAGACCGGATTCGGGCGCGACCAGGACGACATAGTGATGGTGCCGATCACCACCCATCAGCAGCGCCTGTCGGGGCAAACCTGGGTCAACAGCATCCAGATCTCCGCATCCTCGCCCGACGTGGTCGACGGCGTCGTGGACTCGACTGAGCGGCTCCTGCGCCTTCAGCACCACCTCTCCCCCAAACAGCAGGACGACTTCACGATACGCAACATCGCGAACGTCCAGCAGGTGCGGATCGCGACGACTCAGACGCAGTCCCTGCTCCTGGCGGCGGTAGCCGTCGTCTCCCTGATAGTCGGAGGCATCGGCATCATGAATATCATGCTGGTGTCCGTCAGCGAAAGGACGCGCGAGATCGGCCTGCGCATGGCGGTCGGGGCGAAAGGCCGGGACATCCAGCTTCAATTCCTCATCGAAGCCCTCTCGATGGCCATAGCAGGTGGAATAATCGGAGTCAGCGTCGGAATCGGCGTGTCCGACCTCACCTCCCTGATAGGCCACTGGCCCACGGTCATCACGGCCTTTTCCGTCTTCCTCGGCCTCCTGTCGGCCGCAGGCACGGGCGTGGTCTTCGGCTACTATCCTGCGCAGCGAGCGGCAGCCCTCGATCCTATCGAGGCCCTCCGCTACGAGTAGCGCCGCC
>CAWHFT010000220.1:0-6358 GCA_963828175.1 uncultured Spirochaetota bacterium
CGTCGACTCGCTGGGCTCGGCCGAGGAGGCTCTCGCGCGGCTGCGCGCCCTCAGCCCCGACCTCATCCTCATGGACATCCAGATGCCGGGCATCGACGGCATCAAGGCCACTGCTCACATCAAAACCGAGCATCCCGAAGCCCGCATCATCCTGCTCACGGGATCTGCGAGCCCCACGAGCTTGTTCGAGGCGGTGAAAGTCGGCGCCTCCGCTTTCGTGCTGAAGACCGCGCAAGCCTACGAACTCGTCAACGCGATAGAAGGCGCGCTCGCGGGCGAGTCCGCCTTCGGGCCCGAGATGGCTTTGGACCTCCTGCGCGAATTCCCCGAGGACTTTGGCACGCCCACGATCACTTCAGACGCCCAGAGCGCGAGCGACCAAAGCCAGAGCATCGACCACTTGACCGCCCGGCAGCGCGAGGTTCTCGCCTTCGTCAGCCAGGGCCTCACCTACAAGGAGATTGGCGTCAGGCTCAACCTGACCGAGCGGACGATCAAGTACCACATGGGAGAGATCGTCGAGCTACTGCAGGTGAAGAACAAAGCCGAGGCCGCGAGGCTCGCGCGCACTGCCGGGATTCAGTAGTCGCGCGATCCCTTCCCTAGCCCACCGTACTTTCGCTGGACTCCCCACTGTACTTTTTCTGTACTATTTCAGTCGTCTTTAATTCAGCCAGCCGCGCTATTCTCCCGGTCAGTAGAACGACACTCATTCAGGCAGCAAAAAACAATTTCAAAATGCGGCCGACTTTTACCTGGCCCACGTCGAGAAGCAGCATTCTCTCGGAGGACGACACCATGCACGGAAAGCTCGCTATCCAGACATCTCTCATCGCGGTGGCCTTGGTCTTCGCCGCAGGCCTTGCCGCTGGGGCGCAAGCCGCGGCCGGACAGTCGGGCCGGAAGACCATCGCTCAGGTGGCGTCGCCCCTGTCCGTGGAGTTCAGTCCGACCTTCGACCTGCCGATATCGACCCCGTTTTTGGACTCGGCCTCGAGCTTCACGATGGGTGGCGGCATGGACCTCGGCCTGTCCTACGATTTCCCGGGCAGTCCGTTCTCCGTGGGCGCGGGGATCGATTACTCCTACGCTCCCGACAAGGCGGCGGAGACGCTGTCCGGCGCCGCGGGGCGGCTGGACGTGGGTGGTCGCCTGGCCTTCGGGCCTTCGGTCGGCGCGTTCCTGAAGCTGTCCGGCGGATACTACGTAGCCGACTTCAACGATTTCAGGATGGCGCCCAGCAGCGATCCCTACTTAGGCGCCCGCGCTGGATTGCAGTTCGCCATCGGCCCGACCTTCAAGCTCCAGGTCGGCGCCCAGTACAAATACTATATGGGTTTCTGGCAGGGCGCGAGCGCCTTCCTCGGCGCGGCCGTGTCGCTGGGCAACCTCGGCGGCAGCGTGGACATTCCCACGATCGACCTCAAGCCGGCCTTCCCCGTCTTCTATAAATTCTACGACGACCATCCCATCGGCAAGCTCACGATCAAGAGCGGCCTCAAGGTCGCGGCGAGCGACCTCCAGGCGCGCGTCTACATCAAGCAGTTCATGGACGCTCCCAAGACGGTGAACCTGCCCGGGACGCTCGCTCCGGGCGCCTCGAAGGACGTCGACCTGTACGCCCTCTTCACCGACAAGGCGCTCTCGGTGACGGAGGGGACCAAGGTCGCCGCGGAGGTCAACATCTCCTACACGATCGACGGACGGCGCTACGAGAACTCGAGCGTAGAGACGATGAGCATCATGGGCCGCAACGCGATGACCTGGGACGACAACCGCAAGGCGGCGGCCTTCGTGACGGCCAAGGACCCCCAAGTGCTCGCCTTCTCGCGCGGGATCACCAGCTACGTGCGGGGAAAGGAGTCGCGAAGCCTCAACGACAAGCTCGTCGCGGCGATGTCTCTCCACGAGGCGCTCGACCTCTACGGCCTCAACTACACGCCGAACCCCGTGACTCCCTACACCGAGGCCTCGAAGCGCACGGACGTCGTCGACTTCCTCCAATTCCCCATCGAGACCCTGAAGTACCGGGCGGGGGACTGCTCGGACATCTCCATCCTCTACGCGTCCCTGCTCCAGGCGGTCGGCATCGACGCCGCATTCGTCACGGTGCCGGGACATATCTTCGTCGCGGTAGACACGGGAATCGCCCCGGACAAGGCTGCCTCGTCGCTCCTGCCGGCGGGCATGTATCTCGTGCAGCACGGAACGGTCTGGGTGCCCGTCGAGATCACGTTGCGACGAGCGGGCTTCCTCAAGGCGTGGGAGCTGGGCGCGAAGGAATGGGCCGAGAACTCCGCGTCGGGCGGGGCCGGGTTCTGGCCGGTGAAGGAAGCCTGGGCCGCCTACGCGCCGGTCGGCCTTCCCGGCGAGGAGCCGGTCATCGCCCTCCCGGGGCTGGATCAGGTCGTCGTGCGCTACCAGACCGAGGCGGCCAAGTACCTCGACGAGGCGATCGGCCCGCAGGTCGCGAAGCTCCAGACCCAAGCCGGAACCGACAGCGCCAAGGGCTTGGCCGCGATGAACTCGCTCGGCGTGCTCTACGCGAAGACGGGCCAGACCGACAAAGCCTCCGTGACCTTCCGCAAAATGCTCGCGGCCAAGAGCTACATGCCGGCCATCCTCAACATGGGAAACCTCCTGTTCACCCAAGGCGATTGGAAGGGCTCCCTGCAGTACTTCGATCAGGCCTCCGAGATCGACCCGAAGAACGACCACGTGCTCCTCAACCTGGCCAAGGCGAACCAGGAGCTGCAGAACTACGACGAGGCCAAGAAGGACTACGACCAGCTCAAACGCCTGAACCCCAACTTGGCGGCGCAATACGCCTACCTCGGCGGCGGGGGTGCGGACCAGGGATCGCGGGCGGCCGACGTCGCGACCGAGCGGAGCGCCGTGATATGGGAAAACGACTAGGACTCGAGGAGAAACTGCCTGAGACATCGTTTTTATAGGAAGGACCCGATGAAGAGAGCAGGTATGTATTCGACCCGAAAACTAGGCGGATTTGCGCGCGGCGCGGCGGCGCTGCTTGCGCTTATCGGCCTCGCCTCCTCCTGCACGCTGGCGACCTCGCCGTTGCTCGATATGGTAAAGGCCAATGTCGAGGCGGCGACCGCTAATCCAGGAGCGGTCGCGATTCCCGTCATCTCTCCCGGTGCCGGAGCCTGGCTTCCGGGGACCTCGTTCGCGATCACCTGCGCGACCGCTGGCGCCGCCATCCATTACACCGCCGATGGCACTACCGTGACTGCCTCGAGCCCCATCTACACAAGCCCCATCTCATGGAGCGTCAATGGTTCCTATACCATCGAGGCGCTCGCCACGAAACAAGGCATGTCCGATTCCAGCATCGTCAAGATAGACATCACGATCAATGACGGCCTGCCAAACCTCAGCACGGCCGCGGTCAGCAACCTCTCCGCCACGACGGCCACTTCGGGCGGAGAGGTCGTTTCGGACGGGGGACATGCCGTAACGGGCCGCGGTGTTTGCTGGGCTACCTCCCCGAATCCGACAGTCAGCGGAAGCAAGACGAGCGACGGGGCGGGGACCGGCGTCTTCACGAGTAACCTGACGGGCTTGGTCAGCGGTACCCTGTACTATCTCAGGGCCTGGGCCACCAACTCGGCGGGGACGACCTACGGAAACCAGGTCTCCTTCCAATACGTTCCTTCGATCTCGGGTACTCCTTCCGTCAGCCCCGTCGGCTATCCCGCCGGTTCCGGAAAGCTCGCCGTCTCCTGGACCCCCGTCACCGGGGCGACATCCTACGATTTGTACTATAGCACGACGAGTAATCCTCCTGCCCAGCCCAACGGCCCGACCGACCTGGGCGGGTCCCCCGGGACCATCGCAGGGCTCACCAACTACACGACCTATTATGTGTGGGTAGTCGCGAAGACCGCCTCCGCGAGCAGCCCGCTGAGCTCCATGGGGAGCGGGTCGCCGGGCGTGCATGTGACATCCGTCAGCCTCGACAAAACGAGCTGCGGAATCGCGGTCGGCGCCACTTCAACGCTTACCGCGACCATGTCGCCCGCCGACGCGACCGATCCAAGTGTCGCCTGGTCGAGCGATAACGCTACCATCTCGAAGCCTACCGCGAGCGGACAGTTCACCGCCCAAGTGACCCATCCTCTGTCGGGACAGGCCACGATTACGGCCACGAGCAACGATACAGGCTATGCGGCCACCTGCACGGTGAGCGACCCGGTCGCCGTCACCGATGTCTCGCTCAACTTCACGACCAAGTCCATGACGATGAACGGCGGTACCGCCACCCTGGTCGCGACGGTGACGCCGCCGAACGCCTCCAACAAGGCGGTGGCCTGGGAGAGCAGCGACACCAACGTCGCTACCGTTTCCTCCACGGGGGTCGTCACCCACGTCGGCTCCGGAGAGGCCACCATCAGCGCGACCACTGTCGACGGCGGCTTCCAGGCGACCTGCGCCGTCGATGTGCGCTACGCCATCGGCGATACCGGCCCCGCGGGCGGCATCGTGTTCTACGACGCGGGGCTGGGGGCCAGCTTTCTCGCTGACAATGTGCCCTACCGCTACCTCGAGGCGGCGCCGGCGAATTTGGACCAACTCTACTGGCTCCCATACTCGGCTACTTTTACCTATTTGCCGGGAGCGACAGGTACTGGAATCGGAGCCGGCAAGTACAACACAAGCGTGATCATCGGTTCCTACGGGACCTCGGAAGTCTATGCGGCCCGCTCCTGCCTCGAATACAGCCTCGGCGGCAAGACCGGCGAGTGGTACCTGCCGAGCAAAGACGAAAATGATCTCCTCTTTACCAACCTGATCAGCAATGGGTTCGGGAATTTCCCAAGCACCGATTTCTACTGTACCTCCTCGATGAATGGGACAACCGACATCTGGTGCGAGTATATGGACACTTCCGCAGGCCCCTATGGCCTTAGGTCGACACAGGGCACGGGGGGCAGCCCTGGTTGGGGGGGCACTCTTTTTGAGGTCCGGCCCATCAGGGCCTTCAACTAGGCGATTGCGTGACGAACCGCGGCGAGCGCTCTGCCTCGCTCTGGGAAAACGACGAGAGCGAAGAGGAGATTCGATATGACACGAGGAACGATAACCAAGGTGATCGGCGCGGCGATTCTCGTTTCATTCGTAGCGCACGGAGCCCCCGCCCAGGCGGGCGCACTATCCGCGACGGTCACCTATGTCGAAGGCACGGTCGAGGCGAAGACCGCCTCGGGCTGGACGGCGCTCGGCGCCGGCGACGCGCTCGCCGCCGACGCGACTGTCCGCGTGTCGGACAAGGCATCGGTCGATATAACGTGGGCCCGGGGAAAGTTCACCCTGAGTCAGCCGGGCACTTACGCACTAAGGGACATGACCGCCTCTGTCGCACGCATGGGTCAGGCGGGAGCGGCGAAGGCCCTCGCGGGAAAGCTCGCGAGCCTCATGGGAGGGAGCGTCTCCGCCAACCAGTCGGAAGTAATGGGCGTGCGCGGCGCGGACAAGAGCGTAGGCGATTCGGGCTACGTGGAGAACGAGGCCGAGATCCCCTTCGCCGAGGGCAAGGCGCTCATCGCGTCCGGCGACTACGCGGCCGCAGTCCAAAAACTAACAGAAGCCCGCGATTCCGCCGACTCCGACCAGCTCCCCGAGATACTCTTCAACCTCGGCTGCGCCCAATACCTGCAGGGCGACGAGCGCGCGGCGACGGTATCCCTCGCCGACCTGAATCCAGCAGGTGCGTCCTGGGCGCCCGACTACTACTTCCTCGAGGCGAGGCTCCTCGTGGGCAACTTCGCCTACGACAAGGCCATCGCCCTCCTCGAAGGAGACGGAGCCGTCGTGACCCGAGATTCAGCACGCGCACCGGGCGCCTGGTTCCTCCTGGGCCTCGCCTACCGAGGCAAGGGCGACCTCGCCTCGGCCAAAGAGCAATTCTCTAAAGTCGCCGCCGCCGAGAGCGGCAGCGATCTGGGCAAGGCTGCAGCCGCGATGATGGCCGGGATGTGAGCGTGATACGGAGGAGTGACCGATGACTAGGTTTGAAGTAGCCGCTGCGGATGCCCCAACGAGTCGAATTATGGTATGTAGCAAAGTCGCTAGCATATTCTCGCTTGTTTTCGTCCTGGCGCTTGCAGGCTGTCAGAACACGGAGCTATTGTCCGCCGTGCAAAAAAACGTAGCCGTCGCTGCAGCCAATGCTGCCACCACCGGCGGAAACGGGACCTATGCGATCTCCTATCTCGGCAATGGAAATGACAGCGGTTCGCCGCCGGTCGATCCGACTCGATACCTTCCGGGCAGTCAAGCGACTATTCAACCCAACAGTAACAAGATGGCCCGATACAATTATGTCCTAGCCGGCTGG
>CAWHFT010000221.1:0-13558 GCA_963828175.1 uncultured Spirochaetota bacterium
CATTACCCTGCTGGATGGATCCCGCGCATTATCAGCAATTGGGGACGAAATTGCTGCAGCGACCAGGCCAGCAGTCTTCCGTTGCGGCGTAACGCTGGACGAAATCGACAACTTTCAGGTTCCGTTCCGCATTGGCGATCACGCCGTCGAAATCCTCCAACTGAAAGAGGCAGATGTAGCGGTGGTGATATCGGATGGCTTCCTGGCTGCAGCTTTCCGCAATCTTCAGCCCCGCTCAGGCCAATGATTTGTCGTCGCTGGCGCGCTCGCGGCGGAAGCGCTTGAGCTGCTCCTGGAAATGCTCAGAAAGGAGAGACTCGTCGAAAAGGATGCTTGCCGTCGGGACGGCCTTTGGCGTTCAATCCCGAGCAAGCCAAGATCGACCCGGAGTTGGATTTTGTTGAGCCACTTCACCTCGGAATCTCCTGACGACGACCTGCCCCGGTCCGTAGTCCCACTGATCCAGAAGAGCGGATATGTCGAACTCATATATTAAAATATGGACGGCCTTGCGAATAAGTCAATGCAACGGGGGCAGATTAACAAGCAAAATGCCGCAAAGTCTCTCTTTTTCCCAGCGCGAGTCGTCCGGCAACCTTCTCTGACGCCGCTGACCATATAATAGTTCATTCCAGCCAATTTCCAAGCCCGTTGAGCGCCTTTTTGGAGGGTCGTACGTGGCGGTAATCGCCCCCAGATTCCTTTATCAACAGTTATTTCGGCAGGGACAATTGTGGCTGGCGCTGCACCGAGCGTTTTCGCCTTCGCGCCCCGACCCCGATACGGGATTGATTTACGCGAAAAGTTTCGGCGCGGCCGCTTGCAAGCCGGATGGGACGGTCAATGTAGCAGGCTTAGGGTGTGGCGGCGGAGAAAGGAAGCGCGGCTTTTGCAGATCTGCTACGCAAAATAAACACGCCGCCAAGCTATTTGCCAAGCGTAATGCCAGTCTGCCGCTATTGTTGACGTCGGAAGAGGCTCTGAGAGTCGATTCCTCCCTCACGCAGACTGTTGCTGCGCCATCTTGCTTTAGCGGAAGATTTGCCTGTTGTGCTTGACGCTTTGCTGGAGCCATCAACGCCGCGAATTATCACCTTTTTCGGCCTGATTCCAAATTTTGAACCTGCCGCCATTTTGCCGAAATCATCCTCGCTCGTTCGCGAACAGGACCTTTTGCTTATCAGCGCCAAGCAATACGTACGAACGAGTAGAGGACATAAACGGCGATCAGGGCATTGAATGCGCCGAGCTTGGCTTCGCCCGCCAGATGCTTCCCCGGCAACAGGTAGGCGCATTCGATGAGGATGCGGGCGCTTTCGGCCACGGCATGGGCTTTGATCGCGTCGCCTTCGCTTCCAGCAGGAGCGAGCCGCAGACCGCTTGCCGTCTTCGCGTCGACCACTAGCGACTCGCCGGATACTACCTTCGCAAGTTCGGCGCCGTGAAGGCCCGGTACGAGCGATGCCAACGGAGCGGCTGCCGCGCTGCCCGCTCCGGCGAGGAGCGCCGCGGCCGCGACAAGGGCTCCCCGCGCATTAATATGCACCCCGGCCTCCGAATATGACCGCGACTGTCCGGAACAGAATGTACATGTCGAGCCACAGAGACCAGCTCTGGATATAGTAGATGTCGAGCGAGACTCGCTCCGCGTAGTCCGTCTCGGACCTGCCGGAAACCTGCCAGAGCCCGGACATGCCCGGCTTGACGCTCGAGAATAGCCGGTAGTCGTGGCCGTATTTCTCTACTTCCGCGTCGACGATCGGCCGTGGGCCTATGAGGCTCATCTCGCCCCGGACGACGTTGATCAACTGCGGGAACTCATCCAGGCTCGTTTTCCGAAGAAACCTGCCCATGCGAGTCACGCGGGGGTCGCTGCGAAGCTTGAAGTTGGACTCCCACTCCTTCCTCGCGTTCTGGTCGCGGGCCAAGAGCTCGGCGAGGGCCCGCGTTGCGTCGCGCCGCATGGACCGGAATTTCCAGGCCGTGAATGCCTTGCCATCCTTGCCGAGCCGCTTTTGTCCGTACAGGATGGGTCCTGGCGAATCGATAGCGATAAGCAAAGCGATGATGAGCAGCAGGGGGCTGATCACGAGGCCGCCGAATACGGAGATGAACAGGTCCAGTATCCGCTTGATCCGGCGATTCGCCGCGGACAAGAGCCGTTGGTCCGTATACAGGCCCAAGATCCCATTCAGGTCTCGGACGGTCATCCAGATATTCGTCATGCCGAAAAAATCCGGGATGAGCGTGAAACGCCTAAAACTGCGCACGTAGTCGGCCATGATGACTGCCAGACTCTCTCGGTTCACTCCGGGCATGGCGACTATGGCCGTATCGAAGCCGCATTCTCGCGCCAACCGCGGACCGTGAACGGTTCCGGTGAGGATCGGCACGCCCATATACTCTCCGGCGAGCGAGCTTTCGTCGTCCAAGATGACCACTGGCTTCAGTCCAAGCCAGCGGTTCTTGATGAGTCTCTCGGTCACCAGCCTGCCCGTCTTGCCGGCTCCGAAGATGACTACAGGGATGCCCCAGAAACTCGCGGACGAAAACATGCGGCGGGCTATCCCTCGACCCGCGGAGAAACCCGGCACGCTGACCACCCAACTCAAACCGAATGCCAGGGAGTACAGATCGAAGTGATTGGATTGGATGAAACGCGAGAGGACTATTCCCGCGTGCCCCAGCAACGAGGCGATGAAGAAGCGTTTGAGCTCCTCGGCGTGATTGAGGTTGACGCCGGGGTAGAGATGAACCATCGAGAACACGACGAGAAACGCGGGCAGGTACGGCCAATACGTGATGAAAGATTTGGAGTTGATCCCCGTGAAGTAGTTGAGCTTGACGATGAGAAACCCCAGCCCGAAGCTTCCCATGACCACGAGGAGGTCGGCTACGATGAAAATAAGGATTATGGCCAACCTGCCGCTAAAACCTGTATTGCCCTTCGCGCGGATAAAATCCTCGACGCTCATCCCTGCCCCGCGAGATAGGCCAGGTAATCGCCGTACTCGGTCTTTTTCATTCCTTCGGCCGCGGCCACCAGCCCCGATTTGTCCAACCAGCCCCTATGGAAGGCGATCTCCTCGATGCATGCCACATAAAGACCCTGCCGTTTTTGGATCGTTTTTATGAACGCGCTCGCCTCGTGGAGGTCTTCGGGGTTTCCGGTATCGAGCCAGGCGAACCCGCGCCCCAGGACTTCCACGTTAAGCTTCCCGAGATCGAGGTAGGCTTGGTTCACCGAAGTGATCTCGATCTCTCCGCGGGCCGAGGGCTTTACGCTCTTCGCAATGCCGACGACGTCGTTGTCGTAGAAATACAGTCCGGGCACCGCGAAATTGGATTTCGGCTCCTTGGGCTTCTCCTGGATCGATATCGCCTTTCCTTTTTGGTCGAACTCGACGACGCCGTAGGACGATGGGTCCTTGACGAAGTATCCGAAAATAGTGGCGCCCGACTCTCGCGCCGCGGCTTGCTCAAGAAACTGCGAGAAGCCTTGGCCATAAAAAACGTTGTCCCCGAGCACGAGCGCCACTCTATCGGCTCCGATGAACTTCTCTCCCACGATAAAAGCGTCGGCGAGGCCGCGCGGCGCGTCTTGCAGCGCGTAGGAAAAGCGCATCCCCAGTCTCGAGCCGTCGCCCAAGAGCTCCATGAACCCATCCAAGTCTCTGGGCGTCGAAACGATCAGGATCTCCCTGATCCCCGCGAGCATGAGCGTCGACAGCGGGTAGTAGATCATGGGTTTGTCGTACACGGGCAGCATCTGCTTGGACACCGCGCGCGTCGCGGGAAAGAGCCTGGTCGCAGTGCCTCCCGCGAGGATTATTCCCTTCATTTGCTCTTGCCCAAGGCCTCTCGAATCTTGGCCATGCTCTGCGGATCTTCGCGGATGCCCCTCGCCGCGTTGAGTATGAAAGCCCCAATAATCGCGACAAAGAGGCTCGCTAACAGCCCGAGGATTACGGTTTTCATCCTGGATCGGCCGGAATCCGCAAATACGATCGTCTTCTGGTCGCCGAATAACGGAAACTGCGGCTTGGTTTGATACACGACCACTCGCTGGTATGTGTTCATCAAAACGCTCTTGGCCATGGCGGAAGCCGAATCTTGCTTGCCTTCGGCGCCGTAAGCGTCCAACTGCTTCTTCAATAAGTCCGCCGCCGTCGCCAGCTCCGAGCCTATGCGTTTCTGAATGCCTGCGGCGGCGTCTCCCAAATTTCGAAAAGAAAAGCTTGGGCCTGTTTCTTGCCCTTGGTCTTCAAACGAAGCGTATAGACACCCGTGTTGCTGTCGTAGGCATAACTCAGCTTCTTACCGACGATCTCCTTTTGGATGTAAGCGTTGAGACTCTCGGGTTCTAGGCCGATGACTTCGGCGGGAAAGTACTTCGTGTACAGGTTCCCCACGACTTGGATCGAAGAGAAGGCGGCATTGAGCGAAGTCACCGTGTCGACATCTATGTAATCCTTGAGATCGATAGGCATTGGATCGATGCTGGAACTTATTTGCGCGGTATAGCTGCGCCCCGACAGGTTAATACCGGCCATAGGCAGCGCATACAAGATCACGGCTGCGACGACCACGACGACTGCGGGCAGGCCGATGATGATCTTTCGGTATCGCAGGCAGACGGCGAGGATGTCGACCAGCGATATTTCGCCCTCATTGTCGCGCGGGGCATTCTGTTCTTCGGACATAGTCTCTCCCTTGGTGTTCAGCCTTCGTAGGTAGTTTACGCGTTTCCTGCGAGCACGAGAGCCAAGCTTTCTTCGGCCAGACCGTTCCCTTCCTCGGCCTGCGCGTCTTCGACGGGAAGGACTTCCTTTTCGGCTATCAGCAGCATCCCGCCGTTTCGGCGCGCCAATTGCCGCGCCTTCGCTATATCCGAGCTCTTCACGAAGACGATCCCGTGCCTTTCGCAGACATAGGCAATGAGGAACTCGACCTCGCTCGTCCCATAGAGCACGATCGTCCCGACGCTCCTGCGCTTGGCATTGAGGGCCAGGGCCTCGAGGCGGTCGCGATAGAGCTCGGCGCTTCGCGAGGCTCGATTGAAGTATCCAGCAGTTCGCTGCGCGAGCTCGCCCACGCCGGAAGGGGTAAGGGCGTAGCGGACGCTTTTGGAGGAAAGCCGGGTAAGCTTGACCCAGCCTCGCTCGGCGAGCCTGCGCAGGAGGATATTGGCCATTCCCAACGATATGCCGGCCCTGCCAGCGAGTTCCCGCTGGGTGAGCCTGGCTCCCCCGGTCTGGGCCTCGCTGATCGCGTTGAGGACGGTCAATTCGCTGTCGTTGAACTCTGGTATGGTTTGTGCGGGCATGGTTTTTTGGTAAAGCGCAGCCGTCCGCGAACCTAGTCCGCGATTTCGGCGAGCGAAATGTAGCGAGGCTTCCCGGGAGGCGGCCGAAACGCGCTCCCCCTTCCCCCTGCGCCCTGTAGTCAGCAACAACCGTTCAATTTATGAACAAAACAGTAACACGCAGGGCTGGCAATTTCAAGGCGTCGGGAAAGATTACTCGACTCGATATCGTTCACCTAAAGCAATGAGGTCTTCGCTGCAAAAGATGCCGAGCTTGCGGTATGCCGTAGAAAAAGCGTTTCGTATGGTAGAGATAGTCACCCCGTTCTCGGCGACGAGCTCCTTGTTCGATAGTCCGCTCAGTCGGCCTAGAACGACTTTATGCTCTCGCCTGTTGAGATTGAAATCCGAAAGTTTGAGAACGGGCTTTTTGGGGATGAGCGAAGAAAGGAATCGACCTTTGGCCAGCCCGAAAACGAGGATCGTAAATGTCGTTGCGCTGATGGCCGCAGGTACGAGTGCGATAGCCGGCTTCGCCGACAGGGCGATGGGCAGGACGAGCAATACGCAACCGACGAGATCGATGATCGAGGCTTTGACCATCGACCTGCGGACGAACCATCCCTTTCGGAATAGCATCAGCAAGGCGACTATCGCGAAACCCAGGCCGTAGAAGCAATTAAGACTGGAAACCGTCTCTACGCCGGTCAGGCATAGGAAAAGCAGGGCCTGGAAGGGGCCGAGAGCGCCGAAAACCGCAGTGGCCAGGAAAAGCAAGGCGATAACCAAATATATATAGCTGAAGGATACGCCGTCGGGTTCGGCGACGTCGCTAATTATCAAGCCAAGTTGTATCAAAGCACCGACGAAACCGCAGCCGCGATGGGAGTCCCTCGGATGGATTTTCATGCTTTTCATGTGAAATTTTATTCATTATTTTCCGTGACTTGTCAAGATCGAATAGCTCACTGGAACGCTCTATTTTTTCCTATTCTTGAGAAGGTCGGCGAACGGGTTGTAGCTCATGCCGTCGTCTTCCTTCTCGCGGCGCGGTGCCGGCGCCGGCCGACTTGCAGACATAACGGGGGTTGCCACGCGCCGGGGCCGCGCGCGCTCGGGCGCCTGCGGAACGACGACTCTCGGGGCGTTCTTGACCTCGCTCTTGAGCGAGAGGCCAATGCGCTTGCGGCCGGCGTCGATGGAGATGATGCGGAACTCGCGCACGTCTCCTACCTTGAGGACTTCCATCGGATCCTTGACGAAACGATCGGACATCTCGGACACATGGATGAGCGCGCTTTCCTTGATGCCGATCTCCACGAAAGCGCCGAAGTCCACGACGTTCTTGACCTTTCCGGTCACTTTCATGCCCGGGGCGAGATCCTCGAACCTGATCACGCCCTTTTGCAGGACTGGCTTGGGGAAGCCCTCGCGCGGGTCGCGGTTCGGCTTTTTCAGCTCGGCCACGATGTCGCCGATGGTGGTATCGCCCACGCCGTACTTGGCCTTGAGGGCGCCGCGCGCCTCGCTCGCCGGCTCGGAGCCCGAGCGCACGAGCTCGAGTATCTCCTGGGCGAGGCCGTAGTTCTCGGGATGCACCCAGGTGTTGTCCAGGACGTTGCCGCTCTCCGGTATCTTGAGAAAGCCGGCGCATTGCTCGAAGGTCTTGTCGCCCATGCCGGGAATGCGCAAAAGCTGGTCGCGGCCGGTGATCGTGCCGTTCGCCTCGCGGTACTTCACGATCTTCTTGGCGGTGCCGGTATTGATGCCTGACACGTACTTGAGCAGCGAGGCGCTGGCGGTGTTGAGGTTGACGCCGACCTTGTTGACCACGGACCCCACCACTTCGTCCAACGTGTCCGAGAGACGTTTTTGGTTTACGTCGTGCTGGTAGAGCCCCACGCCGATGGACTTGGGGTCTATCTTGACGAGCTCGGCGAGCGGATCCTGCAGCCGGCGTCCGATGGATATGGCGCCCCTGACGGTGAGGTCGAGCTCGGGGAACTCGTCGCGCGCGACGTCGCTCGCCGAGTACACAGAGGCTCCGTCCTCGTCCACGACGGTGAACTCGCAGTCGAGCGCGCCTTCGGTGATCGCCGCGGCGACTACTTCCTGGGTCTCGTGGCTCGCCGTGCCATTGCCCACCGCTATCAATTTTAGCGAGTGCTTTCGCACGGACTCCGAAATTGCCTTCTTGGCCGCCTCGGGATCGCGCTCCTGGAAGATCAGGAAGTAATCGAGGAATTTGCCCGTCTCGTCCAGGGCCGCGCACTTGGTGCCGGTCCTGATTCCCGGGTCGATGCCCAGGACGCGCGTGCCCTTGATGGGCGGCTGCATGAGCAGGTTGCGGAGGTTCTGCGAGAATACGTCGATGCCGTGCCCGTCGGCGAAATCGCTCGCCTCTGATCGTATCTCGCGCAGCACTGCCGGCCCCAGCAGGCGCCGCAGGCCGTCGTCGATCGCCTCGCGATGGTAGCGGTTGAAGGTCCTGATCCGCGACTGCAGGAGGGCGACCGCCCCGTCCTCGTCGACGGCCAGGCTGACCTCGAGCTCGCCCTCGCGCTCGCCTCGATTGATGGCCAGCACGCGGTGGGGCTTGAGCGCCGAGAGAGGCTCCGAGTAGTCCCAGTACATCTGATAGGTCGACAGGGCCTTCTTGGCCTCGTCGCCCAGACCCTTCACCTTGAGCCCTCCGCCCGAGACATAGAAGCGCTTGACCGCCGCCCGGTTGTCGGGATCTTGGGAGAGCCGCTCGGCGATGATGTCCATGGCCCCCTGCACGGCGTCCCGCGCGGTCGGCACCGCCAGGTCGGGCGTCTCGGGCCCGCCTTCGCGGATGAATCGAGGCGCCCCCTCGTCGACCGCCGCCTCGTCGGCCGATGCCATGATGTCGGCGAGGGGACCGAGGCCGCGCTCGAGGGCAAGCATGCCTCTGGTCTTCTTCTTCTTCTTGAACGGAGTCCAGATGTCCTCTATCTCCGCGAGCGTGGAAGCCTTGCGGAGATTGGCATAGAGCGCCTCGTCGAGTTTGCCCAAGGCGAAGATGCCTCGAATGACCTCGAGCCTGCGCTCCTCGAGAGCCTTGCCGCTCTCGAATTTATGGGCCGAGTCGCGCACCTGGACTTCGTCGAGGCTGCCGGTGCGCTCCTTGCGGTAGCGGCTGATAAAGGGAACGGTGCAGCCTTCGTTCACGAGCGAAACGACGGCCGAAACTTGGCTCGTCTTGATGCCAAGCTCGGAGGCGATTCGGTCCATGATGGCCACCTCGTCGATTTTGAGCTCGGCGATGGCGCTTTCGGTCAATTCCATGGCGGTACGGTACGGGCTCGCGGATAAAAAATCAATAGACGAAAAGTAGCCTTTGACATTATGGATATAATGGCTATAATAATTCTACTCGAACCAGGAAGGCTTATGGCAAAGAGCATCAAGAAAATCCGCATCTTCTCCGCCCTCGAAGTGGCCAATCTCTGCGGGGTGGTCAACCAGACTGCCATCAACTGGATCCGCAACGGCTACTTAAAGGCCTTTACTACCCCAGGCGGACAATATCGGATATACGCCGAGGACCTCGTCAGCTTCCTCGACTCGCGAGGGATGCGGGTTCCCGTCGGCCTCGAGGAGCGGTTCAAGGAAGACGTCGACTGGAGCGCGGTCCTCGTCGTCGACGACGACGCCGAGCTCAACGACCTGCTCAAGCGCTGGTTCTCGCGCAAGCTCGGCGATTTTTCCGTGCACCAGGCATTCGATGGCTTCGAAGCCGGGCGCCTGCTCGCCGAGAAGCGCCCCGGATTCGTCATCCTCGACATCGACCTCCCGGGAGTGAACGGCCATGCTTTGTGCCGCAAGATCAAGGAGGATCCCGGCTTCGGCAAGCCCTTCATCATAGCGATGACCGGCCTCGACCGGCCCGAAGAGGCGCAGGCCATGCTCTCCGAGGGCGCGGACGCCTTCTTCGCCAAGCCGCTGGACTTCGACGCCGTCGCCTCGACCGTGGCCGAGTTCGCCGCCAAGGCGAGGGCCAAGGATGCCTAGCAAGGGCCTCGTACTCGTGGTGGAGGACGAGGATTCCATCCGGCTGAGCCTCCGCGACTATCTGGCCAAGAAAGGCTACGAGGTCCTCGTCGCGTCGGACGGAGTCGGCGCCATTAAACAACTCCTGGACTTCGACGTCGACATCCTCGTTTCCGATTACCGCATGGACGTGCTCGGCGGAGACTATTGGGTCAAATTCCTGCGCAAATACTGTTCGGACATGCGGGTCATCATCACCTCCGGATTCCTCAGGCCCGACTTCGAGATCCCCTTCGAGGTAGTCTACAAGCCCTTCGACTACCCGGTACTGGAGGCTCGTATCGCCGCCCTCATGGAGGCGCTCCCTGGCGGGCAAGCCTGAGGGGGGTTCCCGGGCCTTCCACGCGACTGTTTCCGGAAGCGTCCAAGGAGTGGGCTTCCGCTATTCTTCTCGCCGCGAAGCCGCGCGGCTCGGTTTGGTCGGATGGGTGCGCAATCTTCCGAACGGCGACGTCGAGCTGCTCGCCGAGGGCGAAGCGGAGGCGCTGGCCACCTTCAGGGAATGGCTCGAGGAAGGCCCGCCCGGCGCCTGGGTACAGCGCGTCGAGGCGGAAAGTCGGGCGCCGACTGGCGTTTATCCCGATTTTTGCATAGAATAATGGAAGTTATCGGCTCGAATGGATACGGTTTTTGCCTTTTTGGGCCCCGCGCGCTAAGTTGTATGCCGATAATTAATAAGGCAAAAGTATACCGGGGGCACTTACTATGGCATCGCAGCGGGTCTCGGACATAATAGCCTCCTTACCAAAAACCGAGATACACATCCACGCCGAGGCCACCGTCAGTTTCGAGAGCTACTTCCGCCTGAACCAAAAATACAAAGCCGATCCTTCGCTTAAGAGTCCGGCCGATTTCCGCAAGCTCCTCGAAATGGACAGCCTCGGCGTCATGATCAAGAACTTTTTCTATTTGCAGTCTCTCTTCCGCGTCTCCGATGACTTCAATTACGTCGTCGCCGACGTGGACGCCTACGCCCGTCGAAACAAGATCCAGTACATCGAGCTCTTCGTCGCGCCCTCGATGGTGCTCAAGCAGGGCGGCGTCGATTTCAACGGCATCATGGATCCCCTCGTCGAAGGCTTCACCAAGCTGGCCGCCTCGGGGGGCCCCGACGTCAGGCTCATCGTCGACGTGTCGCGCAGCTTCGGGCCCGACAACGCCGCGCGCAACCTGAGCTACCTCCTGGGCTATCTCGCACGGAGGCAGGGCGAGCGAATCATCGGCATTGGGCTCGGCGGTCAGGAGATCGGCAACCCTTGTATCGCCTACCGCGACGTCTTCGCGGCGGCGCGCGAGGCAGGACTCCACACGGTCGCCCACGCGGGCGAGGAAGTGGGGCCCGAGTCGGTTCGCGACGCCATCGTCGAGCTCGGCGCCGAGCGCATAGGCCATGGCACCTCGGCGATCCAGGATCCTTCGCTCATGGACCTTATCAAGGAGCGCGGCGTAGCCTTGGAGATCTGCCCCACGAGCAATGTCGTCACCGGCAAGTACGTGCGGCGCTACGAGGATCACCCGATCAAGGAGTTCCTCAAGCGCGGCATGCTCGTCACCCTCAACACTGACGATCCGGTCCTTTTCGACGTAGAGCTCGAGGAAGAATACGAGCGCGCCGAGAACAAGATCGGCCTCGGTCAGGAAGGCGCCATCACGCTCTTACGCAACGGCGTGCGCGCCACTTTCATGGAAGCCAAAGCCAAGGCGGCGGCGCTCGCCCAGCTCGAGGCGGCCATCAAGGCCGCCAAGCCTTCCGCTAAACCCTAACGCATTCTACCACCACCGACGATGAAACCTGCCTCTTCAACCCACAAAGCCAAGGGGAAAATTTAAGCGACCGACGGGAGTCGAACCCGCTTCACGAGCTTGGGAAGCTCGGGTAATACCGGTATACGACGGTCGCGATATATGTCGTCGCCTTCGGCGACTTAAATCCAAGGTTGACGTCGTGTGTCGCCCTTTGGAATCCTCGGGGGCGCCATACGACGGTCGCGATATATATGTCGTCGCCTTCGGCGACTTAAATCCAAGGTAACCTTCGTGAGCGTCCTGGCATCCTAAGGGACGCTGTACGGCGGTCGCGATATATGTCGTCGACTTCGGCGACTTAAATCCAAGGTTGACGTCGTGTGTCGCCCTTTGGAATCCTCGGGGGCGCCATACGACGGTCGCGATATATGTCGTCGCCTTTGGCGACAAACGACCCTGAAACTATACCTGGCGCTGTAGGGGGCAGTCAAGCTCGAGGAGGTTAGTCAAGTCGCAGGCCGAGGCGGATCAGCTCGCGAAAATCGGGAAAGTCTCGCACCACAATGGCTCGCACGATGTCGAAATCGATCACCCGATAGTCGTGAACGGCGATATTGCGAAATCCGACCATTTTCCGCAGGGAGCCGGCAAGTTCCTCGGAAATGTGTCCCGCGGCCGAAAGAAGCGAAAACGCCTCGCGCGAGTCCTTTGGCACGCCGAGGGCCTTGAGCCTCACCCATCGCATGCCAATGTCTATCGCGGCCTGGCATGCGCGCTCGAGGTTGAGCACAACGACATCTTGTATGGTAAAGTCCGAGGCCAAGGCCGCCGGGTCGCGATTGTACGTCTGCTTTATCCTCTCGATACAGCGTTCGATTATTTCGGCCTTATTGAGAATCACGTCATCGGGCATATACGGAGCCTCGTTCGACGATATCGGCGATTATTCCGCTCCGCTCTTCATTCAGCGCGGCGTACATGGACATGAGGCGTGTCTCGACCCTCGCCCTCTCGGATTCGTCGCCGTGAATAAGCACGATTCCAGATTCGAGGACTTGCGCAGCGAGGGTCAGCGGTATCTGCCTCATATCGACGCAGTCCACCTCGCCCAAAAGGTCGCCCAGGCCTTCCCGGAATTTCTCGAGTTCGACCCGGTCGAGCGGAGCCCTGCCAATTAGCGCTATATCGCAATCGCTGTCCGCGCGCGCCATGCCGGTGGCCCTCGAGCCATAAAGGTAAACCGTAAAGGGACCGCCCTCGGCTTTTTCGAACAAGGGTAAGATGCGATCGCGAACTGCCGCCTGCCCGAACTCCATGACACCGAGTATACAATAAAAAACCCGGCCACTGGACCGGGTTTTACGATTCGCGTGGAGGTCTTTATGCCACGTAGCTCTCGAGCACTTCGGTGCGGTTGGGCTGTGAGAGGCGCTTGAGAGCGCTCTTCTCGATCTGGCGGATCCGCTCTTTGGTGAGCTTGAACCGATCGCCGATCTCCTTGAGGCTCATCGCGCGGTGGCCATTGAGACCGAAGCGATACTCGACGACCTCGCGCTCCTTGTCGGACAACGTGTGCAGGACCTCGTTGATATCCTCTTTGAGGTTCTGCTCGATGACGTAATCCTCGGGAGGAGTGTACATCGTGTTCTCGACGAAGTCTCCGACCACCGACGAATCGCGCTCGTCGAACACCGGGGTCTCGAGCGACACGAACTCGCGGCTCACGGCCACGAGGTCGGCCACGTGATCGGCATCCATCTCCAGGAGCCGAGCGATCTCGCGGACTTCCTCGTCCTCGGTCATGGCGCCTTCGAGCATCTTGCGCGCCTTCTCGATCTGAACGAGCTCGTTGGCCCGGTTGAGCGGTAGGCGGATCATGCGGCTCTTCTCGCAGATAGCCTTGAGAATGGCCTGCCTAATCCACCAGACGGCGTAGGATATGAAGTGGTAGCCCTTGTCGACGTCGTATCGATCGATCGCGTTGATGAGGCCGATGTTTCCCTCGGAGATGAGATCAGCGAGGGGAAGGCCTTGGTTCTGGTATTTCTTGGCGACGTTGACGACGAAGCGCAAATTGGACTTTACCAGCATATCCTTTGCGAACTTCTCGCCGCGAGCCGCGGCTCGCGCATATTTATCCTCGTCCTCGCGGGAGAGGAGGGGAATCCTGTTGATTTCTTTCAAATACATCGAAAGGACATTCTCATCGCATGAGCTGGTGTCGTTCAAGCAAGCATTCTTATTTGCCACGGTAGCCTCCATGTGCACCTATCACGTAGCAATGCACATGCCAACCGAGGTTAACCACGTTCAACTTTTTCAAATATATCGTTATTCATTTTCCAAATAGAAATTAACTACATACAGTTACCTTCATTATATAGTGCAATCTATATTTTTATTTATTAGAGACTTCGCGAAGGATTCAATTTT